>DASYWT010000414.1:0-23835 GCA_035935775.1 Terriglobales bacterium
GCGCAGACGCAAAAAGAGATTGCCAAGATCCTGCCTCCGCGCAATGAGTACGTGGTGGACACCTCCGAGTTCCAGGACGTGAAAACCCGCCTGGCCCGCCTCGAGAATCGGCGCAAGGTGGAGAACCCCAACGGCAAGGCCGAGCCCAGTCTGCGACGCACGCAGCAACCCGGTGACAATACCGGGGGCAAGGACGACGACCATCCCGTGCTCAAGCGCCCGGGCAGCGACTCGCATTGAGGTGGGGTAATTAAGGGTAGAGACGTAATTAATTACGTCTCTACTTACCGTCCCAAGTTCTGGAACGGCTCGCCGGCGGGAATAAACGCCACCGGCACCCCAGGGAAGAGCGTTCGCAGCCAGCGGGCGCAGTACTCCATACCCGGTTCCTCCGACACTTCGTGACCGAGCAGGATGAGCGCTTTGTGTCTGCCCTCGGCAGCCGCATCGCGGACATATTCCACCGTTTCCCATTCCCGGGCCTCGCCTGCCACCAGCACCTGCACGTCGTCGCGCTCCAGTTCTTTGATCTCCTTGTTCTCGCCGGAGGCCCCCGGCAGGTAGGCTACATCGGTGACGCGCAGCAGCGGATCGCCCACAATGCGTATGATTCGCGAATTCAGCCTTGCCTGTAAATCCGCCGCCAGTTGACCGACCGTGGTCGGCGGCAGCGTAAATATATTTTCCTCGTACGGCCGCCGGTATTTTTCCCATCCCACCGCCAGGGTGAAGCCCTCAATAATTCCGTCCGGCTTGCGCTCGTGCCATTCATCGTGGAAACGCCAGATCACCAGATGATGTGCCCGAATGTAGCTCATTTTCTGCTGAAATACCGCGTCGTCTTTCAGGAATCCGGTCTCATCCAGATGGTTATAAAAAGTGGGCTCGTGCGTGATGATCAGGTTGGCGCCCGAGGCCACCGCTTCCTGCAATACGGCGTAGGTGGCCAGAAATGTAGTCGCGATGCCGGTGACTGGAGCTTCCGGGTCGCCGGCCTTGAATGTGTCAACCGTGTTTGGATCTACCGGAGCACCAATCTGCAGCTTGATCTTCTCGATCACCTGGCGCGCGGTCAGGGGCTTCTGCGCGTACGCGGGCAACGTGCTCGCCAGAATCATGGTCACAATGAGGACTGCACGGCGTCGTTTAAATAAGGAACACATGGCTGGCATTGTAGCTAAATCGTAAGAGTTTCAACGAATGTCCCTAAGGACGAGGGTGCGGCATGCCGACCCTCGCCCGAGCGAAGGGCCCCGGCGTAGCACACACCAACTGCATGGCCTCAGGGAGTTCTCAAGATTGGTGTGATCTCATGGAGTAGAAACTCCTTTGTCGCAATTAGGCGCACTGGGTATTTCGACTCGGGCATGCGCCCTCTCTCAACGTGACAGAATGGGGGGAGACGATGCTGTCCTAAAATCCCTCCGTAACCTTTTCCCCATCTCTCCGGTTAATCTCTATGGGGCAGGGAACACCTGCCGGGGAGAACGGTTGAAGGCTGCCAAACAGGAAGCCGACGAGGAGCGGCAGCTCATAGAGGCGGCCCAGCGTGATCCGAGCCGCTTTGCCGAGCTCTACGAGCGCAACTTCGAGCGCGTGTATGCGTTTGTGGCCCGCCGGGTGCGCGACCGCGCTGAGGCTGAGGACTTGACCTCCGAGGTCTTCCACCGCGCCCTGGCCAATCTGCGCCGCTTTGAGTGGCGGGGCGTGCCGTTCGCCGCCTGGCTTTATCGCATGGCCGCCAACGCCCTTGCCGACCGGCGGCAGCACGCCGCCCGAGAAAGCGAGCTGCCAGCGGCCGCCGACGACATTGAGGACCCCGTCGCCCTGAGCCGGGTGGAGGAGAGTGCCACCCTGTTTCGCCTGGTGAACGGACTGCCGCCGGACCAGCACCGCGTCGTCGTTATGCGTTTTGTGGAGCAAAAGAGCATTCGCGAGATAGCGCAGGAGTTGCGCCGCAGCGAAGGCGCGGTCAAGCAGTTGCAGTTCCGCGCCCTGGACAGCCTGCGAGCGCGCATGAGGAGGGCCCATGCCTAAGCGCTCCATAGCCGGCCAGCTCGATCAGGCGGTGCAGGCGCTGCTCTCCCAGCCCGACTCACTGCTGCCCTCCGTCCAAGCGGAACTCGCGCCCCTGGTGAGCCTTGCCGCCACTCTGCGCCAACTACCGCGGGAAGAATTCAAACAGCAACTGAAATCAGACTTGCAAAGGAGCTCAGCCATGGCTACGCAACCTAAGCTGGAACCGGTCCGCTACATCAGGGAAGGTTTCCACACTATTACGCCCTACCTCATCGTGCGGGGAGCGGCGGAATTCAGCGACTTTTTGAAGGCGGCGTTTGGCGCCCGGGAACGCCTGCGTGTGCCCCTGCCCGATGGTTCGCTGATGCACGCCGAAGCGGATCTTGGCGGTTATATCGTCGAGTTTGCTGATTCGAACGAGCAGTTCCCGCCCCGGCCTGCCGAGCTTCACATCTACGTGAGCGACGCCGACGCTGTCTACGCCCGCGCCCTGTCTGCCGGGGCAACCTCTGTCTTCCCGCCGGTCAACCAGGACTATGGCGACCGCGAAGGTGGTGTGAAAGACAAGTTTGGCAACTTCTGGTACATCGCCACGCCGATCAGCTGGACGCCCCCGGCGGGAGGACCGCCCGCGGTCCAGCCCGTGTTGCATCCCCGCGGCGCCGACCAGCTTATGGAATTTCTAAAGAATGCGTTTGACGCGGAAATCCTGGGCGATGTTCCCAGGTCGCCCCAAGGCGCCGTCCTGCACGTCACCGTGCAGATTGGCGACAATACGCTCGAAATCGGCGACGCCCACGGCCAGTTTGGCACCGTACCCTGCGCTCTCCACCTCTACGTTCCAGACACGGACGCGGCCTATGAGCGCGCCATGCGCGCCGGCGCCACTTCCCTCGAGACCCCCAACGACAAGCCCTACGGCGACCGCAGCGCAGGGGTGAAGGATCCCCTGGGCTTCACCTGGTTCCTCGCCACGCATATCCGCGATATCACCCTGCCGCTTCCCATTCGAAAGCTGGATTTCTTTACCATTCACACCGCCAACCTGGAACGTGCCCGCCGTTTCTACGTGGACATGCTGCAGTTTTCGGTTCTCGACGAGAAGAAGGGAGAATACTTCCGCATGGAGGTTGCCGGCGTGCCGGTTTGCGTGGACTACGACGCCCGCTTTTCCGGCCAGCAACCCAACCAGGTTGGCATCGCCGTTTCCCACTTGGGCCTGACTCGCGAGGGCTTGCGCAGCCGGGGAATCAGGTTCACTGAAGGCGAGAGGGCGGAAGAGACCTGGGTGACCATCAAGGACCCTGACGGCCACGAAATCATCTTCGTACAGGAGAAGTGAGCCTTGCTCGCTAGTCCGCTTTGACGCAGGCCCGAAGGCCCTGCTCCAACCATCGTCCTGTAAACTCGTCGGCGATGGTCATCACCACCGTCGCCGCCATTGTCGCTGCGCTCATCTGGGCTTACCTGCTGGTTGGGCGCGGCTACTTCTGGCGCATCGGACCAATCACTGCGCAACCCGGCGCGGCCGCCTTAACACATCGCGTAGCGGTAATCATTCCCGCGCGCAATGAGGCGGCCGTCATCGCCCGAAGCATCGTTTCGTTGCTGGAATGCGAGGGTGAGTCGCTCCACCTTTTCCTCATAGACGACGCCAGCAGCGACGCCACCGCTGAAATCGCCCGCCAGGCCGCCGCCTCCCTGGGCAAACTGGTCTCGCTCACCATTCTTGAAGGCCGGGCACTGACGCCGGGCTGGTCAGGCAAGCTCTGGGCTGTCAGCCAGGGGATTGAGGCCTCACGGGCTTTTGCTCCCGACTTCCTGTTGCTCAGCGACGCCGATATTGTTCACTCTCCGGCAACAATTTCATCTCTGCTTGCCATCGCCGACCGCGGCTATGACCTGGTCTCCTTCATGGTCAAACTCCACTGCTGCGGCCTGGCGGAAAAACTCCTCATTCCTGCTTTTGTGTACTTCTTCTTCAAACTCTATCCTCCATCGTGGACTTCCAATCCCCGGCGTTCGACGGCGGGTGCTGCGGGAGGCTGCCTGCTGATCCGCCCGGAAGCGCTCGCCCGCGCCGGCGGCGTTGCGGCGATTCGCGGCGAAATCATTGACGACTGCGCTCTGGCCCGCGCGGTCAAGGGCAGTGGTGGAAGGGTGTGGCTGGGGCTAACCGCTGCCAGCGCCAGCATCCGCCCCTACGGCTCATTCGCCGAGATCGGACGCATGATATCCCGCAACGCTTTCAATCAGCTGCAACACTCCGCGCTGCTTTTGCTGGGGACTGTGATCGGCCTCGGCGTCACGTATTTGCTCCCTCCGGCATTGTTGTTCTCGCGTCATCTCGTTCCCATCGCCTTGGGCGGTGCCGCCTGGGCTGCCATGACTGTGACCTATCTGCCCATGGCGCGCTTTTATCGCCTTAATCCTTTGTGGGCGCTCAGCTTGCCCCTGGCGGCTTTGTTCTACATGGGAGCAACACTGCACTCGGCCATAAAGTTCTGGCTCGGGCGCGGCGGCGAATGGAAGGGAAGAGCCCAGGACCACCGCTGATGCGACGAGTTTTCGATTTCACCCGCAGAATGGCGCCCATTCCCGCGAAAGCGGCTTGATTTACGATGAACCCTGTGACCACCGCAAAACCCTCCCGCCGCATCGGCCTGGCGCGCGCCCTTTCCAAACTGGGCTACTGTTCCCGCTCGGACGCGTTCACACTGATTCGCGCCGGCCGGGTCAACCTGAATGGCGCCGTGCGCCGCAATCCGGAAGCACCCGTAAATCTGGAGCTAGACCGAATCCTGGTTGACGGCCAAGCCCTGGTCGCTTCTACCCCGCTCTACCTCATGCTCAATAAACCTCGTGGCGTGGTTACCAGCGCGGCCGACGAACAGGGCCGGCGCACGGTCTACGACTGTCTGCCTGCCGGCCTCCCCTGGCTGGCACCCGTCGGCCGCCTCGATAAGGCCAGCGAGGGTCTGCTGCTGTTGACTAACGATTCCGAATGGGCGGCTCGCATCACCGCTCCTGAGAGCCATCTCGACAAGACCTACCACGTGCAGATCGGCAAACCGGCTGATGCGGCGCTACTCCGCGCGCTGGAGAAGGGAGTGACCGTGGACGGCGAGCGGCTGCGGGTGAAGCGTGTGGGCGTCGTGCGCCAGGGTCAGCGCAATGCCTGGCTGGAAGTCGTTCTGGACGAAGGCAAGAACCGCCACATCCGCCGCCTGCTGGCCGCGCTCGACGTCGAGGTGCTGCGCCTGATGCGCGTAGCAATCGGCCCGCTCACCCTGGGCTACCTCCCAAAGGACGGTTCGCGCCCGCTCACCACCGCCGAAAAACGCGCGCTCGACCACGACCTGAGGCGCAAGCAGTAGAGACGTAACTTGTTACGTCTCTCGCATCGCCAGCCAGACGTTGCACGCAACATCTCTACCGTACTGTTGTTGCTTCTTAAGCGGTACCGCAAAAATGCGTGATGTCATCCTGAGCGCAGCAGACCGATTCGCTTGCGAATCGGTCTGCGGAGTCGAAGGACCCCAACAGTCTTTGCCCCTCGTTTACCGCTTCAGGGAGTTCTCTCATCAAAACTCCCTGCGACCTCGGGGGCACGTTAGCCACGCAGGGGTATTTCGACTCGGGCATGCGCCCTCGCTCAATATGACAGCCACAGAGATTGCATGCTGAATCCAGAATCGAGTTCCCGGCGCCAGGAACGGTTTGCGTTTTCTAACCAGAAAAACGCCGTCTCAACTATCCCCGTGCTGGCGATGCTAGAATCTCTGCCCTGGAGTGTCGCTGTGCCTTTTATAGATACCGAAAAGCTGCAAGTTGTGGAGCGTCTGCCGGGCTGGTATGGGCGCTATTTTCATTCGCAGAACATGACGTTCGCCCACTACGACTTCAAGCGCGGTGCCTCCATCCACGAACATTTTCATCTCCAGGAAGAGGTTTACGAAGTCGTCGAAGGCGAACTCGAGCTAACCATTGATGGCGTGAAGCAGATTGCCCGGCCGGGCACGGTGGGGATTGTACCCAGCAACGTCCACCATTCCGTAAAAGCACTCACCGACGGTCGTGCCATCATCGTTGACTACCCGATCAGGCGGGATATAGGCGAGAAGCGAAAACAGGCAGGGACATCATAACAACTCGACGAAAACGCTATCCGCGGCTCGCGGAGCTTGCGGCCAGGTGTCCGTTAGCGCCTGCTTCTTCTTCCTCGAACTCAATCTGCAAGGTTCGCGAGGTGGTCTCAATGGGCTCGAGTTCAGGAATCTCTTCCGCCGTGGATGCGGTCAGCTCATTCAGCTTGCGCGCCGAAACCAGCACCCGGCCTTCCAGCGATCCAATGGCCTTGTTGTAGCATTCCACCGCTTTGTCAAGGCCCTTGCCCGCATCGTCGAAGTGCCGCGCCAGCAAACGTAACCGCTCGTGCAGCTCCCGGCCCAGGGCGCTGATCTGCTGCGCGCTGCGCGCAATCCGCTCCTGGCCCCAGCCGTAGGCCACCGCCTTGAGCAGCGCGATCAGCGTGGTCGGCGAAGCCGGAATCACCTTCTCGTACACTCCCGACTCAATCAGCGAAGGGTCCTGCTCCAGCGCCGCGCTGAAAAAGGTTTCACCCGGCAGAAACATGACCACAAACTCGGGTGTGTGTTCAAACTGCTCCCAGTACTGCTTCGAGCCCAGCTTGACCATGTGGTCGCGCACCTGGCGCGCGTGGTCGGCCAGCTTGGCGCGGCGCACATCTTCATCCTGCGTCTCCATGGCGTCCAGATAAGCCGCCAGCGGCGTTTTCGCATCCACCACCAGGTTCTTGCCCCCCGGGAGCTTGACCACCAGGTCCGGGCGCAGCCGCCCTTCCGCCGTGATCACGGTCGCCTGCTCCTCAAAATCGCAGTAGGGAAGCATGCCCGCAATTTCCACCACCCGGCGCAACTGGATTTCCCCCCAGCGGCCGCGCACGGAAGGCGCGCGCAGCGCCTGCACCAGCTTGCCCGTCTGGTCGCGCAGGCTCTCCTGGGTTTCGCGCAACGACTTCACCTGCTCGCTTAGCTGCCCGTAAGCTTTGCCGCGCTCTTTCTCCACTTCACGAATGTGGGTATCGAATTTCTCCAGCGTTTCCTTGATGGGCGAAACCAGCTCCGCCACCGCTTGCTCGCGCTTTTCCAGGTCCCCCTGCGCGCCCGCCTGAAATTTCTGCAGGCTCTCTCGGGCCAGCTGCAGAAACGATTCGTTGTTGGACTTGAGGGCCTCGGCCGAAAGGGCCTTGAAGGCGTTGCCCAGGTCGTCCTTGGCCTGGCTGAGCAGGCGCAGCTTTTCTTCCCCGTGTTCTCGCGTGTGCTTCAGGTCTGACTCCAGCTGGGCCACGCGCTGGCGCAAATCGGCATTGGCGCCGGTTTGCACTTTCAATTCGCCCGACGCCAGTCCCAATTGCTGTTCTACGTCCTGCAGCCGCTGGCGCAGGGCGGGCGCCTGGGCGCGCGCGAGCACCCAGGCCAGGGCGCCCCCCAGAGCTGCAAAAACAATTGCCGTCAGTACCACCGAGCCCATACCATTCCTCCCGCGAGTATGGCAGGATTGTAGTATTTGAGGTGAGGCGAAGAAAAGGAAAAAGTTAACTCTGTATCTGATTAACTATGAATAACTTGCTCGTTTTCCTCTGTGAGGTGGGGGTTTTCCTCAGCGTGGCTTCGAGCCGCCCGGCAAGGGCGGCCAACTACGACGAAGCGGCGGAGCAGAGGATTTTTGAGCTACTCAACCAGGCGCGCACTGCGCGCGGCCTGCCGGCGCTGGAGGCCAATGCGCAACTGCAGGAGGCGGCGCGCGCCCACTCCCAACTCATGGCGGCGCGCCAGAAACTCTCGCACCAGTTTCGTCGCGAACCTATGGTGAGCGACCGCCTGGCGTCAACCGGTCTGCATTTTGATAGCGAGGGTGAAAACGTCGGGCTGCACCAGACGGCCGAAGGCGTTCACCAGGGCTTCATGCACTCGCCGCCTCACCGCGCCAACATTCTCGATCCCGACTACAACGCCGTGGGGATCGGCGTGGTAGAGCGGGGCGGCAACATCTGGGTGACCGAAGACTTCGCCCGCACCTTTGCCGAATATTCCGGCGCCGGGGTGGAAGAAATTGTGGCCGGGCGCATTTCCGAATTACGTGGCCGCGCGGGATTGCCTGCCCTGGGCCGCCGCTTTGTTCCCGCCCTGCGCCAGGATGCGTGCAGCATGGCCCATCATGACAAACTCGATCCCCGCCTCGCCCTGCACATTCCGGAGGTGCAGCAAGCGGCGACTTTCACCTCCACCGAGCCGCAGGTGCTTCCCCAGGAGGCCACAGTCATCGCCCGCCAGCGCAACGCCCGGGCCTTCGCCGTGGGCGCCTGTTTCGCGCGCACCCGCAAGTATCCCGCCGGCGCCTATTGGGTGGTTCTGGTCACCTATTGATGGAGGCAGAAAGGTCAATTCTGCTCGTGGATTACGATCCGCGCTGGCCTGAGATGTTTACCCGCGAGGCTGAAAGGATTCGCTCGGTGCTCGGCAGACGTGCCCTGCGCGTTGAGCACGTCGGCTCCACCGCCGTGCCGGGACTAGCCGCGAAACCTGTCATTGACGTGTTGCTGGAGGTGGTTGACTCCGCCGATGAAGCTGCCTATGCCCTTGCCCTGGAAACAGCCGGTTATGTGCTGCGCATTCGCGAGCCTGGCTGGCAGCAGCACCGCCTGTTCAAGGGGCTCCATCCCGACGCCAACTTGCACGTTTTCTCACATGGCCGTTCGGAAATTGAGCGAATGTTGTTATTTCGGGACTGGTTGCGCAGCAATGCCGCCGACCGCGAGCTCTACGCAAGCACCAAGCTGGCTTTAGGCCGAAAGAAGTGGAAGGATGTGCAGGATTACGCTGATGCCAAGACTGCTGTGGTTGAGGAGATCCTCGCCCGTGCCCGCAGTGCTGGCTCCTGACTACGGCCGCAAGACCTGCATTCTTGGAGCCGCGTGGCGGGCGCCGGGCAACCGGTACGATTCCTGCAGCTTGGCCTTGATGTATTGTTCGCCCGCCCGCATCATGTGCTGCCACATCTCGTAGGCGCGGCCCTGCTCATTCAGAAAGACCAGCGCATCGGGCGTGCTCAGAGAGGCGCCCATTTCGCGGGCGAATTGCTGCAGGTGGATGGCAGTCATTTCCGCTACAACTTTTTGCCGCCAGCATTTCTTGAGTTCCGCCATCGCCATCCTCCCCAATCTGAGAACGAGGATAAGGGGCGGGCTTTTCGGCGGCGATGGCTGTAGTCACAGGTATATGTGACGCCAATCACAAAATGCCGGCTAAACTCAGGCGGGATGGCGAAAGCCTACAGGGGCGATAATTCGTCCTCCTTCTCCTCCTTCTCCTCCTTCTCCTCCTTTCTCCCGGTGCTGACCCGTTTCTCCAGGAACTCGCGGGCCAGGTCCTTGCCTCCCAGGCCAAAGGCAATCGCCAGGCCGAGCATGATGGCTCCAAAAGCGGTGCCGAACGCGATGAGCATGGTTTCTTCCGCTACTCCCAGCACTTCCAGCACCATGGAGAGGGCGAAGATGCTGATGATGACGCGGATGGAAACGCTCAACAGCCGCGAGGAGCGAAAGTTTGCGTTAACCGCTCCCAGCAGCGCCGCCCGGGAGAAAAAGCTGGCGGCCAAAAATCCAAAGAACAGAATGACCAGGGCCACGCATAGCCGGGGCAGGAAGAGGAAAAACCGCGATATGTATTCCTGCAGACCCGCAATCCCGAGAACGCTGACCCCCAGAAGGATGAAACCTATCCAGGCGATCCAGAACACGAAGCGGCTCACCAGTTCGGTGGAAGAGGGCAACGCCGCCTGGTTCAACAGCCGGGTGGCGCCGGCGTTTTCCGAAAGCCGGGAAAACCGGCTCAGGCGCAGAATGCTGCGCGCCAGCAACTTCAACAGATAGGCGATCACCCAGCCTACGAAAGCAATAACCAGCATCACCACCAGGCGGGGCAGGTAGTGGGCAATGGTTCTAACCATCTGCTGGAAAGCCTGAGTCAGTTCGGTGATTATCATTTCTCGCATGCGCCCTCACTTTCCATTAGCCCACACTTCGAGCAGGTACGGTTTCAGCCGTTCGAATTCACCGCACAGAGATTCCACGCTTTTCTCCATCTCTTCCGGGGAGCCATCTCGATTTTCCTGCAGAAGACTCAGGGTCTTGCCCCGATAGAGCGGAACCAGGGCCTGGATAATATGGTCGCGGTTGATCACCGATTTGTGATAGGAAGCCGCGAACTCGAACACGGTTTTGGCCCAGACATCCGCCGGATAAGTGAACTCGCTGAGGTCGAGAGCCGCGAGCCGTTGCAGTTCGGAAAGCGTGGAAGCGGACAATATCGAGCGGAACACCGGTTCCAACTGGCCCACGCCGGTCACGAACATGTCGCGCAACTGCTTGCGGTTTACCCGCGCAGGTTCCAGCGCGACTTCGGTTTGCGCGCCCAGTGTGTGCACGGGTTCCGAGCCGGTGATCGTGCTCCACAGCGGATAATGGCCGTCCAGCGAAGAAAACAGAGCGCCTACCGTGCGGCGCATAGCCGCCACCAGATCGCCGGCGCCTCGCCCGGGTGGGGCCTTGGCTCCGAGGAAGGCCTGGCACACCCGGTATTTTCCGGTGAGGGCCGCGACCGTTAGGCGAATTTCCGGGCCAATTCTGCCCCATTCGTCGTCCCAGCTCTCGCTGTTCAGGAAGTCCGTTGCCAGGCGCCCCGAGAGGGCAAATTCGGAGGCGTAGGGTTCGCGAAGTCTATACCCGTAAATCGTGCGGGTCATGGGGTAAAGCAGGCTTCGCATAAGCACGCCTTCGAACTTGGGCCGCCGATAGATGGGCGCCACCAGGTCGAAGGTGTCGTGATAAACAGGTTTCGCGAGCAACTGCAGCCAGTCGGGTTCTATGGTGGTCGAATGGGGTGAAATTACGACGCAAGCCTTGGCGCGCAGCAGGTCCACCGCCGCCAGGATCGTCCGCAGCGCGCTTCCCGGTTCTGGCGTGCGCCCATATTGGGTGCTGATCGAGTGCAAGGTGCGCAGGGTGTACACCTTGGACGCGCTCCACACGTCATCAATCGAAGCCTTAATCACCAGTTCCGGAGTTCCGTCTTGCGATCCTCCGTCCGGATTAATGATTACCGCGCGTTCCCGGGGGAAACACTTGAGGATGCCGGCCTGAATCGCCCGAATGATGGGCTCAATGGTCTTGGCATTGTTATGGGTCGGCAGACCCACCAGGATATCTACTTCGCCCACGTTGATGAGCTGGCGAAGGAAATCATCCGTCAAGAGCATTTCTCCCGCCAATTCAACCTCCGAGTGAAATTTAAAGTTGAGAGCCGGCTCGCCGGGATCCTGTCAGGGGAATTATGCAATCATATTCGCCGCAATCGGAACCAGAAAAACTGATAAGGGCCCATGGTCAAAAGGTAGGGCAGATCGCTGATGCGAGGGAAAATATTTCTGCCAAACATCTCAATCAGAATATTTCCCTTGTAGGCCCGCAAATCCAGTTCCACCGACTGCGCCGCGCTGGAAAGATTGTTCACCACCAGGATCGCCTCCTTGCCCAGCTGGCGCACATAGGCCAGCACCCGGTGGTTGGCGGGATGCAGAAACTCGATCGAGCCCGACCCGAACACCGGGGTGGAACGGCGAATGCGCAGAATGTGCTTCATCCAGGAAAGCAGCGAGTGCTCGGTTCGCTTTTGCGACAGCACGTTCACCGCCTGGTAACCGTAAACCGGGTTAAGAATGGGCGGCGAGTATAGGGCTTCCGGGTCGGCCGCGGAAAAGCCCCCGTTCCAGCCTCCGCTCCACTGCATGGGAGTGCGCACGCCGTTGCGGTCGCCCAGGTGAACATTGTCCCCCATGCCGATCTCGTCCCCGTAATAAATGATGGGGGTGCCGGGCAAGGACATCAGCATGCCATTCATCAACTCGATGCGCCGCCGGTCGTTGTCCAGCAAAGGAGCCAATCGCCGGCGGATGCCCAGGTTCAGGCGCATCGTCTTATCGCTGGCGTAGATGTCGTACATGTAATCGCGTTCCATGTCGGTGACCATTTCCAGCGTCAGCTCGTCATGGTTGCGCAGGAAAAGGCACCACTGGCAGGAGGGAGGAATGCCGGGCGTCTGCTGCAGAATTTCAGTGATCGGCTTGCGGTCTTCCAGCCGCAATCCCATAAACATGCGCGGCATCAGCGGAAAATGGAAAGCCATGTGGAATTCGTCGCCCTCGCCAAAGTACGAGCGAAGGTCGGCCGGCCACTGGTTGGCCTCGGCCAGCAGCATCGTGCCGGGAAATTGCTCATCCACTCTGCGCCGCAGTTGCTTGATCACGTCGTGGGTTTCCGGCAGGTTTTCGCAATTGGTGCCTTCCCGCTCAATCAGGTAGGGAACCGCGTCCAGGCGGAAGCCATCAACGCCCAGTTCCAGCCAGAACTTCATCACATTCCACAACTCCTCCCGTACCGCGGGATTGTCGTAATTCAGGTCTGGCTGATGGCTGAAGAAGCGATGCCAGTAATAGGACTTGGAAATCGGGTCCCAGGCCCAGTTCGACATCTCCGTATCGAGAAAGATGATTCGTGTTCCGCGATACTTCGTGTCGGTATCGCTCCAGACATACCAGTCCCGCTTGGGATTGTCCTGAGAACTGCGCGATTCCTGGAACCAGGGGTGTTGGTCGGAGGTGTGGTTGGCCACCATCTCGATGATCACCCGGATGCCGCGTTCGTGCGCGTTGGCCAGGAACGTCTTGAAATCCTCCAGCGATCCGTAATTGGGGTGAACCGATCTGTAGTCGGAAATGTCGTAACCGTCGTCCCGCAAGGGCGAGGGAAAGAAGGGCATCAGCCAGATAGCATTCACCCCCAGTTCCTGCACGTAATCCAGCCTCTGTGACAGGCCCTGGAAATCGCCAATGCCATCGCCGTTGCTGTCCACAAAGGTGCGCACATGGACCTGGTAGATGATTGCCTCTTTGTACCAGCCGGGTTCGCGCTTCAATGGCAAACTTGTTCCTCCCCGATCCTTGCCCGCCTGCCAGGGCGGCCAGCGTCAATAGAATAGCAATGGGGCGTGTCATTCGCCTCGTGACACCAGCGGCACTCTTTTGCCTCGATTGTCTCGGGGCTTCAGCCGGCGCCGGTTGCACTATTAGGCGCAATAAATGTGGCTCGGGGGCTCAGGGAACCAATCCACGCTGAGCTTGCGCCTTTCCCTATCAACTTCCCAAAACGGGAGCCGTGCCTACACAAAACCGTGTCTAACCTGCGGCTATCACAGAATTGTTCGCGATTAGCGCTTCTAATGGGTCGTTAAGAACGGCTGTAACTGAAACATCGTGACTTAACTTGCGCAAGATGCTCGCCTGAGCACCGGCTTGTACAAGCAATGGTTTCCAAGCACAAGTGGTCCGCCCAGACGAGTGGATTCCCTCGAATGGAGGCACTCATGCGTAGGGTTTTCAGACTCCTCACCCTAATTTCCATCCTGTGTGTTTCATCCCTTGGGTTCGGGCAGGCAACCGGCCTTATTACCGGCACGGTACACGACAGCAGCGGCGCAGTCATCCAGGGCGCCAATGTAGTTCTGACCGACATCGCTAAAACCACCCAACTGAAAACGATCACCAATGCCGAAGGCAACTATCTGTTCGCCGGACTGGACAGCGGCACCTACGATCTGACCGTCAGCTCAGAAGGCTTTAAGAAATTCCTGGCCCGCGGCGTCAAGCTGGAGGTGGCGGAAAAAGCCCGGGTTGACGTGACCCTGCAGATCGGCGCCGTGACCAGCGAAGTGACAGTCCAGGGTCCGACCGTGGCCCAGGTAGAAACCCAGTCCTCCGATCTGGCCGGCGTGGTTGGGGGCAAAGAAATCACGCAATTGCAACTCAACGGCCGCAACTTCGTACAACTCGCCACCCTGGTCCCCGGGGTTAACAATCAGTCGGGACAGGATGAGGGCACAGTTGGCATCAACGGCAATATCGCCTTCAGCATGAATGGAGGGCGCACCGAGTACAACAACTGGGAACTGGATGGCGGCGACAATATGGACAACGGCAGCAACGTCCCCCTCAACGTTTATCCCAGCATTGACGCCATCGCCGAATTTCGCGTGCTGACCTCCAACTACAGTGCCCAATACGGCCGCAATGGCTCCGGCACCGTGCAGGTGGAAACCAAGTCCGGCACCAACGCCTTCCACGGCAATCTCTACGATTTTGTTCGTAACGACGCCTTCAATGCCCGCAACTACTTCGAGCAGACTGTTCCCTCCTACAAGAAGAACGATTTCGGCTACACCCTGGGGGGACCGGTTTACATTCCCGGCCTCTACAATAAGGAGAAAGAGAAAACCTTCTTCTTCTGGTCACAGGAGTGGCGCCGCGATCGCGTACCCAGCTACTTGTTCAACCAACTGGTGCCCTCCAACGCGCAGCGCAGCGGCAACTTCAGCGAGCTCTGTCCCTCGACCAATGCCGCATTCGCACGGGATCAATTTCCTGATTGCCCGGGCATCGCGAACCCCGACGGGACCTTTAATCCGTACCTGGCCGGAGGCATTCTCAACCAGGTGCCGGTGAATCCGGTGGGTAACGCGTTGCTGGCGCTCATTCCCGCGCCCACCAGCGCGGATAACTACTTCACCGGTTCGGTCACTGTGCCTACCAACTGGCGCGAAGAACTCATCCGCGTGGACCACAATTTCAGCCCCAGGCTGCGCGGCATGTTCCGCTACATCCATGACAGCTGGGATACCGTCAGCGAAACCCCCATCTGGACCGGCAGCAGCTTTCCCACGGTGCAGACGAATTTTCGCGGACCGGGCGTGAGCCTGGTGGCGCGGCTGACGGCGACTCCCACTCCCACCCTGCTGAACGAATTCACCTTCAGCTACACCACGGACCACATCTTCTTCAGGTCCACCGGTATTCCCAATCCCAACGCCTGGCAGCGTCCTGCGAATCTGCCCATGGGCTACCTGTTCAATAACGGTTTCGGAGGCAAGCTACCGGCGATTACCCTAACCGGCGGCGAGGTCTACGGTGGAGGGTTCAGCCAGGAACCCGATGGCGAGTGGCCGGAGGGCCTCTACAACTCCAACCCGACCTACACCTTCCGCGACAACGTCAGCGAGATGATCGGGCGCCACAATCTGCAATTTGGCGCCTACTTTGCGGCGGCGCAAAAGAATGAACTGAGCAGCGCCCTGATTAACGGCTCTCTGGGATTTGACATTACGTCTCCGGTTTCCACCGGCAACGCGTTCGCCGACCTGCTGATGGGCCAGGTCTCGTCCTATTCCCAGGGCAGTAATCAGTTGAAGTACTACTATCGCTACAAAATCTTCGAACCATATCTGCAAGATGATTGGCGCGTCACCGACCGATTAACGTTGAACCTCGGGCTGCGCCTGAGCTTGTTCGGGCTCTACCGGGAAAAGTACAACCACGGCTACAACTGGGACCCGGCGGCCTTCAATCTGGCCAATGCCCCGCAGATTGATGTGGACGGCTCCGTCACTGGCTATGCCGGCGCCTTAATTCCCGGTACCGGCGATCCCTTCAACGGTCTGGTGCAGTGCGGCGTGAACGGGATACCGGTGGGCTGCATGAAGGGCCACCTTTTCAATCCGGCTCCGCGCATCGGCTTTGCCTGGGATCCGTTTGGCACAGGCAAGACCGCCATTCGCGGCGGCTACGGCATCTTCTGGGAGCACACCAACGGCAACGAAGGCAACGTCGAGGGCATGATGTGCTGCGGTCAGTCCTCGCCCAGAGTCAGGACCGCCAACCAGTACAACGTCTCCGGCTATCAGAATCTGGGCGGCGGAGGAACAGTTGAGTTTCCCATGAGCTTCATGTCCGTGCCCAACAAGGTCCTCTGGCCGTACGTGCAGCAGTGGCACCTGGACGTGCAGCACGAGATGCTCAAGAACACGATCGGGACGATTTCCTACGTCGGCAGCAAAGGCACCCACCTGAACCGCCAGATTGACATGAACCAGTTGCCGCCGCTGGCGGCGTCACTCAATCCCTATCTGCCGGGTCAACCGATCAGCCAGGGCGATTGCGGCTCGCTGCAGAACATCGGGTTTCCCAATGTGAGCGGCGTGGTCAACGGCACTTTCCTCACCGGGCAGGCGGCCATCAACCTGCAGACCGCGTGCGGCAATGACGCCACTCCCTACCGGCCCTATCGCGGGATCAGCACCATTACCCTGCTGGACAATATGTCTTCCTCCACCTATCACGCGCTGCAAGCTTCGTTGAGAAGGAATGTAGGCGGGCTGCAGCTCAGCGCTGCCTATACCTACAGCCACTCCATTGATGATGCCTCCGACCGCTGGGACTACGGTCTGGTCAATTTCTACAATCCCAGCGCCAGCCGGGCGAGTTCTAATTTTGATGTTCGCCACATGCTGAATATCGGATACGTCTACGACCTGCCGTTTTTCCGAACGCCAGGATGGACTCACACCTTGCTGGGCGGATGGCAGCTTTCCGGTATCACCAGCTTCCAGACGGGCACGCCCTACAGCGTGGTTAACAACGGCGAGTTCTCCGATAACGCGGGAGTAGCCAACGGAATCGGCACTGGCTCCTACCCCGATCTGGTCGGCAACCCCAACGCAAATGTGCCTCGCGGTCTGGCCGGCAATCCCGCCGCTTTCGCCGCGCCGCGCGGCCTCACCTACGGCAACGCGGGGCGTAACCTGATGACGAACCCGCATCGCACCAACTTCGACATGGCCCTGTTCAAACGGTTTGCCTTGAACGAGCGCACCGGGTTTGAGTTCCGGGCGGAAGCCTTTAACGTGTTCAACCACACGCAATGGGCTCCCATCTCGGGCGAAGGCGGCTCCGCCAGTTCGGCTGCCGGAGCATCCTCCGGCACCAATGGCTTCGGCGGTTCCGATTTCTTCGCCATTCTGGCGGCTCACAATCCGCGCATTCTGCAACTCGGTCTGAAGTTTTACTTCTGATCTGACTGCGTTTGGGTGACACAACCCCGGTCCGCCACGGACCGGGGTTTTTTGTAAGTTCGCGATCGCGGAGCGTTCGAATCTTGGACAGGTCCAGGGACCGTAACGTTCCAATGTGGGGAAGCTCCTGAATTCCTGTTCGAGCCAACACATATCCCCACATTTGGCCGCCAATGATTGGTAACAAAACCACCCGCCGCTGAGTGCGGCCAAATGTAGGGCACCCGGCCGCCAGATGTAAGGGCATCCCGCCTAGCAAAATACGGCAGGGTAGAGCATGGTTGGGTGGACTGGAGGGCCTGTGCTAATCTGCCATCCAGAATCCTCATTTCCAGCAGCTTCGCGGGCGGGGTCTCGCGCGGGGCTTTAAGGTTTCGAGTGGAGAACGCCGACAAAATTCGCTTCGGCACGGCGGGCTGGTCCTACAAGGACTGGGAGGGAATTGTCTATCCTCCCGAAATTCGTCTGCGCAAGCAGCATCCGCTCGACTACCTGCCGCAATTCGTGGATGTAATCGAAATCAATACCTCGTTTTACGGACACATCAGGCCGGAACTGGCCAAGCTGTGGTGCAAAAAGGTGGAAGCAGTGAATCCCAACTTTGTCTTCACCGCCAAGCTGCACCGCTCTTTCACGCACTCCCCCGTGGCGGTCATTGAGGGCACCTCCGCCTCCACCATCAAGCCCAGCGATGAAGATGAGGCACAAGCCAAGGAAGGACTGGAGGCGCTGGCCTCGGAGCGCCGCCTGGGGGCGCTGCTCATCCAGTTTCCCGTTTCTTTCAAGAACACGGATGAAAACCGCGAATACCTGGAATGGCTGTTGCGCCAGTTCATCGAGTATCCGCGCGTGGTGGAGGTGCGCCACTCCAGCTGGAACCGCGAGGAGACGCTGCGCTATTTCGCCCAGAAGAACGTCGCTTTCTGCAACATTGACCAGCCCGTGCTGGGGCAGTCGCTGGCGCCCACGCAGCACGTGACCTCAGAAATCGGCTACGTGCGCCTGCACGGCCGCAATTACGACCAGTGGTTCGATTGCGACAATCGCAACGATCGCTACAATTACCTGTACAACGAAACGGAACTGGCGAGTTGGAAAGGAAAGGTCGAGAACATCGCGCGCCAGTCGCAGGTGACCTATGTGGTTGCCAACAATCACTTCCAGGGAAAAGCCGTGGTGAACGCCATTCAGATGAAGCACCTGCTCACCGGCCGCCCCCAGAAAGTCCCTGAACTCCTGCTTAAGCGGTACCCTGAACTGGAAAAGGTGGCGACCGCAACCACGGCGGCGTGAGGAAGCATTCGGCACTCAGCAATCAGCATTCAGCCCCTGGACCGCAGCAATTTAGCATTCAGCACTCAGCGTTCAGCCCTTCACGGTCTTCTGCGTCTCTGGCATTAGGTGTGGTTTGTGCAGGTGACCGCGAACACTACATCCCTCAGGGGTCAAAGCCCATATTTTGCGCGGCTCTGGACGGCACGGCTGAAGCCCCTTCGGCTTCGCTCAGGGCAGGCCGTGCCCCTCCGAAAGACATTCATTAGACGGCTTCTGAGAGCTGATGGCTGACGGCTGATAGCTTTTGAGCGATATATCTCGAATGGCGAAATGCTGAATGCCAATTGCTAACTGCTGGTGGGTGTCGCGAACGTCCGCCGCCGCTTTTCGTACGATGCAATGCCGGCCTCGTGCTGCAGCGTGAGCCCAATATCATCGAGCCCTTCCAGCAGGAACTTGCGCTTGAAATCGTCAATCTCAAAGCGCGCCAGGAAGCCGGATTGGTCGCGCACCTCGCGCTTTTCCAGGTCAATGGTGAGGAAATACCCTTCAATCTGAGTGGTTCTTAGCAGCAGATTTGCCACCTCTAAGTCGCCGAGCACAACCGGCAGAATCCCATTTTTAGTGCAATTGGTGGCGAAAATGTCGGCAAAAGAGGGGGCAATTATGGCTCGGAAGCCATAATCCAGCAGCGACCAGGGGGCGTGTTCGCGGGATGAACCGCAGCCAAAGTTCCGGCCAGTCACCAGAATGGTGGTTCCAGCGTAACGCGGGTGATTGAGAACGAATGCCGGATTCAGCCCGCCGTCGGGAAGATGGCGCCAGTCATAGAACAGGAATTGGCCGTAGCCGCTGCGCTCGATGCGCTTCAAAAACTGCTTGGGAATAATCTGGTCCGTATCCACATTGGCTCGATCCAGCGGCGCCACTCTCCCGGTATGGAGCTGAAAAGCCTGCATATCAGTCGCGGTACTCCCAGTTTCTGATGTCCACAAAATGGCCCGCAATGGCCGCCGCTGCCGCCATCGCCGGGCTGACCAGGTGCGTGCGCCCTCTCGTGCCCTGGCGGCCTTCAAAGTTGCGATTGCTGGTAGAGGCGCAGCGCTCGAGGGGCTGGAGAATATCAGGGTTCATGCCCAGGCACATGGAGCAACCGGACTCGCGCCACTCGAAGCCGGCCTGGCGAAACACCTGGTCGAGTTTCTCTTTCTCGGCCGCCTGCTTCACGGCCTGGGAGCCGGGCACCACCATTGCCATCACGCTGGAACTCACTCTATGTCCCCGGGCAACGCGGGCGGCGGCGCGCAGGTCCTCCAGGCGGGCGTTGGTACAGGAACCGATGAACACGCGGTTGATGGCGACCTCCTGCATGGGCGTGCCGGCGCGCAGGCCCATATATTCCAGGGCGCGCATGGCGGCACTGCGGTCGACTTCGGAAGGAAGGTGTCGCGGATCGGGAACGCTTTCGGTGACCGGAATCACCATGCCGGGGCTGGTGCCCCAGGTGACTGCCGGAGCGAGGGAGCCGGCGTCAATTTCCATCACGCGATCGAACTGCGCGTCGGGATCGGTGGGCAGAGTCTTCCAGAAAGCTACAGCTTCGTCCCAAGCCGCGCCCTGGGGGGCAAAACGGCGGCCATGAAGATAGGCGAAGGTGGTTTCGTCGGGAGCCACCAGGCCGGCGCGGGCGCCGGCTTCGATGCTCATGTTGCAGAGCGTCATGCGGCCTTCCATGGTCAGTCCCCGCACGGCTTCCCCGGCGTATTCAATCACATGCCCGGTGGCACCGTCGGTGCCGATGCGTCCGATGATGCCGAGCGTCAGGTCCTTGGCCGTCACGCCCTGGGGCAGGGAGCCGCGCACCAGGATCTGCAAAGTCTTGGGCCGCGGCTGGCGCAGGCATTGCGTGGCCAGCACGTGCTCGACTTCGGAGGTGCCGATGCCGAAGGCCAGCGCCCCAAAAGCGCCGTGAGTGCTGGTGTGGCTGTCGCCACAGACGATGGTAGTGCCCGGGCGGGTCAAGCCAAGTTCGGGGCCAATGACGTGCACGATGCCTTGCTCGGCCGAACCGATGTCAAACAGGGGTACGCCAAAATCCCGGCAATTGCGGCGCAGCGCATCTACCTGCTGGGCGGCGATGGGGTCGCGGATGATGCTGCGTTCCGCCGCCAGCGTGGGCACATTGTGGTCCACGGTGGCGAAGGTGAGGTCGGGGCGGCGCACACCACGGCCGGCCAGACGCAAGCCGTCAAAGGCCTGCGGCGAGGTCACCTCGTGGACCAGGTGGAGGTCAATGTAAAGCAGGGCTGGTTCACCGGCGGGCTGGCAGACGACGTGTTCGTCCCAGATTTTTTCGAACAGTGTCCGAGGCCGGCTCATGAACACTCCAACTTACACCGCATGGTAGGCGCGGCGGCTATCGAGGATGTCGGAGACTACCTTCTCCACCTGCAGACCCATCTGCACGGTCGAGACCAGATCAATGCGCGAGCGGCCTCGGGCCAGGTCGGCGGTGCGATAACCCGCCTCCAGCACGGAGTGAATGGCGAACTCGACGTCGCGAGCCTCCTGCTCCAGACCCGCGGAATAACGCAGCAGCATGGCGGAAGAGGCGATCGCGCCCAGCGGGTTGGCGATGCCGCGCCCGGCAATGTCAGGCGCGGAGCCGTGCACCGGCTCAAACAGATTCACGCTTCCACCGATGGTGGCTGAGGCCAGCATCCCGAGCGAACCGGTGATGACGGCGGATTCGTCGGAGAGAATGTCGCCGAACAGGTTTTCCGTCAGGATCACGTCGAAGCGGCGGGGATCGTTCACCAGATGCATGGCGCAGGAATCAACGTACATATGCTCCAGCTTGATTTCAGGATACTCGCCGCCCACGCGGCTGACGACCTTGCGCCAGAGCTGAGAGGTTTCCAGCACGTTGGCTTTGTCTACCGAGGTGACCTTGCGCCGCCGCCGGCGAGCCTCACGAAAGCCGGCGTGGGCAATGCGCTCGATTTCTTCCACCGAGTAGCGCATGGTGTTGAAGGCGCTGGTGCCGTCCTCGTTGAAGCCGCGGTCTTCGCTGAAGTACAGGCCGCCCAGCAGTTCGCGCACCACCAGGATGTCAGCGCCATCGGTGATGGCGGGCTGCAGTGGGGAGCAGTCCGCAATGGACTTGTAAGCCACAGCAGGGCGCAGATTGGCGTAGCCGCCCAGGGCCATGCGCAATTGCAGCAGGCCGGACTCGGGGCGCAGGTGACGGGGCAGTTCGTCGAAATCGGGGCCGCCCACGGCGCCGAGCAGAACCGCGCTGCTCTGCAGGCAGGCGTCCAGCGTGTCGGCCGGAAGCGGGTTGCCGCTGACGCGGTAGGCTGCCCCTCCGAAGCGCTTTTCCTGAAATTGAAAGTCGTGGCCGGCAAATTCGGCTACGGTCTGCAGAACGCGCACCGCTTCGGCCGTGACTTCCGGGCCGACACCATCACCGGGGAGAACCGTAATTCTGAGTTTCATGGGCCTCGTTGTCCGGGCTAACGCCCGGGGTTATTTTTGTCGCCGCTTTGGAGCGCAAGGTCCCTCGACTCGCGCTCCCTCGGGATGACAAGGCGTGCCCTCAAAAGCAGGTCCTTCGCCGCCCTCCGGATGACAATCTGAACACTTACGGCACACCATTAGTTGGCGAAGGCGGCCCGAGCGCCCGGGCCGGCGGCCGATTTGGGCTCGCGGCGGGAGCGGGGCAGCAGCGCAATCAGATCCTGATCGTAAATGTTCTTTTTGCGGTCAGCCAAAGCGGTGAAAGCCTGGTAAACCGAATCCAGTTCCGTGCCGGACAAGGCAAATCCCAGTTCGGAATAGCGGCGAGCCAGGGCGTGGCGGCCGGAATGCTTACCCAGCACGATGCGGTTGCCCGGCGCGCCCACTGATTCCGGGGTCATGATCTCGTAGCACAGCGGGTTGCTCAGCACGCCATGCTGGTGAATTCCGGCTTCATGGGCGAAGGCGTTCTCGCCCACAATGGCCTTGTTAGGCTGGGGCGCGAAAGAAATGGTGCGAGCCAGCAACTGGCTGGCGTTGTATATCTCCTCCGTCTTGATGCCGGTTTCGAATTGGAGGCGGTCGGGCCGCACGCGGGTGGCCATGACGATTTCTTCCATGGCGGCGTTGCCTGCCCGTTCCCCGATGCCATTGATGGTGCATTCCACCTGACGCGCGCCGGCTTCCAGTGCGGCCAGCGTATTGGCTACCGCCATGCCCAGGTCGTTGTGGCAGTGAACGGAAATGACCACGTTCTCGATGCCGCGTACGCGCTCACGGATGGCAAGAATGACGGCGCGATATTCCTCGGGAACGGTATAGCCGACGGTGTCGGGAATATTGATGGTGGTGGCGCCTGCGTCCACCGCCGCCTGGACTGCACGGCAAAGGAAGTCCAGTTCGGAGCGGGTCGCGTCCTCGGGGGAGAACTCGACATCCGCGCACAGGGTGCGGGCGTATGCCACGGAAGTCGAAATCTGGCGCAGACATTCTTCGCGTGTAATCTTGAGCTTGAATTGCAGGTGAATGTCGGAAGTTGCCAGGAAAATGTGAATCCGCGGGCGTTCGGCGTACGCCAGAGCTTCCCAGGCGCGGCTGATGTCTTCTTCCTTGGCCCGTGCCAGTCCGGCAATGATGGGACGCCGCACCTCGCGGGCGACCGCGCGGACAGCTTCAAAATCGCCCTGGGAGGCGATCGGGAAGCCGGCTTCGATCACGTCCACGCCCAGCTTATCCAACTGGCGGGCCAGCCGCAGCTTTTCAGGCACAGTCATACTGCAGCCTGGGGCCTGCTCGCCGTCGCGGAGCGTGGTGTCGAATACCGTCACGCGAGAACTGGTCATGGGTCCTCCCACCAATAGGTTCCGGCTATTTCACGGTAAATTTGCCAATAAGTCAAGCTTATAAATCTTTGGGTAGTCATAAGTTTGAGTTATCATAATGCCCGTGCGCGCAGCCGGCGTTAACTCAAGGTAATGGAGAGAGCATGGAACTGTTTCAGCTGGAAACCTTCGTGGCGGTGGCGGAGGAGAAGAGCTTTTCCCGGGCCGCCAAGCGCCTGCACCGCACCCAGCCGGCGGTCAGCCAGGTGATTCGGAACCTGGAGGAAGAGGTGGGGGAGCTGCTGCTGGACCGTTCCTCGCGCGATGGCACCTTGACCGATGCAGGGAGGTTACTCCTCGAGTACGCCCAGGAGTTGCTGAACCTCCGCACCGAGGCGAGGCAATCGCTGGTGGAGTTGCGGCAGCTGCAGAAGGGCAGGCTGAGCATTGCGGCCAACGAATACACCTCGCTTTACCTGCTGCACGTGCTGCACGAGTTTCGGCGGGTACATCCCATGATTCGCATTGCCATACAAAGAGCATTAGCCAGCAAGGTGCCGGCGCAGTTGCAGGAACACGCCGCTGAGCTGGGCACAGTTTCATTCCGGCCGGAAGATCCGCAACTGCGCTCGCTGGTGGTTTACCGCGACGAACTGGTTTTT
>DASYWT010000415.1:0-9541 GCA_035935775.1 Terriglobales bacterium
AGTATCCCCTGGATGAGCCCACGGTGTTGGCTATCGGCCGGGCTTTGGGCGACCGGCTGCGCTCCGTGGCTGAACACAAGCGAGCGGTGATCGGCCAGGACACCCGTGAATCCAGCCAGTGGATCGCCAACACCGTTGCTGCCGGCCTGCTGAGCGCCGGCATCGAGGTCAGGAGCGCGGGTGTGATAACCACCCCTGGGGTAGCTTTCCTGGCCCGTACCGATTTCTTCGGCGCAGGAATCGTCATTTCCGCTTCCCACAACCCCTGGATGGACAATGGCATTAAGGTCTTCTCCGCCGACGGGTTCAAGCTGCCCGACGAACTCGAACACCAGATAGAGGCGGAAATTTTCCGCCTGCTGGAGAGCAAAGCAGCGGCCAGCGCCGAAACCGCCGCCCTGTTCCGCTCCTTGCCCGGCTCCACGGAACTGCACCAGGACTATGTCCGCTGGCTGGCACAGCAGGTGGCGGGCACGGAACTGAAAGGCATGCGGGTGCTGGTGGACTGCGCCAATGGCGCGGCGGCCGCAGTTGCGCCGGACGTCTTCCGCGCCTGCGGAATAAAGGCAAAATTCCTGCACCAGGCCCCGGACGGCCGCAATATCAACCACGATTGCGGCGCCCTGCATCCCCAAACCGTGGCCCGGGCGGTGGGGGACGAGTCCGGACAGTATGACCTGGGCATCACTTTTGACGGCGACGCCGACCGCGCCCTGTTCAGCGACGCCGCCGGGCGCGTGGTGAACGGCGATGCCGTTCTGCTGTTGACTGGACGCGACATGCAGTCGCGCGGCGCGCTGGTGGGCTCGCTGGTGGTGGCCACCACCATGTCCAATATGGGCCTGGAGATTGCTCTGCGGCGCTCCGGCATTCGCATGTTGCGCGCCCCAGTGGGCGATAAGTACGTTCTGGAGGAGATGCTGAAGCATGGCAGCACGCTGGGCGGGGAGCAGTCGGGCCACATCATTTTTCGCGACGGCGATGCTACCACCGGAGATGGCCTGCTCACTGCCCTGCGCGTGCTGCAGGTAATGGCGCGTTCGGGCAAGCCCCTGGCTGACCTGGTGGCCGATCTGAAGGTCTTTCCGCAGGTGATCAAGAATGTTCGCGTGCGCGAGAAGAAGCCGCTGCTGGAGATTCCCGCCGTTGCCGCCGCCATTGCTGCCGCGGAAAAGGAGCTCGACGGTAACGGCCGGGTGGTGGTGCGCTACTCCGGCACCGAAGCCCTGGCCCGGGTGATGGTCGAAGCCGAAGACGAAGTCCGCATGCGGCGCCTGGCCGACGCCATCGCCGGCGCCATCCAGCAGGCTCTGGGAACCGCTTAGGCCGCGGACTTAACCCGACTTCTCGACCGCGGATTTACACGGATTAGTACATGTCTCAGAAATTTGTGGTGCGGGCGGCCCTAGCGTCGTAGCGCCGGCGTCCCGCCGGCTGCCGTGAGGGCGTCTCGCCCTCACAGACCTTTGTGGCGCGGGCGCCCTCGCCCGCGGTAGTTCCACTCAAGCATGCGGTTCGGTAGCGTTATTTTCCCGCCAGCTGCCGCTTTACCGTCTCGCTCACCAGTTTGCCGTCCACCCGCGCGCCCGCGGTCTGGAAGTGGGTCATGACCGCCTTCATGACGGCGCCCATGTCCTTTAGTGTGGGAGCGCCCATTTCCCCTATCTTGGCGCGCACCACTGCCTCGATGTCCGCTTCCCCGACCGCCTGCGGCAGATAGCTCTCGATCAGCTTGATTTCGGCGGCTTCCTTGTCCGCCAGCTCCTGCCGTCCCCCCCTGGTGAACTGTTCCACCGAGTCTTTGCGCTGCTTTATCAGGCTGTTAAGGACCTGCATCTCCTCGCTGTCCTCCAGTTTGCCGCGCTTTTCGATCTCACGGTTTTTGAGGGCGGCTTTGACCATGCGGAGGGCGGAAAGACGCCGTTCATCCCGCGCCCGCATAGCCTCGGTCATGTCCTTTTGTACTTTTTCGCTGATGCTCATCGTGGTTCATTATAGAGGCTAGCCTTCCCCCTTACAGGTATGATTGCGCGCTCGGGGCCGCCGTGTGTCCCCTGGCGTAGTGGGACTTTGAGCACCGCCGTCCCAGGATAGGCGCGCCGGCCGTTGCGCAAGATTGCCTGACACTTAACAGCATGATGAGCTCACTTTCACCTTTAGCCATCGTACTGGGGATTATCTTCGGCCTGGCCGTGCTTGGCGCGGTGATCGCGCTGGTGTACAACCTGCGCAAGTTTTCCGGCTTCCGCCACCTCGCCCGCGATGCGGAGAAGATTGCCGAAACCCTGGGGGGAGAACTGTTTCGCGACGGCGGGGACATGGTGGTTTCCGGCAACTTCAGCCGTCTTCCGACGGTGGTGCGCTTCTCCAACAAGGAAGACGTCCCCGGGCTGAACATCCGCATGGGAGTACCGGCAAATTTCACTTTGTGGATTGCGCCCCGTTCTGCCGATCCCGGGGAAGGACGGGCCACGCTGCGTACCGGGGACGCCGCCTTCGACAACCGCTTCATTACCCGCAGCGACGATCCCGGGCAGGCGCGGCTCTTTCTCGCCCTGCAAACCGTGCCCCGGGCCGTGCATCAGTTGGCCTGTTCTAACGGCAGCTTTCTGGCCATTACTCCAGCTTCGGTGGAAATCAGCGAACTGCAGATTCCCGGCGAAACCGTCGCCCGCCATGTCCTGGACCACCTGCAATCGGTGGCCACTCTGGCGGCGGCGCTTAAGCACATGCCGGCCGCCGACATCGTCAAGGTGGAACCGCTGCATAAAGAACGCCGCATTCTGGGACGAGCGGCCATCGTGGTGGGGGCGATTACGGCGGTGGTGGTGGTGATTGCCGCCACGCAGAGGACCGAACACAGGGATATTCCCGTGCTGGCCCAGACCCAGAGCGCTTCCCTCGGCGTGCTTCCCGTTGATGCCACGCACATTGCCGGCGTGGACGGCTGGCGGGCGGCTACACCCGATGACTTCGACCCGGATGCCGCGGCCTGGCTGCGCGGCGCCGGGGCTCCTGTGAGTGGACGCGTTGCCGGAGATTTTTCCGGCCGGGGCAGCGACCAGGACGTAGCCTATGTTCTGGTGCGCGCCGATGGAGTGCGGCGCATCGTCCTGCTGGCCAACGGCGATGACCGCTACGACGTCCGCTATCCTTCGATCGCAATGGTCGCCCGCGTGCCCAAGTCCAGCCTGGGCGGAGTCCACTGGATTGGTCCTTCCCCAGACAATGTAGTTGGTGATGGCTTGCTGATTGTGCGCAATGCGGATGACCCGAGCTCGGGCCTGGTGCTCTTTCTTGCCAACAATCGCGTTGTGACCACGGTGCCGGAAAATTACCAGGCTCTGAGCCCGCAATAGCCCGCGCCACCTGCCATCAAGGCGAACCCTGGGCGACTGCCGCCTCTCAGGACTTCGCCTCCGGCTGCAGTACCAATGTCTTGGCTTCTATCAGTTTCCTGTTGTGTATGCGATCCAGGTATTGATGCCGGCGACAGTAACGGGATCCCTCCTGGGTGGCGCGCCGGCAACGCGCGCTTTGTGACAGGAGCGCCGAGCGCAGTTGGGTTGCGAGGCAGCGTTGCGCCCCGCAGGACGCACATACGTGATCTTCCCGCCAGTTATGGCGGTGTCGAGTCATACCCATTTAAAGTCCCGAGCGGTGAGTTAGATGCGCTTCGCAAAAAGCGACTTCTGCAACGCGAGTGTCCGGCGAGCACAGGCGAAATTTTCGCGGGCTTGCCGGCGAAACCTACCACTCAATATTTTGGACGATTAATCGCGGGGAAACGTTGTGTGCCATCCCGAGTAGAACCTCCGAAAGTTATAGAAGCGACAAGGTTTAGCGATATTGTGATACACATAGATATCAGGCGATATCTGTCATCTGAATGGCTGCAAAAGGCTTCCCACTTTGGATCGGTTCCCGTCCAGCAACTCTCCTGCAAGGTTTTGCTTCCGCTGCCGCCTGAGCTAAGCTGAGATGGTTTCCTAAATTTCCAGGCAAGGGTCTTCTCATCCATGTTGCGAAAGACGCGCTTGTTCACTCCCGGGCCCACGCCGCTGCTGCCTGCGGCGCAGGTGGCTATGGCTTCCGCCGGCATGCACCATCGCACCGCCGAGTTTCGCGCCTTATTTACGCGCACCTTGGCCGATTTGAAGCAATTCATCGGCACCGGCAACGATGTCCTCCTACTTGCCTCCTCCGGCACCGGGGCCATGGAGGCTTCGGTTTCCAACCTGACCTCGGCTGGCGACCAGGTTTTGGTCCTTACTGCCGGCAAATTCGGCGAGCGCTGGCGCGACCTGGCACAGGCCTTTGGCTGCCAGGTGGAAGTGCTCAGCGCGCCCTACGGTCAGACTTTTTCTGGCCCTCAGCTCCGCGAAAAATTAGCCCCCGGTGTGCGCGCCGTTTACCTGCAGGCCACGGAAAGCTCCACCGGAGTGCGGCACGACGTGGAGGCCATCGCGAAGCTGGTGCGGGCGCAGGCGCCGCAGGCTCTGCTGGTGGTGGACGCCATCACCGGACTGGGCACCAGCCGGTTGGAGGTTGACGAGTGGGGCATTGACGTCATCATTGGCGGCTCGCAGAAGGCGCTGATGATTCCCCCCGGCCTGGCTTACTTGGCCGTCAGCGAACGCGCCTGGCAGCGCATGGAGAGCACGCGCTCGCCCCGGTACTACTTCGACCTGCGCAAGGAACGCAAAGCTGCGGCCAAGGGAGAGTCGGCCTACACCCCGGCGACGGCGCTGCTTGCTGCCTTGGGCGCAGCTCTGGACTATTTGCGGCAAGCCGGTGAAGGCGATCTGACGGCCGGACGCGAGAGCCTGATCGCCGGCGCGGAACTCTGCGCCCAAATGACGCGCGCCGCGGTGGCCGCGCTCGGCTTGCGTCTGTTTGCGCCCGCTTCCCCGGCTTCGGCGCTTACCGCGGTGGTTCCGCCCGCCGGCCTGGATTCAGGCAAAATCGTGGCCGGCCTGCGCGAGAAGTTCGGCGCCGTGGTAGCTAATGGACAAGGCGAGATGAAGGGCAAGCTCTTCCGCATCGCCCACATCGGTTACTACGACTACCTGGACACCATTGGCGTAATCGGCTCGCTGGAGCATGTGCTCGCCACCTTGGGCACGCCGGTAGAACTGGGTGCCGGCTTGCGCGCCGCCCAGGAAGTTTATGCCGCGGCAACAGATGCCGCGCAGCCGGCCGCTGCCCGCGCCTGATTGGAAGGTGTCATGAAAATCGTTATCGCCGAAAAAATCTCCGCCTCGGCCATCCAGCTGCTCAAGGAAGAATCACGCTGGACCGTGATTACTCACGAGCAGCTCAACGGCAGCCTCTCCAGCCAGGTGGAGAGCGCCGACGCCCTGATCGTACGTTCCGCGGTTTATGTGGACTCCGCCCTGCTGGAGCATGCCCGCAAGTTGCGGGTCATCGGCCGCGCCGGTGTAGGCGTGGACAATATTGACCTGGAAGCCGCTACCCGCAAGGGTATCGCCGTAATGAACACGCCCGGCGCCAATGCGGTCGCCGTAGCCGAACACACCTTCGCCCTCATGCTGGCCCTGGCTCGCCACATCCCCCACGCTGAC
This sequence comes from Terriglobales bacterium, assembly GCA_035935775.1. Lineage (GTDB taxonomy): Bacteria > Acidobacteriota > Terriglobia > Terriglobales > Acidobacteriaceae > JAICWP01. The sequence continues at coordinate 5,586 of DASYWT010000415.1, forward strand.
TCGACCACCCACGCCGGCAAATGGGAGAAAAAAGGCCTGCAGGGCACCGAACTGCGCGCCAAGACTCTGGGCATTGTGGGACTGGGCCGCATCGGCATGGAGGTGGCTAAGCGGGGGCGCAGCTTTGGCATGAAGGTGATCGCCCACGACCCGTTTATTTCCACGGCTGTAGCGCGAGAGCAGGGGATTCGCCTCACCGAACTGGAGGAGGTTTACCGAGAAAGCGATTACCTTACTCTGCACGTCGGCCTGACCCCGCAGACGGCGCACATGATCAACGCCGAGTCCCTGCCCAAGCTCAAGCGCGGGGCGCGCCTCATCAACTGCGCCCGTGGCGAACTGGTGGACACGGCGGCGGTGGCTGCGGCGCTCAAGTCCGGACACCTGGCCGGCGCCGGGCTCGACGTCTTCGAAAATGAGCCGCCCAAGGGCTCGCCTCTGCTCGAACTGCCCAACGTGGTCCTTACCCCGCATATCGGCGGCTCAACTCACGAAGCGCAGGAGGCAGTGGGCTATCAGATCGCCCAGCAGGTGAAGGAATACCTGAAGCACGGAGTCATCCAGAACGCAGTCAACGTGCCGTCTGTTTCCCACGATGAATACCTGGAGATGCAGCCCTACATCGTGCTGGCGGAGCGGCTGGGTGGCTTCCTGGCGCAGATTGTGGACGGTTCGCCTCAGGAAATTTCGCTGCGCTACACCGGGGCTATCGCCGAATGGAAGACCGAACTGGTGCGCAACGCCGCCATCAAGGGCGTGCTCAACCAGATGGTCACCGAAAACGCCAACCTGGTGAACGCAGCCGCGCTCGCCGAGAGCTGCGGTGTGCGCGTGCACGAGGCGCGCAAGAGCAAAGGCGTGGGCGGGGCTGGAAACGTGATTTCGCTGCTGCTCAAAGCCGGCGCCCAGGAATGCCTGGTGAAGGGCACTGTTCTGCACAGCGCCTCGCCGCGGCTGCTGGCGGTGGACGATATTGACGTGGAAGCACCCCTGGAGCGCAATCTCATTTTCCTGCGCAATCGCGACGTTCCCGGCGTGATCGGTAAAATTGGCACCACGCTGGGCGAGCACAAGATCAACATTGCCGATTTTTCCCTGGGCCGCCGCGCGCACAATGGAGAGCGCGGCGTGCGCCAGGCCATCGCCGTGGTGCACGTGGACAGCCGGGTGCCGGAAAACGTCCTGGCGGAGTTACGCAAGATTTCAGCCGTGGAGTTCGCCCGCGCCATCCGCCTGTGACCCCTTTCACCACAAGGGACACAAAGGAATTTGTAATTTAGTAATTTTGGCTCGAACCGCTGAATGGCGGCGAATTTCAACCGCTCATCAACCCCCGCTGGGCGTCACCCTGTGCGGGCTTCAGCCCCGAAGGGTCTCGCGTGCAGCGGTACATCCGCGATGGAACACGCCAGACGCTTCGGCAGGGAACTGCCTCAGCATGATGCCTTCTGAATAAGAATTACCAGAACCGGAATTCTCTCGGTGTTCTCTGTGTCTCTGTGGCTAAGAGTTGCGCAGACGCCGGCCCTCAGCCAGCACGGCCATGCTGTGCATCAGATTCTGCAGGGTGACAATGCCCACCAAACGCTGGTCCTCCACCACGGGAATCAAGCTCAACTCGCCCTGGGTAATCTTGTGGAAGGCGCCGGCCAGCGTTTCGTTCCTCTGCCCAACCTCGTACACCTGGTTCATGGCCGATTGCACGTAAGAGTTTCCGCTGGCGCGCAAGGCCTGGAGGATCTTCTGCTTCGAGATCACGCCCACCATGTCGCTGCCACGGATCACGGGGAAGTCATCCTGCAGGCAGTGCACAGCTTTGTGCAGCGCGTCTTCCAGGGTATCGCCGGGCGAGAGGGTGGCGAAATCAGTGAGCATGATTTCCTCCAGCCGCACCTGTTCCAGGACCGAATGGAACATCACCGAGCGCTCTTCCAGTTGCGCGCCCAGGAACAGGCATACCCCCACGACTACCAGCCAGGTATTCCAGACCATGCCCGCAAACATCATGAGGATGGCGATACCCTGGCCGAGGGTAACGGCCTGACGGGTGGCCTGCAGCATCTCCATCCGCCGGGCAAACAGGGCGCGCAGCACTCGGCCGCCGTCCAGCGGGTAGGCCGGCAGCAGGTTGAAGCCGACCAGAAACACGTTGCACCACACCAGGCTGCGCAACAGATGGCCGGAATGCACCAGCGGCAGCTTCCACAGCCCCACCCCGGGATACATGGTCAGCACCACCGCCGCCGAAGTGCCGGCAATAGCCAGGCTGGCCAGCAGGCCGGCCGCCGCTACTCGCAGGTCTCGTTTCCAAAAGGGAATGCTTCCGGCTGAAGTCGCAGTGTCTATGGGCTGGCTTTCGTCCAGCAGCGTAACCCCGCCGATGGGCAAAAGAATAATGGCGCGCGCCGGAACACCCAGGCGCTGGCCCACCGCCGCCTGCACCAGTTCGTGCACCAATACGGAGGCGAAGATGATGGCCAGCAATGCCAAACCGCGTCCCGCGCCGGTGGGCCCTTGCGGCGGCGCCTCCGTGAACCACACGAATACCAGGACCAGCAGAAAAGTGATATGGATGCGGAGATCGGCGCCGAACATCCGGCCTGCCGGAAGCGACCAGTTTCTCATCGTGAAGAAAGGGCACCGGCATGGACCGCGCCGGTTGCCTATAGTTTAGACTGAGCAGCCTGCGCGGGCGAATTTCGACCCGCCAGCCCGGTACCAGGGTGAGAGTCATTGCCGGCAAATACCGCAGCCGTCCCCTGCGCTCGCTGCGCGGCCTAGATGTTCGCCCCACTTCCGACCGATTGCGGGAAACGCTCTTCGATGTCCTGAGCGGTGGCGATCCGGGCCGCCTGGCCGAGACGGTTTGGCTCGATCTCTATGCCGGCACCGGCGCGGTGGGCATTGAGGCGCTCAGCCGTAGCGCTCGCATTGTCTATTTTATCGAGCAGGCGGCCAAGGCGGCGGAGTTGATACGCCAGAACCTGCGTTCCCTCGGGTTGGAGGCGGACAGCTTTGAGGTGATTGAGCGCGACGTTCTGGCGGGGTTGCGCCGGCTTGACGCTCAGGCCGTCGCCTGCGATTTCTGCTTTCTCGACCCGCCTTACCGCATGAAGGCGGCATATGCCGAGACGCTCGGCTTTCTCTCGCAGTCGCGCTTGCTGAATCCCGCCACCGTAGTCATCGCCGAGCACAACCGCAAACTCGATCCCCCTGCGCAGGTCGGCGCCCTGCAGCGATACCGCAAGCTGGAGCAGGGCGACGCGGGGCTTAGTTTTTACCGAAAGCAGTAGTCAGGAGTCGGTAGTCAGGGCGAAGCAGGGTTTGGTGGCGCGGGCCCCCTCGCCCGCGATTGTAGCGCCGGCGTCTCGCCGGCTGTCCTGAGGCCGTCCCGGCCTCAGTTGTGATGTGTGGCGCGGTCGCCCCGCCCGCGAAAAAGGCGGGTTCAAACAGTGCCAGCTGCGGGTGTGCTGACTCCTGACTCCTGAGCCCTGACTCCTACATCAGAATCTGTCGCGCCTGCGACGCGATGGGGTGCTGCATTTCCGCCAGTTCGTTTTTCACCAGGTTGAGGCCGTAAACGCACTGCTCAAAGTGCTCGGAGAGGCGCGCGAATAAGGGTGCGACCTTGGCGTACTCGAAAAACTCAAACTTGGAGACGATGTAATAGCTCTCCTTGCCCGCCTTCATGAAGTCCACAAAATTCTCCAACCGCTGCCGCCGCATGCGGAAGTGGTTGATGCTCTCCGGAAACATGCCGGTGAAGAACAGGGTGAAGTCGCCAATATGCTTGCGCACCTGCCGTTCGCGGTCAAAAGAAGGAGCGGGGCCGTAAACCGGGTCGGATTCCACCAGCATCTCGCCCACATCATCCAGGGGCTTGTCGGCGGCGTTGCGCAGTTTGAAGAGCTGGTCCACCTCGCAAAATTCGGCCAGCATATTGGCCACGTAGCTGC
>DASYWT010000416.1:0-7158 GCA_035935775.1 Terriglobales bacterium
CTATCGCCACCTGGATCAACTACCTGATCCACCAGGTCATCCAGAAGGGCCGCGACCGCCGCGGCCTGGAAGAGGGTGCGGTGATGCCCGCGGCTTGGCGCATTGATAAGCACGCCAAGATCGAGTGGGCCTACCGCAACAAACTGCTGAAGCTGAAAGCGGCGGAGAAGATTTTTGCCCGCGAGTACCACAAGATCGTCGAGGCCCTGGGCGGAACCGCGCACAAGCTGGTGAACCAATATGAACTGCAGCGCGTCGGCCACCCCTACTACAACACCCGCGCCGAGGGCGGCGAAGGGCACCTGGAAGTCGCCAAGAACATTTACTACACCAACCATGAGCTAGCCCACATGGTGCTTTCGCTGAAGCCCTTCGGTTGCATGCCTTCCACGCAGTCCGACGGCGCGCAGTCAGCCGTGGTGGCACATTACAAAGACATGATTTACCTCCCCATCGAAACCTCCGGCGAAGGCGAAATCAACGCCCACAGCCGCGTGCAGATGGCGCTGGGCGAAGCCAAGGCCAAGGCCAAGCTGGAGTTCAAGGACGTGCTGCAGAAGATCGGCAAGAGCACCGACGAACTGAAGGCCTATGTAGCCGAGCATCCGGAGATGTCCAAGGCCATCTACCAGGTGCCCAAGTACAAAGGCGTGATCGGAACCGCAGCCAACTTCGCCGTCCATGTGGCGGAGAAGATGGGCGCGCAGGTGCCGTACCACATGGAAGAGCACTAGGATGTAGCGCCGCCATCTTGGCGGCTGTCGTGAGGGCATCTTGCCCTCACCCCTTCGGCGGGCGAGACGCCCGCCATACAGCCGGCGGGACGCCGGCGCTACCAGACCAACGACTGGGGTGTCAATGCCGGGACTAACTGAAAAAGCGAATCCGCAGAAAAAATACGAGATGTTGTGGATGGGCGTGGACGTGGGCTCCACCACGGTCAAAGTGGTCGTCATTGACGGCCAAACCGACGACATCCTCTGGCAGGACTACCAGCGCCACGAAACCAAGCAGCCGGAGAAGGCGCTGGAGATGTTGCAGGCCATCCAGGCCGATCTGCCCGCCACCCCGAACGAAAACTACCGCGTCTTCATCACCGGTTCCGGCGGCAGCACCGTCTCCAAGCATATTGGCGCCAAGTTCGTGCAGGAAGTGAACGCTGTCTCGTTAGCCGTCGAAAAGCTTTACCCGGAATGCGGCTCGGTTATCGAACTCGGGGGCCAGGACGCCAAGATCATCATCTTCAAGGAAGACCCCGAGACCGGCAAAAAGAAGAAGCTGCCCTCCATGAACGACAAGTGCGCGGGCGGCACCGGCGCGGTGATTGACAAAATCAATGCCAAGCTGCGCATCCCTTCGGATCAGCTTTGCCAGATGGGCTACGCAGGCCTGAAGCTGCACCCGGTAGCCGGCAAGTGCGGCGTCTTCGCCGAAACCGATATCAACAGCCTGCAGAAGCAGGGTGTGCCCCCTCCCGAACTGATGGCTTCGCTGTTCGAGTCCATCGTGCAGCAGAACCTCTCTGTTCTGACCCGCGGCAACACGCTGCGTCCGGTGGTGTTGCTGCTCGGCGGCCCCAATTGCTACATCAAGGGCATGAGGGATTGCTGGAAGCACAACATTCCCAAGATATGGGAAGAGCGCAACTACCCGCTGCCTGAGGGTGTGAATCCTGAAGACCTGGTGCGCACGCCGGATAACGCCCAGTACTTCGCCTGCATTGGCGCGGTTGAGTTCGGCAAACAGGAAGATCCTGGGGTGGGCGTTTACCTCGGGTATGAGAAGCTGCAGTGGTACATCACCGAAGGCCGCGCGATTGAGAAGGCCAAGAAAGGCGGCGCGCAGGCCCTGGCCAAGACGCCCGACGAACTGGAAGCCTTCAAGCAGAAGTACACCAAGAAGAAATTTGTGCCCACGACGTTCCAGCCTGGCCAGGTGGTAGAAGGCTTCATTGGCATAGACGGCGGCTCCACCTCCACCAAGGCGGTGCTGGTGGACAGGAACCGCAACATCCTGTGCAAGACCTACCAACTGTCCAAGGGCAATCCCATTGAGGATACGCAGGAGGTCATCGGCAAGATCGCCAAGCAGGTGACCGACCAGGGCGCCAGCATCAAAATCCTGGGAGTGGGCACCACCGGCTACGCCAAGGACATCCTGAAGGACGCCGTAGGCGCTGATGTGGCGCTGGTGGAGACCGTGGCCCACACGCAAGCCGCGCTGCACTTCTATCCTGACGCCGACGTCATCTGCGACGTGGGCGGCCAGGACATCAAGATCATCATCCTCAAGGACGGCCGGGTTAAGGATTTCAAGCTCAACACCCAGTGCTCAGCCGGCAACGGTTACTTCCTGCAGGGTACCTGCGAGAGCTTCGGCTTTAAGGTTGAGGAGTTCGCCGACATCGCTTTCGGCGCCAAAGGATACCCGCAATTCGGCTATGGCTGCGCCGTGTTCATGCAGTCCGACATCGTGGACTTTCAGCGACAGGGCTGGAAACCGGAAGAGATTATGGCCGGCCTGTGCAACGTGCTGCCCAAGAACATCTGGCTGTACGTGTCGCAGATTCCCAACCTCTCGGCCATCGGACGCAAATTCATCCTGCAGGGCGGCACGCAGCACAATCTGGCTGCCGTGAAGTCGCAGGTGGATTTCATCGAGTCGCGCTTCAAGGGCAAGGACGTGCAGGCCGAGGTAATCGTTCACCAGCACTGCGGCGAAGCCGGCGCGATCGGCTGCGCCTTCGAAGCGGTGCGCCTGTGGGAGAACGGCATGCAGACCGAGTTCATCGGCCTGGACGGCGTGGCCTCCATCAGCTTCACCACCACGCGCAACGAGAACACGCGCTGCTACTTCTGCAAGAACAAGTGCCTGCGCACTTTCATTGACGTCAAGACAGTATCGCCCAACCCGAATTACAAGCCGCCCTCGAAAACCAAGGTGCCGCTGGCGGAGGGCGCGCAGCGCCTGATCATCGCCACCTGCGAAAAGGGAACGGTGGAGAACGTGGACGAGATGCGCGTCATCAAGGGCAACATTGACGCCATCAAGAAGGAGAACCCGAATTTGGTGGAAGTGGCGGCCAAGGCGGCTTTCAAGGATTACGAGCCCCCCATGGTGGCCGACCCGCTGCCCAAGTTTGCCATCACCTCGGCCCAGAAGAAGCGCATTGAGCTGATGAAGAAGCGCGCCGAGATCAAGATCGGCATGCCCAAGGCCCTCAACATGTATTCCTGCGGGCCTTTCTTCACCGCTTATTTCCAGTCGCTGGGCCTGAAGGCGGAAAATCTCTTCTGGTCCGACTACACCAACGAGCAGCTTTACAAGGAGGGCGCCAAGCGCGGCGCTATTGACCCCTGCTTCCCCTCGAAAGTTGGCATTCCGCACGTGCACAACCTGCTCTATGTGGTGCACCCCAAGAAGCAGCTCGACGTCATCTTCTTCCCCATGATTGACTCGCTGCCCACATTCCTTAAGCACACCCAGGCGAGCCGCGCCTGCCCCACGGTGACGGCGACTCCGGCCTCGGTTAAGGCGGCCTTCACCAAGGAAGCCGACCTCTTCAAGGAAAAGGGCGTCATCTGGAAGGACACGCTCATCGCCCTCGACGAACACAAGATCGCCCATCGGCAGATGTACGACGACTGGAAGGACATCCTGGGCCTGAGCGAAGAAGAGAACTACCGAGCGGTAGAGCAGGGCTTAAAGGCGCTGGACAAGTTTGCCGATGGCATCATGCGCAGCCAGGCGCGCGAGATCCTCAAGAAGCTCGAAGCCGAGGATCGCCTGGGCATCGTGCTGTTGGGCCGGCCCTATCACCACGATCCCGGCATCAACCACGAAATCCTGGAGGAGTTCCAGAAACTCGGCTACCCGGTGTTCTCGCAGGACTCTCTGCCCATAGATGAGGAGATTATCTGGAAGCTGTTTGGCGACGATGTGAAGGCTGGCGTTATCCAGCACCCTCTGGATGTCACCGATGCCTGGAAAAATTCCTACTCTGAGAACACCTCGCGCAAGGTGTGGTCGGCCAAGTACGTGGGCCGGCACCCCAATCTGGTGGCGCTGGAGCTCTCCAGCTTCAAGTGCGGCCACGACGCTCCCATCTACACCGTGATCGAGGAAGTGGTGGAGCACACAGGCACGCCCTACTTCTGCTTCAAGGACATTGACGAGAACAAGCCCAGCGGCTCCATTAAGATTCGCGTGGAGACCATCGGCTACTTCCTCAAGCGCTACCGCGAAGACATGGTTCGCGACCGGCAGAAGCACGTGGCCATTGACGAGCAGCTCAAGAAGTTCGAAGAGCAGTTGCGCCAGGAACTGGCCATCGCCGAGAAGTACAAGAACGTAGAGCGGCCGCAGGCGCCCGCCGATGCCCTCATTCAGATCGGCAATGTTCCGCTCAGCGAATCCGCTCAATCCAACGAACTGGTCGAAATGAGCGGCGACTAGCAGACAAGCTTTGGGCCATGGGTTGAAGTCGAGAAAGGGCCCGGCGGCCACGCCGGGCTTTTTTTTCAAGAGCCGATTCACCACGGAGACACTGAGACACGGAGAAACCAAGTGAAGATTGAAGATTGACGATTGTGTAAACTGCGGAGCTTTTTCAATCGTCATTCTTCAATCATCATTCGTCATTCATCAATTGCTATTCTCTGTGTCTCTGTGCCTCTGTGGCCAGCTGATTTTTGGGTAAAATAGTCCCATGCTCATGGAAGCCGACAAGGTGATGTTCGAGATTTACCGCGAGACTGCCTACACCGGCAAATACCGCGTGGTGTACTTCACCGAACTGAACGAGGCCAACAAGGAGTACGAGATTAACCGCGCCCTCTCCGGCGAGCACTTTTACGACGGCTTCATCAAGAACTTCCGCAAAGAAGAGGCCAAGGACCGCATTGACGGCCTGCTCAAGCGCCTGAACGAAGGCGAAAAGCTCACCCCTTCCGACGTGGAGCGCGAACTAGCGCCGTACACCCCCGAACCGAGCAATTAGCGCTTAGCAATTAGCATTTAGCCCCTGAACCGCATTGCCGAACATTGTGGGGAGGTGCCCCGTCCAGGCTGTGCCCCATCCCCACACAGGCCTGAGGAATTACCTTGCGGCTCGGTGGAATTTGGCAATGGCCGTGATGGACCAAATGCTAATTGCTAGCTGCTAAGTACTTGTTTTTTCACAAACTTTGCTCAACCTCGCGCAACCTGGGGTATAATCCACCCACCTATGGCGAGCGCACCCGGGACAGAACCCAAGGCCCCCGGCATGGTGCCGGACGAACTGAAATCGGAGCCCCGATCCAAGGGCATTGTTACCCCCCGCAAGAAAAAGCCTAAAGAGCTGGCGGTCATCACCGAGTGCTGCACCGGCTGCGCCGGCTCGCCCGCCTGCGTTGAGTATTGCCCGGTGGAAGACTGCATGTTCTGGGTGCCGGATGAGGACCACCCGCCCTTCGGCCGCATCCAGGTGGACCCCATCCTGTGCATCGGATGCAAGAAGTGCACCAGCAAGGGCCCAGACGGTTGCTTCCTCGACGGCTGCCCCTGGGACGCCATCGCCATGGTGGACACCACCGAGGTGGAAAAAGAAGTCGGGGTGATGTCCTACTGACTCCCCATTGATGATTGGCGATTGCCGATTGACGATTTGAAGTCGCCGGCCGGTTTAGCGGGGTTCCCAGGTTAGCTTCGACCTCAATTCGTGGCTCGAAAACACCAATCGCCAATCATTGCCCTTCCAATTTTCAGGACTCCTCAAACCGCTGCCTCACATTTGGCCGGGACCACGTGGCCCAATGCTCGCCCTCCAGTTCACATCGACTGCCGCTCTTGAACGGTGTTCCTCCACGGCTTTCACGGGACTTACCTACGGCATCTAAGTTAGGCGTAACGGGCAGCTGGGACGCGGGCAGGGCGCCAGGTGCTGGCCCGTGGAATCTCTATCCCATGCCGCCAGCTTCAGACAAGCCGGGCTCCATCATGCTAGCTTCCATCGTTGCTCTGATCGTAGTCTTCATCCTGGCGGGTTTCTGGCTCCGCTACCACAAGACCGCGCCCACGCCCTCTATAAAGGGAACGCCTGTTTCGACCCAGTAGTCAGGAGTCAGGGGTCAGGAGTCAGCGTATAGGAGTAGTTAGTAGCTGGTAGTTAGTAGTTGGTGATAGAGATCGGCGATTTTCGCCAACTACCAACTACCAACTACCAACTACCGGTTTTCTGCTCTTTGCCTGATCGCTTGCTCGGTGAGAATCGCCTGCTGGCGAACTCGGTCAGCGAGCCCAGGTTGTTCGCGCTCATAACGGGCGATGGCCGGCAGGTCCTCTGGGGTCCCGATCACATATAGGGCACGCAGCGCTTCCCAAACCTGATCTTCGCCGGGATCAACCACAGCCAACTGAGCGCCGGCTGCCACCTCGGCTCCGCGCGGCATATTCACGGCCGCCACTCGCCCAGTAATCGGCGAACGCGCTTCCATGCTCTGGTCGCTAGTCTGGACCTTGGCGATCAACCCTCCCTCGCGCACGGCCGTGCCCACTTTCGCCGTGTCGGTCAGCTTTCCGGAAGCCGGCGCAACGACGTTGGCGGATTGCAGCAGGGACACGATTTGTGGCCGCCCGCTGGCGTCGCCAAAGCGAACCAGCGCCAGCGCGGCGTTGCCTCGCACCATCAGCGCCGGGTCCTGCAGCATCTTGAGCAGGGTTTGGTGGAATTCAGGAACGTCGGTGTCCTGGCCCATGGCCCAGGCGTCCGTATTGCGAATCTCTACCGAAGGGTTATTGGCCAGCGCTACCATGTCCGGGTAATACTTCTTCGCCACAGGGTCGTGGCGCGACATTCGGTCGGAAAGCTGCACCAGCGCGTGCTGGATGTGGCGTGGCTTGTTGCTGTCGTGCAGGTACTCGTTCAGCTTGGCATCGGAAAGCTGGCGGCCGAACCACGTGCTCCACCAGAACAGGAAGGGCATGAGTACGATGAGCCAGGCGATGCCGAAGAACAGCAGCCGGGTGCGAAACGACATCCGCTGCCGCCGGCTGGGCTCCGTGGCGGGTGGGGGTCCTGCTTGCCCCGGGTTTTGGGCTGGTGAATGTAAAGAATCGCTCATTGGTTCTTGGGTGGAGCAGGGCCTGCCCTGAGCTAGTCGAAGGGCCTTCAGGCCT
>DASYWT010000417.1:0-7340 GCA_035935775.1 Terriglobales bacterium
CCGAATAAGGTGGCCGCCAATACTCCCACCACCAGTGTGAACAAGAGCACGGATTCATCCATGGGAATAGCGATGGAACGGATGGTGTTCTCCGGCGCCAAGCCACGCAATGCGTCTACCGCGCTGAATGCCAGGCCCAGGCCCAGCATGCAGCCGGCCGCCGACATCAACAGGCTGTCCACCATGGTCTGGAGAATGAGATGGGAGCGCCTCGCTCCCAGGGCGGACCGTATTGCCAGCTCCCGTGTGCGACCCGAAGCTCGGGCCAGCATCAGGCCCGCCACATTGGCGCACGTAATCAGCAGCACGAAGCCCACCGCCCCCAGCAGTACCAGCATGGGCGTGCGCAGGTCGCCATAAACAAACTCGATCAGCGGCAGTCCGAACATTCCCCAGCTCGAATCCTTGGCGTAGGCTGCCGCCCGCCCCGGCTCGACCGACTGTTGCGCCAGCACCTTCACAAAAGCTTGCGCTCGCTCCACTGGGACGCCGGGCTTAACCCTCGCCACCGCGAAGTAGCTTTCGTTGAAGCGATTGTCCGGGGCAAATTCCGAGGGCGCCAGTCCCAGCGGCACCCAAATCTGCGCCTGGGGCGGCCAATCAAACGCCGGACCCGAGACACCCACGACCTTGTAGGCTTGGGAGTTGAGCTGGATGCTCTGGCCCACAATAGAAGGATCACTGCCAAAAAGCTGTTGCCACGTGGTGTAGGAAAGAATCACTTCGTGGTTGGCGCCCGGCTGATCTTCCTCCTGCTGAAAGTCGCGCCCCAGAATGGGGCGCACTCCGAACGTCTGCAGCCACTGCCAGGAGACATTCGCTCCCTGCAGCCTCTCCGGCAGGCCATTGCCCACATAGTTGTAATCGCCGGCAACTGCCACCGCGGCGGAGGAGAACATCTGCTTGCTGTCGCGGACGTTTACGTAGTCGGGCAGCGATACTTCGATGCTTTTCAGGTTCAGCTTGTCATATTTGACGCGAATCGCCAGCAGCCGGCCGGGATCGGAGATGCCCGCAGGATGGAAAAACAGACCGTTGATCACGCTGAAGATGGCGGTATTGGCCGCAATGCCCAGTGCCAGTGTGAGCACGGCCACAATGGTGAATCCCGGCGTCTTTGCCAGACGCCGAATGCCAAGCCGCAGTTCCTGCAAGTACATGAAAGGATCCTTGCTGCGCCTTCTCGCCGCGCGGTGCTGCCAGGTTGAGGGCAAGCGCGCAGCCAACCAGGATTCTGTGTAAGCTCTTGATACGGTGCCAGTTCCCGCTAACCTTCCGCCGGCTAAGTGTTCGCTTATGAACAGGGGTGTTCGGAAATGAACGGCCATGTAAAAGCGTCCAGTCCCAAAAAGATCCGCGTTCATCGGCGTTAATCCGCGGCGAAAAAGAAGTGACCATGGGTGACTCTCAGCTTCATTGAGGAAGAGCTGCGCACCGGCTGCGAAGACTCTGTTCATATTTGAGAGCCGGATGGCGCGGGGGAACAACGCGGGGGAACAACTACGTTGGTAACTAATCTTTCGCCTTCACATCTCAGTAATACTCGTGACACGACCCGAATTTGTGTAGAATCAAAAAGCCGCTCACGAGCCCTGTTTATTTCTCAAGACTGATGGCTATGCAAAATAATCATGCTGGCACAACGTGGCGCAGAGTCATCATCTGCCTGGCCATGACGGCTTTGCTGCTGGCCGGCATCCGTTTGCATGCTCTGCAATTTGGCTCGACCACAATCACGGCTGTCAGGTCTGATCATCAATCGCGCACTAAGCGGCAAAGTTTCGACACCGACGCCACTTATTGTGTCGCTTCCCCAAAGATTTTCGCTGTTGAACCCGTGCCGGCGGCGTTTTTCCGCGTAGTCCAAGCGCGGGATGTCTTTCTTCCTGCGCACCCCGAAGGCTGGTACTGCAACCGTCCTCCTCCCTCGTTCTAATCCAGGAAAAACTACAGGTTTTGACAGTTAATCGTACTGGGCTTGCGCTGAACGCTGAGCGCAACAGCGCCGCCCAGGGGCTCCCAGGTTAAGCAACGGCCGGGAGTGGCTGCTGGAACGACGTGCAGCAGCAGAGTCGGAAAAAGGTGCTTCGCTGTGCCATCGCCTCGCTGTCTGGCGAAACAGGATGGCACAGATAGCCGGAGGATATGTTGAAACGCAAACACTTGCTCATCATCGTTGCGGCCGTGATGGTGCTGGTTGCAGCCCTATCGCTGTTTCCCGTTCGCGCCAAGAACCAGCAGGACACGCAGGCCGTATCACCGATCTTGCGCCCCGTGGCTGTGGCGCGAGTGCGGCCCGCTCCGATTTTGCAAACCCTGGTGCTTTCCGGCGAGTTCAAACCCTTCCAGCAGGTGGATGTGCACGCCAAAGTGGCCGGATACATCCGCCGCATCTACGTGGATGTTGGGGACAAGGTGAAGAAGGGCCAGATTCTGGCGGTGCTGGAAGTGCCTGAACTGAGCGCGCAACTGCTGGCCGCCGATGCTGCTGTGCGCCGCGCCCAGGACAGCATCCGGCGAGCGCAAAACGAGGTAGCGCGCGACAAATCGTCACACCAGGCTACCCACCTCGACTACAAACGCCTTAAGCAAGCGTCGCTCGCCCGCCCGGGCCTGATCGCCCAGCAAGAACTGGACGACGCCTTCGCCAAGGACCAATCGGCGGAAGCACAAGTGGACGCCGCTGAAGCCAGCCTGTCGGCCGCGGGCAATGAACTGGGCATCGCGCAGGCGGACCAGAAACGGCTGCAGGCCATGGCCAACTACACCCGCATTATTTCTCCCTTTGATGGGGTGGTCACCAAGCGCTACGCCGACACCGGCGCCCTGGTGCAGGCCGGTACCGCTTCCAGCACCCAGGCCATGCCGGTGGTCACCATCGCGCAATATGACAAGCTGCGCCTGGTGCTGCCTGTGCCCGAGGACGCCGTGCCCGCCGTCCATCTCGGTAGCGAGGTGGATGTGCATGTGCTCGCCCTGCATCGCCATTTCGTCGGCAAAGTGGCGCGGTTCGCCGACGCTCTTGACCTGCAGACCCGCACCATGCACACCGAAGTAGATGTTGATAACCCTAAGGGCACGCTGGTGGACGGCATGTATGCCGACGTCACTCTGGTGTTACACCAGCTTAAAGGCGCGCTCACCGTCCCCATTCAGGCAGTCACTCGCAATGGCGACCAGGCCAGCGTTCTTGTGGTTAATCCTGAGGACCGCATTGAACTGCGCCCGGTGCAACTGGGCATGGAAGGTCCCAACCGCGTAGAAGTGGTTTCCGGCCTCAGCTCCGGCGACCAGGTGGTTATCGGGAACGCCAGTGACTTTCACCCTGGCGAGAAAGTGCAGCCCAAGCCTTTTCAGGAAGCTGCCAACACCGAGGAGTTCTGATGTCGAAGTTCGCCTTGAAGTATCCCTACTTCATCATTGTCGCCTGCCTCATGATCGCCATCGTGGGTACCACCATGCTGGTACGCATGCCAGTGGACCTGTTCCCGCCCATCAATATTCCAGTGGTGGTGGTGGCGACCTTCTATTCCGGCATGGCTCCGGAGGAAATCGAAACCGACATCACGGGGCGCTTCGAGCGCTTTTTCACTTTGGGCGCCAACATTGACCACATCGAATCGCGCTCGCTGCCGGGCGTGAGCCTGATTAAGATTTACTTCCAACCGGGCACCAATGCTGACTCCGCGCTTGCCGAAATCGCCAACCTCGCGATGGCTGTCCTGCGTAAGCTGCCGCCTGGAACTCTGCCGCCGGTGGTGCTCAAGTTTGACGCTTCCAGCTTGCCCGTTTGCCTGGTCACCCTCAAAGGCCAGGGGCTGAACGAAACCAAGCTGCGCGACCTGGGCCAGTACGAAGTCCGCGACCAGATGGCGAACGTGCCTGGCGCCTCCGTGCCGCAGCCCTTCGGCGGCAAGTACCGCCAGATCATGGTGTATGTGGATCCGCTCAAGCTGGAAGCTCACCAGCTCAGCGTGATGGACGTGGTGCGCACGGTCAATAACAGCAACCTCATTCTCCCCGCCGGCGACGTCAAGATCGGACCCACCGACTACAGCCTCTACACCAACGCCCAAGTGCCCAACACCCAATACCTGGAACATCTGCCGCTGAAAAGCGTTGGCAACAACAAATCGGTGATGGTTGCCGACGTGGGAAAGGCCGAGGACGCTCACTCCATTCAGACCAACATCGTGCGCATTGACGGCCAGCCCTCGGTTTACCTTCCAGTTCTGAAACAGGGCGGCAACACCAACACCATTGCCGTAGTTAATGGTGTGAAGAAAGTACTGGCCAACCTGACCGATGTGCCCAAGCAGTTGGTGGCGAAAGTCGTATTCGACCAGTCTGTCTTCGTGAAGATGGCCATCGAGAACCTGATTCACGAAGGCCTGATAGGCCTGGTGCTGACCGGAATCATGATTCTGCTTTTCCTGGGCAGCATGCGGGCGACGGCAGCTGTGTTCCTGTCCATTCCGCTTTCGGCGCTGGCGGCGTTTTTGGCCATCAGCCTGGGTGGCGGCACGGTGAACACCATGGTGCTGGGGGGACTGGCGCTGGCCTTTTCGCGCCTGATTGACAACTCCGTGGTGGTGCTGGAAAACATCTTCCGCCACCTGGAGATGGGGGAATCAGCCGAGGTGGCTGCTGAAATCGGTGGCAAAGAAGTGAACGTTGCCGTGCTCGCCGCGACTTTGGCCACCGCCGTCGTCTTCTTCCCCGTGGTCTTCCTCTATGGCGTCAGCAAGTTCCTGTTTACAGCGCTAGCCAGCGCGGTGGTGCTCTCGCTGTTTGCTTCTTACTTCGTGGCCATGACGGTGGTGCCGCTGTTCTGCGCCAAGCTGATTCGTGGTCCGCACCTGGTCGAAGAACACGAAACCCCGGGCGGCTTCTTCGGCAAGATCATCGGCGGCTTCAACCGCTATTTCGACCGCATGGTCGGCGAATACGACCGCACTCTCGCCAAATCGTTGCTCAAACCCGCAGCCACTACGTTGGGGCTGGCCGGCGTCTCCCTGATGTGCTTCGCCCTATACCCGCTGCTGGGAGTCTCATTCTTTCCGCGCACCGATCCTGGGCAGTTCGTGATTAATCTCAAGGCGCCCTCCGGCACCCGTATCGAGCTTACCCAGGACTACATCGCACGGGTGGAGAACGACATCCGGCAGGTGGTGGCGCCCCAGGATCTGGGCATAATCGTCTCCAATATCGGGGTGACCCCTGGCTTCTCCGCCATCTACACGCCCAACTCCGCGCCCAATACAGCCTTCGTGCAGGTCAGCCTGAAAGATGGCCACAAGGTCGGCAGCTACGAATACATGCGCCGGGTACGGGCTCGGCTGCGCAGCGACCTGCCCGAACTCAGCGCCTACTTCCAATCCGGCGGCCTGGTGGACGCCATCATCAACATGGGCATGCCCGCTCCCATTGACGTGCAGGTCAGCGGGATGAACATGAATGCGGCTTACCACACGGCCCTGGACATCGCCGGCCGAGTGCGCCAGCTCCACGGCGTGAGCGACGTGCTGGTGCCGCAGGACCTCAACTATCCCGCCCTCGAGCTCAACATAGACCGCGAGCGCGCCAGCCTGCTCGGGCTCAACGAGAAAGAAGTGGTGGATAACGTCATCACCGCCCTCACTTCCAACGGCATGATTGCCCCCAGCTACTGGGTGGACCCAAAATCCGGAAACGACTACATGCTCACCGTGCAGTATCCGGAGGACCAGATCCACACCCTCAGTGACCTGGAACAAATTCCGGTGCGCGCCGCCGACGGCAGCGCCTCGACGCCCCTGGAAAACGTGGTCAACATCCGGCCCATCCAGTCGCCCACCGAAGTGGACCACTACCAGCTTGACCGCGAGTTCGACGTGTACGTGGCGCCTGCCGGCGAAGATCTTGGGCACATCAGCAGCGCTATTGACAAGATTGTGTCCGGCACAAAGCTGCCGGAGGGCGTGCGCGTAAATCTGCGCGGCTCCGTGCTGGGCATGCGCGAGTCGTTCAAGAGTTTCGGGGTCGGTCTGGTTCTGGCCATCGCGCTCGTCTACCTCATTCTGGTCGCGCAGTTCGCCTCGTTCCTTGATCCCTTCATCATTCTCCTGGCTATACCGCCCGGCGTCGCGGGAGTGCTGCTCATCCTGCTGGTGCTGGGCACGACGCTGAACATCATGTCGCTGATGGGAATAGTGATGATGGTGGGCATTGTGGTCTCCAACAGTATTCTGATTGTGGAATTCGCGCGCAATCTGCGCAAGCAAGGCATGAATATGACGGAAGCGGTTTCCACCGCCAGCCGCATCCGCCTGCGGCCCATTCTGATGACCTCGCTGGCCACCATCATCGGCCTGATTCCCATGGCCATGAAGCTGGGCACTGGGGCCGAAGCCTATGCCCCCTTGGCCCAGGCGATCATCGGGGGATTGCTGGTCTCAGTGGTGGTAACGGTTTACCTGGTGCCGGCGGCCTATCTCATGTTCCACAAAAGAGAAGACCTGCAGGGTCCGGAGGTGGCAGCTTGATCGTTCGTCGGCCCCTGGCTCTTCTTTTTCTCCTCCTAATCACGATCTCCGCCGGCGCCCAGGCTAACCCGCCCGCCACTCCTCCGGTTCCGGCCCCGGCGCGGCTAACACTGAAAGATGCCGAAGCCCTGGCGGTGAAGAATAACCCCCTGATCACGGTGGGCAAACTGACCGCTCTGGCCTCGCAACAGGTTGTGCGCGAAACCCGGTCCGCCTACTGGCCCACAGCGGTGGTAGATGTCACCGGGGTGGACGCACAGGACAACAGCCGCATCACCGCCGGGGGCCTTAACAATCCCATCATTTATCCTCGCGCCGCTGCCGGGACTATCGTCTCTCAGCTCATCACCGATTTCGGGCGCACACGCAACCTGGTGGCCAGCTCCAGCTTGCGCGCTAAGGCAGAAAACGAAAATGCTGTGGCCAATGCCTTGCAGATCAAGCTGGCGGTGGACCAGGCCTTCTACAGCGCACTGCAGACCCGCGCCGTGCTACAGGTTGCCCAGCAAACCGTGGCCGAGCGGCAGACCGTCACCGACCAGGTGCAGGCCCTGTTCAACAGCAAGCTGAAGTCTTCGCTCGACCTCAGCTTCGCCCAAGTCAACCTGGCCCAGGCCAAGCTGCTTCTGCTCGACGCCCAAAACAACAACGACGCCGCTCTGGCCAACCTCTCTGCCGTGCTGGGCTACCCCACCCTGCAGAACTACGACCTGGTTGAGGAAACCACGCCGCTGGCAGCTCCACCCGCGAACATTGACCACCTCATCGTCCGGGCCATTCAGAAGCGTCCCGAACTGGCCGCCCTCAATTACGACT
>DASYWT010000418.1:0-3000 GCA_035935775.1 Terriglobales bacterium
GCGGCCTCGCGAAAAACTGGGTCCAGTTCCTTGTTGATTCGTCGCCCCAACGGTAAGGCGAGCTCCGACTGCTGCCAAAGAAGAAACTCTCGTGCCGAACCGGGGAGTTGCGCGTCGGCGGCTTTTAACCAGCGGATGTGAGCAGAGGCCCATTTTGGATCTAACCAGGCCGGCGGGGGGGTCAGTTTTATCGAATACCTGTCCAACAGCTCATTGAATCTCCTATCCATTTCCTCTTCGGCGATTTCGCCAGCAACCCGTCCCTCCAACAAGCTAAGAGCTTCACGAACAAAATCCGCTTTCTTTTTGAATTTACGTCTGACTGGCTTCTCCGCCTCAAGCCCAGCCGTTATTAAGGCACGCGCCTCCGCAAACAGATCGACCAACCGATTTCGGGCAGAGGCTTTTCCTTCAAACTGCGTCTCGTCTGCCATATCACCTCCTGACCTCCTGTGGCATAGGGTGACACAGCAAATGGGGAAGTGAGAAAAAACTTTTGGCGTCGATCCACGAGGGCGCTATGCGAACCTAAAGCATTCTTGGTTTGCGCGGCTCAGCAGTGGAATCTTTGAATGCCCGCTGATCGTAAATACTTATAAAAGAAGAAGAATTACCGGCACCTTTGCGTAGTTTGTAATCTACAGGGAATGCCCGAAAGTCCGATCGCTACCTTCGGGCAAGTAAGACCGACCATGTCTGGGGCATCTGCAGCAAAGGTGGAAGCAGGGCCTACACGACCGGCGCACGCGACGTGAGGGAGACTACGACAGCTGTGCCCAATTTTGTGCCCACCACCAAACTCTACCAAACGCTACTGAGAGCAACTCCATCCGCCGAAAGCCTTGCGAGACGCGGGATTTGTGGCATTTGGTGACAATTCGTCGCACTCCATGCAAGTTACTGATTCACCGTGCGGCCATGGCTCATGGCCAGAAGTACGGTTTGGGCCAGGCGCTGCACCACGGCCACATCCCCCTCATCGAAAGCGAAAGCGTCGCCGGAGAAAACCTCGATCACGCCCACGATCTCCCGCTCATATTGAATGGGCGCCGCTAAAATCGAACGTACCTTCAGCCGGCGGCAGGTTTCGGCGTCCACCCGCGGATCGGTCTCGCTGTCGTCGCAGCGCAGGGCTTTGCCGCTGCGCAGGCACTCGCCGGTAAATCCGGAATTGGCGTTAATGGGTGAGCCCAGGGGAGGAGCCATCAGCCCGGTACGTGCGCGGCAAACCATTTGGCCATTCTGCGCCAGGGCGATGGCCGCGCCGGCTGCCCGGGTCAGGGAGCGCAGTTTGCGGACGATCAGGCGCAGCGCCGCATCCAGGTCGGGCCCGAGAGACGTGAATTCGTATTGCACAGTCGTGGATTCGGGCGCTCTCTGTGTGCTGGCAGCTTCCGGCTCCAGGCTGATGGCCAGCGGCTCGCGAAAATCAGGCGCCTGCACTGGTTTTCCCACCTGCTCCGCCACTGCCAGCTTGGGCGCGGTGCGGCTGGGGACGCCGGCATTCATGGCCAGCCACTGGTTGAGCCGACGCCGCGGTTCCTCCGGTAATTCGGAAAAGCGCACCCCGGCCCGCCCGAACGCGTCCGCCCAGGCGATGTAGCCGGTCGTCTCCAGGTTGGTTACCGGGTCAGGCAGGTTCAGGTGCAGATTGATGGGCCGGGTGACTTTCTGCGGCGCCGCGGTCTGCATGGACATGCCCTGCTCGCTCAGGTCCAGCACCATGCCGCCGGTTACGCCGTCGAAGCTGGCAAAAGCCGGCGCGTGCACCCGGTGCCGTATGCAACGGCGGCGTTCGGGTGGCGCCTCAGCGGCGTCCTCAATTTTGCGGCTGCGTCCCCAGGGAAGATTCATGATTCGGCCAGAGCAAAGTCTTGGAAACTCCACGAGGAATCGGGCTGGACCTCTCGCCGCGCCAGCCGCTCGCTTTCCGTACGCACAATGGCCAGGGCCAGGCCGTGCCGGCCGCCCGGCCGCAGCGCATGGCGCACAATGCGGCATTGGCACAGGAAGCGCACCCCTGGCGAGCGCAGGGTTGCAGGAAACAAAAACACCAGTTCCAGCAGGGAATATTGAGGAATCTCTCGGTCGCTTTCCAGGAACACTCCGTCGGGACTCGCGTTCAGCACCGTCCCGGTAATCTCCCGCGGGCCATGGTCCCAGAACTTGATGGTCACCGGCTCCCGCAGGTCGCAGCGCTGCATGCGGCGCCGCTCAGCTTGGGCTGTGGACATGGATTTCCTCGAGACCCGCGCAGGGAGAATTCCGGGTCTTAACCAGATAATCGGTGGAAAAACGGCGGGCGGGAAGTAGTACGGCAGGTTCCCGGGGGCGGATTTTCGGGCATCAGCCGCCTCACGCAGCGGAGCCTGGGGCGAAGTCGCGAGGTGCTGCGCTCGGGCCTTTAGTGATCAGCTTTGGGCAGACAACTTATCGCGCTGGGACTCTCGTTCTTGTTGGAGTCGCTGTCAGTAACCACGTAGCATCGCGCTCCCGTGTCGGCATCCTGAACGACCACAATGTCGTAGCGTCCGCCCAGATGGAGCTTGTCAATTCTGGAGAGTACATTCTGTTCGCGGCTGGCTAGAAGCGGCAGGCACAGCAGGAGAAACAGCAGAATCAGCAGTTTTTTCACGCGATTTTATCTCCTGCGTAACTATTGCACCATTTCTGTCAGGAGCAAGGCTGCGCTTGGTTACTCGTCTGGTGCCCCGGCGGGAGAAGGGCGAGGTGGCGCCCTCGCAAAACAGCCGGCGGGAGGCCGATGCTATTGAGAACTGGGAACTGGTTTTACCCCCTGGCGCCCGCGCCACAAAAGGCAGCTTATGGCCGCCGTTACTGAGAACCGAGAACCGGGAACGGGTTTTACGCGCTGCGCCGCCGCCGCGTGGAGCGGTGATGTTCTGTGCCACCTGTGACCTGAGTCTCTGACGCCCGCTGGGCCTCGGCCACGCGGGCCGCCGGCTTCTTCTTCCCTTCCATCTGCGCCAGGCTCTGTTT
>DASYWT010000419.1:0-7911 GCA_035935775.1 Terriglobales bacterium
AAAACAGCTTTACGGAGAGAGGGTGCTGAACATGGAAAACGCAAGGTCCTTCGGCTCGGACCGGTTCTGTATTACCGGTCCTCGCTCAGGATGACAAGCGGGGGAGGGCAGCCGCGCCGCACAAAGATGCAATCGTTCACGGGCGAGGGCGCCCGCGCCACAAAGTTCAAGCCAACAGGAGCAGGTCATGATCGTGAACATGTCGGAAGGGGCAAGCGAGAAGGAGATTGAGCACGTGATCGAGCGCATTCGCGAGGCTGGGTTCCAGGCGCACGTGACTCGTGGCGAAACCAAAACCATCGTGGCTGCGGTAGGGGCGAACGGCCGCCGCCACGAGCTGGAGGCGCTGCAAGCGGCGCCGGGCGTGGAGAACGTGGTGGCCATTGCCACGCCCTTCAAGCTGGTGAACCGGCAGACCAAGCCGCACCGCACCGTGGTGGATGTGGGCGGGGTGCGCATTGGCGGCGGAGAATTCGTGGTCATCGCCGGGCCATGTTCGGTCGAATCGCGCGAGCAGATGCTGGCCACGGCGCGAGCGGTGAAGGATGCGGGCGCGGTCATGCTGCGCGGCGGGGCTTATAAGCCGCGCACTTCCCCATATGACTTCCAGGGCCTGGGTCTGGAGGCGCTGGAAATTCTAACCCTGGTGCGGCGCGAAACCGGGATGCCGGTGGTCACGGAAGTGATGAGCATGGAGGACATTGACCTGATCTGTGAACACGCGGACATGCTGCAGGTGGGAGCGCGCAACATGCAGAACTTCGCCCTGCTGCGCAAACTGGCGGCAATCAACAAGCCGGTGCTGCTCAAGCGCGGTCCATCGGCCACGGTGAAGGAATGGCTGCTGGCGGCGGAATACTTGCTGGCCGGAGGCAACTCGCAAGTTGTGCTGTGCGAGCGCGGCATCAAGACTTTCGAAACCGAAACGCGCAACACGCTGGACCTGGCGGCGGTGGCGCTGGCACGCGAACTCTCGCACCTGCCGGTGATTGCCGATCCCTCTCATGGCACCGGACGGCGCAGCCTGATCGCGCCGCTATGCCGCGCTGCGTTCGCACTCGGCGCCGACGGCGTAATCATCGAGGTGCATCCCTGCCCGGAGCGGGCGCTTTCGGATGGCGCGCAGTCGCTGGACTTTAAGGGATTTGCGGATACGATGCAGGCCCTGTACGCGCCTTTGCCCGCCATTGCCCGCGCCGTGAGCGCCACCGCGCAATGAAGGTCGCCATCCAGGGAGAACGCGGCTGCTTCAGCCACGAGGCGGCGCTGAAGCTGCTGCCGAAGTGCGAGGTGGCGCCCTGCGCGCGGTCACGGGAAGTTTTTGACCGGCTGAAGCGGGGCGAGGTGGCAGCCGCGGTCATTCCCATCGAGAACTCGCTGGCCGGGTCGGTACTGGAGCATTTTGACCTGTTGCTGAGCCATCATGTGTCTGTGCAGCGCGAGTACCGCTTGCGCATCAATCACCACCTGATCGCTGCGCCCGGGGTCAGGCTGAAAGATTTGCGGCGAGCATTTTCCCATCCCGTGGCGCTGGACCAGTGCCGCGATTTTTTTCGCAAACATCCGCAGATTCGTCCTGAACCTTTTTACGATACCGCCGGCAGCGTTAAGCATGTGGTGGAGGAGCGCCTGCGGGATGCCGCCGGCATTGGGCCAAAGCAGGCGGCGGCGGAGTATAAGGGCCACATTCTGCAGTCTGACCTGGAAGATGACCGGCAAAATTTCACCCGCTTTTTCGTGGTTTCCCGGAAAAAGCGTATTTTGCCGGGCGCGAATAAGGCGTCTATCGCGTTTTCTTTGAAGAACATCCCTGGATCGTTATTCAAAGCGTTGAGCGTTTTTGCGCTGCGCGACCTTAACCTGATCAAGATTGAGTCGCGGCCGGTACGGGGAAAACCATGGGAGTACGTGTTTTATGTGGATATTGTCGGGGAGGACGCGGCGGCCCGCGAGCGCGGGTTTCGGCATTTGGAGGAAGTGGCGGAGTGGGTAAAGGTGCTAGGCGTGTATCCGGAAGCCGAATGAAAACCGCAGAGGACGCGAAGGACGCGGAGGTTTGGCAGGTGATTTCAAACCAGGGTGGAAGCACTCAGTACCCTAACAGCGTTCAGCAGTCTGCATTCAGGCGGTGGCTAGGATAGGACCGTTTGTGACCTTGGCCTTCTTGAGGAATTTGCTGACCTCTAGCGCGGTGGGCATGGAAGGCTGGGCGCCTTTCTTGGTCGCCGAGAGGGCGGCAACGGCAGAGGCGAAGCCGGCGGCCTCCACTGGGCTTTTACCCTGGAGCAAGGCCACGGCCAGGGCGCCGTTAAAGGCGTCCCCGGCGGCGGTAGTATCCACGGCGCGCACTCTGTAGGCGGGAATGTGCTGGCGCAAGCCATCGCGGGTGGCGAGGTAGGCGCCCTGCGCGCCCAACTTAATGACGACGTGGCGCGGGCCGCGGGAAAGCAGCTGCTCAGCGCATTGCGGAACATGTTCCGGGGCGAGCCCCTCTCCAGGGTGGCCGCACAAGGCCGCGGCTTCGACCTCGTTGGGAGTCAGCCAGGCGAGCTGCAGCAAGAGCTTGGGCGGCAATTCGCGCGCCGGCGCCGGGTCCAGCATCACTGGAATATTTTTGCGGTATCCCATCTCGGCAACGTAGATGACGGTTTGCAGGGGAATTTCCAGTTGCAGCAGGATGATGCCGGCGGAGTTGATCAGGCTCTCAAACCTGGCCACATCAACGGGGAGAAGGCAGCCATTGGCGCCGGGGATTATGACGATGCTGTTCTGGCCTGCAGGATCGCTGAAAATGAGGGCGGTGCCGGAGGGGGCCTCGAGCGAGCTTATGAGGCAGCGAACATCCACTCCGGCCTGGCGCAGGCCGCGGCGCAGCAGTTCGCCATTTTCATCATCCCCGACCTTGGCGATCAAGTGCGCGGGGTAATCCAGTTTGGCCACGCTCACCGCCTGATTGGCGCCTTTGCCCCCGTAGAATCGTTCCAGGCTCGCGCCGGTAACAGTCTCACCGGTCAAGGGAATATGCGGGACGCCGGCCACCAGGTCCAGATTGACGCTGCCGATTACCACCACGGGTTTGGGCGTGGCCGTCAAGGGCTGACAAGTCCCTCCCCAGACGGGCCAAGGAGAGAGGGGCGTAATACTAAACCGGCAAGCCTGGGGTTGCCAAGATTTTTGTGGCCGGGGCGGCGCTGGATACTAGAATCGGAACGAGCCCTGGTGGAGTAGGGGGATGGGGACCACAGCGGTTGAGGCCGGCGCAGTCGCCAAGACCGGGCTTTGCGGCTCTTTCACCCTCATCTTAGGGCCCCCGGAGGATCATGACGGCGCGGGAAACCAAACGCATCACCATGCGCCAGATCGCAGCCCGGGCGCGCGTGTCGGTAGGGACGGTGTCGCATGTGATTAACAACACCGCCGGAGTGCGCGAGCCGGTGCGGCGCCGCGTACTGGAGGCAATCGAGCGGCTGGGATATCAACCCAGCCTGCTCGCCCGCGGGCTGCGCCGCAACCAGACCACTATTATCGGGGTCATCATCCCTGACATCTCCAATCCATTCTTCCCGCTGGTAGTGCGCGGGGTGGAGGACATTGCCTATCAAAACTCCTACCGCCTGATGCTGTGCAACACCGATAACGACGCGCAGAAAGAGCAGGTATATTTCAACGAATTGCGGGCGTATCGCATGGCGGGGCTGATTGTGATTCCTTCCGCTGACAGCCGGCTGGTTTCGCTGGCCGGCGGCGAGATTCCGGTAATCTGCCTGGACCGGTGCCCGGACGGCTGGAAAGGGGACAGCGTTACGGTGGACAACCAGGAAGGGGCGTACCAGGCCATCCGCTACCTGCTGGAGCTCGGCCACCGCCGAATCGCCTGCATTACCGGGCAGCTGCACGTAACCAGCGGCGTGGAACGGCTGAAAGGATTCAAGCGGGCACTGCGCGAGGCCGGTGTTCGAATCGTTCCCGAATATATCCAGGAGGGCCGCTTCGACCGCCTCAGCGGCTATGAGAAGGCGCTGATGCTGCTGCAGTTTTCGCCGCGGCCAACCGCGATCTTTGCCGCCAATGACCTGGTCGCCCTGGGGGTGTTGGCCGCCCTGCGCGAGTTGGGGCTGCGCTGTCCGGAGGATGTGTCGCTGGTCGGCTTCGATGACCTGGAATTGACCAGCTTCACCAACCCGGCGCTTTCCACCGTAGCCCAGCCGGCTTATCAGATGGGAGCGCGGGCAACGGCACTCCTGTTCGAACGGCTGCGCGGCGAAAATGTTCCCACCCAGCACATCGTGATGAAAGCCACGCTGAAAGTGCGCGACTCCACGGCCGCGCCGGGCCGGGGAGAGTAGGCCGAATCCGCGCCACAACCCAACCAACTGCTATTTGGCGGGACCAGGGGTACTGGGAGACGTCCCGGTCAAAAACAACGCCCGGACCTTCTGCTGCTGCATCAGATTTTCAAAGCTGACCAGGTCGGCGTTCACGATGCCCGACCAGCGGGCGAGCTGCTCGTCAGCCTGCTTTTTCAGGTTGTCGAACTCCTCATAAGCTGCCGCGGTGGGCGCAGAATCATTATCGCCCTCCACGTAATTCGCCAAATAAGAGAGCTTGGCATCCAGGCCGGGCGGATACCGCAGAGAGTCTTCGTTGGCGGAAATCTTCATCTGCACCAGCTCATCTTCCACATCCGCGACCTTGCGATCGAGTTGCTGGCTGGCGGTGTAAACCAGCTTGGCGCCGCCTTCGGTGCCAACCAGGCGTTTTTGCAGGTCATGAGTCTGGGCCCGCAAATCCCAGATCTGATTGACGGCCGCATATACGCGGGTCAGCTCCGCCTGGATCTGGCGGGTCAGGGTGACCTGCTTCTCCAGGTCGGCGAGGGAAACGTGCTCCCGCGGATCCAGCTTGACTTGCAGCGGAGCGGTGTAGCTCTTGCCGTCCACCGTGAGTTTTACCTGGTACTCGCCGGGCAGCACCATCGGACCACGGGTGCCTTCCTGATATTCGTAGAGGAAATAGTTGGGCAGGCGCGGCACTTCCTGGTAACGCAGGTTCCAAACGAAGCGATTCATTCCCGCCTGCAGTTCCATTTCTTTCTTGGGCTTTTCGTCGTCGGGATCGGCGGGCTCATCCAGATCCTTCACATCTTTGCTGCTCACCTTGCGCACCAGTTCGCCTTTGGAGTCGAGGATCTCGAGAGAAGCTGTCTTGGGCACCGACTTCAGGTTGAAGTAGATTTCCGCGCCGTCGGGCGGGTTCTCACCCTCGTCGAGCGGTTTGCCCCAGCTATGCGGCATGCGGACGCGGTAGGCTGGCGCCGGTTCATAGAGGTGAACATCCTGCTGGGCAATGGTGGAACTGTACTGGCGCAGCGGGCTGATGTCGTCGAGCACCCAGAAGGCGCGGCCATGGGTGGCGAGCACAAGGTCGTTGTCGTGAATAGCCAGATCGTGTACCGGAGTGGTGGGCAGATTCAACTGCAGCGACTGCCACTGTTTGCCGCCGTCATAGGAGACAAAGACGCCGGTCTCGGTGCCGGCGAAGAGCAGGTCTTTCTTCTTGGGGTCTCCGCGGACGGCGCGCACGAACGTATTTTCGGGAATGCCGCTGGTGATTTTGCTCCAGCTCTTGCCGAAGTCGGTGGTTTTGAAGATGTAAGGGTGCATGTCGTCGTTCTGGTGGTTATCCACGGCCACGTAGGCGGTGCCGGTTTCGTGAGGCGAGGCTTCGATCAGGTCCACCCGGCTCCATTGCGGCATCTGCTTGGGAGTGATGTTGGTCCAGCTTTTGCCGCCATCGCGTGTGATTTGCACCAGGCCATCGTCGGTTCCAGCCCAGATCAATCCTTTCTGCAAAGGCGACACGGCCACGGCGAAGATGGTGTCGTAATACTCGGTACCGGTGTCATCAATGGTGATGGGTCCGCCGGAGGGCTGCTGCTTGCTCTTGTCGTTGCGCGTTAGGTCGGGGCTGATGGCCGCCCAGTGCTGGCCCTGGTCCGTGGTTTCAAAGATGCGCTCGCCGGCGTGGTAGAGCAGGTTGGGATCATGGGGAGAGATGAGCAGGGGAGCGGTCCACTGGAAGCGGTGCTCAAGCTTGCTCGCGCCCACTGCGTCGGTCAGTTGGGGAATAACGGACACGTCCTTGATCTCGCCGGTGTGCTTGTCGAAGCGGGTGATCTGGCCCTGGTACTCGCCGGCGTAAACGATTTCAGGATCCGGAGGATAGGGAGCGATATAGCCGGATTCGCCCCCGCCCACCGGGTACCAGTCGCGCTCGCTGATGCCGCCGATGGAGCCGCGGCTGGCGATGCCCACGGTGGTGTTGTCCTGCTGCGCGCCGTAGACATAGTAGGGGAAGCGGTTGTCGGTGATGACGTGGTAGAACTGCGCCGTAGGCTGATTGTCCTGCTTGGTCCAGGTAGCGCCGCCATCCACGGTCACGGTCACACCGCCATCGTTGGCGGCGATCATGCGCTTGGTGTCGCTGGAATCTATCCAGAGGCCGTGATTGTCGCCGTGAGGGAGGTGCACCTTGTTGAAGGTGTGGCCCCCGTCGGTGGACTTGTGGAAGTCAACGTTCATGATATAGAGCGTGTCCGGGTCCTTGGGGTCGGCGAAGACGTGCATGTAATACCAGGCGCGCTGGGTGTAGCGGTGGTCGGGGTTGACCAGTTCCCACTTGTCGCCGCCATCGTCGGAGCGATAAAGGCCGCCCTCCTTGGCTTCAATGAGGGCGTAAACCCGCTCCGAGTTTGCGGCTACGGCCACGCCGATTTTGCCCCACGGCCCGTCCGGCAGACCATGAGCGGTGAGCTGCTTCCAGGTGCTGCCGCCGTCCAGGGAGCGGTAGAGGCCGCTGCCCGGGCCGCCACTGTTTAGGCTCCACGGCGTGCGGCGCACCTGCCACAAGGCCGCGAACAGGATATTGGAGTTGTTGGGGTCGAAGGCGACATCAACGCCGCCGGTGTTTTCATCCTTGTACAGCACCTTGTCCCAGGTTTTGCCGCCATCGGTGGTGCGGAAAATGCCGCGCTCGCTGTTGGGACCGTAGGGATGGCCGAGGGCGGCCACAAAGACGATATTGGGATCTTTGGGATTAATGATGACTTTGCCGATAGAGCGCGTGTCCTTGAGGCCGACGTTGGTCCAGGTCTTGCCGCCGTCCAGCGATTTGTAAACGCCATCGCCCTGGGCGAGATTGCCGCGGATGCAGGCTTCGCCGGTACCCACATAGACGATGTTGGAATCGGAGTCGGCCACGGCGATGCTGCCGATGGAGGAGGAGCCTTCATGGTCGAAGATGGGCTTCCAGCTTACCGCACCGTCGGTGGACTTCCAGACGCCGCCGCCGGTGGCGCCGAAGTAGTAGGTGCTAGAGTCGCCGGGAACGCCGACGGCGGTCAGCGAGCGCCCGCCGCGGTAGGGACCGATCATGCGGTAGCGCATGCCTTTTTCTTCTTCTTCTTTTTTCTCTTCCTTCTCCTTGGCCGGTGATTTCTGGCTCTTGGGCTGGGTTTCCGCCGTTTCTTCGGCAGCCTTTTCACTGCGCTGCTGCGCTGAGGCGGGGGATATTGTAAAGATCACGGTCAGGAAGGCGAGCAAGGCGAACAAGGAAGTCGCGGTGCGAGGGAAGCGCATGATGGGTTCTCCAGGGAAATTTCGAGCTGAGTATCGTATTCCACCCGGTGGGGAACAAGCAATCGCGGTACTTTGACCTGGAGCAGAGGGCAGAGCTAGCATTTACAAAAGCGTACTTCGCCGTCCTCCTCCCAAAGCGAACGACGGCGGTTAGTTGCTCCCCCTTGGTGCTGTATGCGTACTCTTCTACGGGAAATCTGGTCAGATCTTGAAGGGCAGGATATTGCCGAGTACGCGGTGATGGTGGGCGCCCTGGTGGTAGTGGTGCTTGCCG
>DASYWT010000420.1:0-4701 GCA_035935775.1 Terriglobales bacterium
CGAGCGACCAGGTCTGGCCGGAATCCGTTGACTTGGCAACCACGGCATTGCTCTTGGAGTTCTGCAGCCAGGAAGCATAGACCGTGTGGCGGTCGAGCGGGTCAACGAGGATCTGCGGATCGTATTGGCCATCGCCGGCGGGCGCGATGACGCGCGGCGCCGACCAGCTCAGGCCGCGGTCGCTGCTTACCTGAAGAATCATGCTGGGACTGGGGCAGGTGGGGCAGCCGGGTACCAGCCCGTACTGCGGATAGAGAAGGTAAACGTGACCGAAGCCGTCCGCCGCGACAGCGGGCTCCCACTGGTCACCCACCGTGTAGCCAAGCCGTTCTTGGGGGGTGAAACTGGCAGCCGCCTGCGCAGACGTGCCCGCAAGCAGCAGTCCAGCGAGAAAGAGGCCAAAATGGAGTCTGGTGTGTGTCCAGAAACGCAAACACGTCCTCCCGAGCCACAGGGGGAGCAGGCAGAACTTGAGGGGCCGCGGCTTCGGCTACATTGCAAACTATACCAGCGTTCCCGGCGTACATACACCGGAAAAGCAACGAACCGGCGGCTTTTGCGAGCCGGAGTGGGGCGAAAAGCTGCGCAAAGGTACATGGCTGCCGGTGATGAACACGGACTGCGAGGGTCACCTGCAAGTCTCACCACTGCCGGGCTAGGGCGGCTACGATGCGCGAGAGGGCATCCACATCGCGCGTGTCCACCACCTCGCCGGGAGAATGGGAGTAGCGCAGCGGCCAGCCGAGAGCGACATCCGTCGAACCATAGCGCAGAAAGGCGGCGCCATCGTTGCCCCCGCCGGTCACGCCGTATTGCGCGGGGATGCTCTGGGCACGGGCCAAGGCCAGCAACTTCTCCACCTGTGTGCGAGGCACGATGTTGGAATTGTCCACCGCGCGCACGACGAAGCCCTCGCCTACTTTGGCATCAGCAAAGCGGGTGGATTCGAGCGGCGAGTCGGAGCTGACGAAAGTGTCCACCGCGAAAACGTAGTCGGGAGCGTGGCCCTCCGCCGCCATGCTTTTGGCCACGGCCGCGGCACCAACCAGGCCCAGTTCCTCTCCGGTGGACCAGACAAAGGTGATATCGCGTCCGTTCAGGCGCGGGCCCAGCGCCCAGGCGGCAGCGACCAGCGCGGTGCAGCCGAGGCGGTCGTCGAAGCTGCGGGCGTTGGCGCGCATGCCCAGCAGACGACGATACTTCTTGGGAATGGTGACAAAATCGCCCGTCTTGATGCCCAGTTCCGCCACCTGTTGAGGATTGGCAGCGCCCACGTCCATGCGATAGGTCGCATTGCGCGATTCCGGAGGCCATTGGAATTTGGGCTGCTCCCAACCCTCTGGAAGCTCCATTACGCCAGGGCGAATGCCAGTGGCGGTGTGCACGAAGGCGGCGTGGCCGAGGAAGAACGCCGCCAGGCCGCCGCCTTTGTCCTCCAGTTCGAGGCGGCCGTCCGGCAGGATGGAGTGAACTTCGTAACCAATTTCATCCTGGTGGGCGACAACCACGATGCGCGGACCTTTGCCGGCCGAAGACCAATGCAGGATGAGATTGCCACTGCCGTCCGTTTGTGGCCTCGCCCAAGACGGCAGCATTCGGGCAATAGCTTCCCGCACCCGAGTTTCGTGGTCGCTCACTCCGTAGGTTTCGACCAGACGGCTGAGAATCGTTTCTGGAGAGGGAGCGGTGGTGGGGCGCGGCGGCAACGGAGGTTCGGGCAGCGTCGAAGCAGGCGGAATACTGACCGGACTGTGTTCGCCCTGAAGATAGGTTTCCAATAATGCAACCAGGTTCCCGAGATCGTGAGCGTCGAGAAACTCCGCCGGAGTGGAGGACCAGGCGGCGGCCACGCCCAGGTGAACCCAGCGCGTGGGCAGCGGTGGCTGCGGCAGATAGCTGCGTGGAAACAGCGGTGCGGAATAATCGGTGCTTAGCGGAATGTTGTTCTGATGGGCAAGCTGTGCGAACTCTGCGGCCAGCGGCGATTCCTGCTGCTCCGGCGCTTCGGCGATGAGTACGCCGCTGCCCGGCTTTCGTGCGGGCTCAGGCATTTCCTTGCCCACGCCCGGAGGTCCCGGAGGAACCGGCCCGCGAGTGAGACGACCCACGTAGATAAGTTCTTCCGGCTTCACCTCGTCGAGCAGTCGCTGCAGGCCGCGCGCACCCGTCCATTGCTGGGTGACGAAAGCCACGGTCAAGCGGCCATGCACCATCTGAGGCTGCAGGGCACGCAACACTTCGACCAGAGCAGCAGCGCCAAAGCGGTCGCCAACGGCAGGGGCAGCCCATTCGCCGAAGCCCATCTGGTAGAGAGCGCGGTCAATCGCCAGCGGACTGAGCACGTCAGCTCCCGCGCTGCGCGCCTGGGCGGCAGTACTGGCTCCGATGTCCACGTACATGTTGTCAATGTCGTTGAGGTCAGGAGGGTGCTGGCGCCCGGGCTGCAGGTGCACAGAAGGGCCGGCAATTACGCCATCCAGCCATTTGCCCTGCACAGTTTGAATCTGAACCGGCTGCGCGGAATAAAGCTCATTGAAAAGCGGCAGGGCGCCAAACTGCGGCAGCCGCTGCAGGCGCAGGTAGCCTTGGGCGGTGATCTCGCTGACCACGTATCCTGGCTCGTCAATCGGCGCCACCAGCAGGCGGCTGGGCGAGCCGCTGCCCACGGTGACAATCACGTCCCCCAGGCTGTCGAGCTTGGGCGAGTATGCAGACAACTGTTGCGCGATGACGCGCGCCAGTTGCTGCTCGTAGCCGGAGACGGCAGGCGTCTGCACGTACTGCTGCATGTCGGCGAGTAGGTTGCCGGGCACGCGATCGGCAGCAGCGGCGGTGGCCACGGAAATAGAGCACAGAATTAAAACCAGTGAAATGCGCAGGCGTCGAGTCATTCGCTTGTTCCTAGTGGCAGCACGAGACTGAAGAAATTAATCGTTCCTGCAACCTAAAGGCAAGCACAGTTGGCGATTTCTGCACAGAAATAAATATCGCGCCGCGATGCGTTTGATATAATTTGCGGCCTTCTCGGGAGCAATCCGTGAAAAGCATGCGTTTCTTTACAATTCTTCTGTTGTGGTGTGCCTGGCTAGCTTCCCTTAGCGCCGTTTGCGCGACAGATGAGCCGGCGGCTCAGACCGAGCCCGCGGCAACCCGCCCCATCGTGATCAAGGGCGCGACCATTCTGACCATGACGCACGGGACCATCGCCAACGGCACCGTGGTCATCGAGAACGGGAAGATTGCGGAGGTGGGCACCGCGGTTCGCGTGCCGGCCAACGCCGAGGTCATCAACGCGGCAGGCGAATACGTGCTGCCCGGACTGGTGGATCCGCACTAGGGGTTTATGCGCTGCCGGAGATCAAGCCTAACTCCGATGGCAACGAGATGACCGGCGACATTGAAGCGCAGGTGCGCTCCGAAGATTCCATCAACACCGATGACCCGGAGATTGCGCGCGCGGTTTCCGGCGGTGTGACGGTCGTGCAGGTGCTGCCGGGCAGCGGCAACAACATTGGCGGCTGGGCCACCATCGTAAAGCTGAACGGCGGGCAGACGCTCGATGAAATCAAGTTTCCCGGCGCGCCGGCCAGTATGAAATGGGCCTGGGGTGAGAACCAGAAGCGGTCCTATGGCAGCAAGGACAAGCCGCCCTCCACATTAATGGGGGAGGCCGCGATTGTGCGCCAGCGGCTATACGACGCGCAGAATTACGCCGCCAAGTGGAAGGCGTGGGAAGATGGCGGCAAAAAAGGCGCACCCCCGGAGCGCGACCTGCAACTGGAAGCGCTGGCCGACGTGCTGGCAGGCAAGGTGCGGCTTAACATCCATTCCTACCAGGTGAATCATTTCGAGGCGCTGTTCCGCATCGCCGATGAGTTTCACCTCCACATTGCGGCGCTGCACCACGCGCTCGACGCCTATATGATCGCGCCTGAGATCGCGCGGCGGCACATCGGCGTGGTCACCTTCGCCGATTCCTGGGGCTTCAAGGTGGAGGGCTGGGACGGCATCCCGCAAAACGCCTATATCCTGTGGAAAGAGGGCGTTCTGGTCAGCCTGCACACCGACAATCCGGTGATTGAGGAGCGTGATTATATCGAGCAGGCCTCCATCATCAATCACTACGGCATGCCGGACGAGGCGGCGCTGCAGGCGGTGACCATCAACCCGGCGAAGATTCTGGGAATTGACAACCGCGTGGGATCCATTGATGTGGGCAAGGACGCGGATTTGACCATCTGGACGGGAAATCCGCTGGAACTGACCTCGAAGGCGAACGAGGTATTCATTGACGGCAAGCCGGTGTTCACGCGGCAGGATGGGTTCCTGCCGTGGAAGGGAAGACCGGCCACGCTGGTGCCGTAAGAGCAAGGTTTCAAGGTTTCGAAGGTTTCGCAGGTTTCAAGTTTCGAGTTTCGGGAGAGGGACATGCTCGAGAGACGAACTGCGGCCATAGTCACGACAATCCTGTTCCTCGCAGGCTTAACGGCGACGGCACAGACCATCGCCATTACTGGCGGACGGGTGCTGACCATCAGCCACGGCGTGATTGAGAACGGCACCGTGCTGGTGGAAAACGGCAAAATTGCGGCAGTGGGGCGTGACGTAAAGATTCCGTCCGGAGCGCAGGTGATTGACGCGCGCGGCAAGGTGGTGATGCCGGGCATGTTTGATGCCGGCGACAAGCTGGGAACGGTGGAG
>DASYWT010000421.1:0-38434 GCA_035935775.1 Terriglobales bacterium
ATGGTCCGAACGGAGGAGTGCTGTGGCTGGCGCCGCCACGAACCGACCTGAAGCCGGCGGAAGCGAAGTGAATGAAGATTGATGATTGAAGAATGAGGAATGAAGAACCCAGCATTCAGCATTCAGACATAAGAATTGATGATTAATAATTGACGAACCACGATTGAAAACCGCTGGAGATATCCGTTTCTGGTCGGAAAACAACCGTCCACAGGCCTGGTTGGCTGAGTGCTGACGGCTGAAGGCTGAATGCGGGGTTTTCTCAATCGTCAATCGAAATCGGCAATCGTCAATTCCTCATTCTTCAATCGTCATTCTTCAATTTTCTTCCATCGTCAGTATCCCGGCGCGGCATCGCGCAGGCGCTGGGCGGCCGTCTCCGAGCTGAGGGGGCTGAAGTACACCTCCTTGAAGGTGTAGGAGCGGGCCCGCCCGGCGATCACGGGCAGGATCTCGATGTGCCAGTGGTAGTCCTCGTCAATCGTCTTCCAGTAGCCCAGCACTTCCGAGCGGTGGGTGCTGTTGGGCGAGGTGTGCAGCACGAGGTGAAAGTCCTCGGTGATGGAGCGGATTCGCACCAGGGTGCGGCGCAGCAGGGCGGCGAGATCGAGCAGCACGCCCGCCCGGCTGAGCGCCAGGCGCTCAAAGGAAGATTCGTGGCTGCGGGGCAGCAGCCAGGTTTCATAGGGCACGCGCGGGGCGAAGGGGCAGAGGGCGGTGTAGTCGCCCCGCATCTCCACGATGCGCACACCCTGGCGCTCCTCCTGGGCCAGGATGTCGCAAAAGACGCAGCGCTCCTTCTGCACGAAGTAGTCGCGCCCGGCGCGCAGCTCGTAGAGCACGCGGCGGGGCACGAAGGTGGTGGCGGTGAGCTGGGAGCTGGGATGGTCGAACTCCTGCCCGGCCACGGCGCCGTAGTCCTTAAAGATGCTGACGTACTTGAAGCGGGCGTCGCGCTTGAGGTCGTGGATCCTCTGCCCGGCGAGCAGCAGGAATTTTTCGATTTCGGCGTCGCTCGCGTTCCACAGCTGGCGGTCGTGGCGGAGGTTTTCCACCAGCACCTCGTGCGCCCCCACCGAGCGCATGCGGTCGTAGATGCCGTCGCCGCGGCGCTGCGGGTCGCCTTCGATGTGATACATGGGGGAGGGATGGACGACGGCGCGCGCCGACCAGGGACCGCCGTCAACGCTGGCCATCGAGGAGACCACCTGCGGCGGCAGGGGGGCGTCGGCGCAGAAACGGCAGAAGGCGTCTTCGCGGCGGGCGGCCTCGGGTGTGTCGCCGGTGATCACCCAGGAGCGCGTGATCGGGTCCTTGCGCAGTTCCATCTGCTTTAGAAAACACCCGCAAGCGGCAGGGAGTCAAATGGGCGAGTCTTTTGGCCGACCTACCACGACAATGAAAACCGCCGAGGACGCCAAGGACGCGGAGAAAATTATTTCCTCCTTCTGCCTGGGTCGCTACGGTGAGGCGGGGAAGCCATGGGACTGCTCCTGAATTTGAGAGTTGTGTTTTCTCGGCGGCCTCGTCATCGGCGGTAATGGTTGGGGTTTTCCACAGACTTTGGTGCGACGCCAAGGTGTGGAGCACCTGTTTTAGGGCCGCGGTGCAGGCTATAATCCGCCCAGATTTTCTCCATGAGCCTGAGCGAGCCCTCCACCCCGCTGATGCGGCAGTACGCCGCCATCAAAAAGGAACACCCGCAGGCCCTGCTGTTTTTCCGCCTGGGCGACTTCTACGAGCTCTTCTTCGACGACGCCAAGGTGGCGGCCCGGGAACTGGAGATCACGCTCACCGCGCGCAACAAGGAAAAGGGGGTGGCCGTGCCCATGTGCGGCGTGCCCTACCACAGCGCCGACAACTACATTGCGCGCCTCATCCGCAAGGGCTTCAAGGTCGCCATCTGCGACCAGATGGAGGACCCGCGCCTGGCCAAAACGCTGGTCCGGCGGGAGGTCACGCGGGTGGTCACGCCGGGAACGGCCTCCGACGCCTCGCTCAACTCCGAAGAGAACAACTTTCTCGCCGCCGTAGCCCGGGCCGGAGAGGCGGCGGGCTTTGCCGCGCTTGATCTCTCGACCGGCGAGTTCCGCGCCACCGAGTTCCGCGGCCCCGACGCCGAGCGCCGGGTGGGAGAAGAACTGCTGCAGCTGCGCCCTCGCGAGGTGCTCTATGCCTCTTCCCTGCCCCTGCTCGAGGGACGCGGGCGGGGGGGCGGGGAGGGCGCGGCCTGGGCGGAGACGCCGCTTGAGGACTGGGTGTTCGCGCCCGACCACGCTCTGCCGCTGGTGGAAAACCACTTCGGCGTGCTCTCGCTCGAGGGCTTCGGGCTGGGGGAGAAGGCGGCGGCCACCGCGGCCGCCGGGGCCATCCTTTACTACGCGCGCGCCACCCAGCGGGGGTCGCTCGAGCACGTGGACCGCATCGGCTTTTATGAGCGCCACGACGCGCTGGTGCTGGACGCGGTGACGGTGCGCAACCTCGAGCTCCTCGAGCCCCTGTTTGCGGGCGGAGGCGAGGGGGTCACCCTGTTCCGCGCCCTGGACGCAACCGTCACCCCCATGGGCAAGCGCCTGCTGCGGGCCTGGCTGCTGCGGCCCTCGATTGACGCGGGGGAAATCAAGGCCCGCCTGGACGCGGTGGAAGTCCAGGTCGCAGACACCATGGCGCGGGAGGAGCTGCGGCGGGCGCTCGGCGGGATTCTCGATCTGGAACGCCTGCTCAGCCGGGTGACGCTCGAGAGCGCCAACCCGCGCGACCTGCTGGCGCTGGCCGCCTCGCTGGGGAAAATTCCGGGAGTGAAACAGGGGCTGGGGAAATTGAGCGCGGCCCGGCTGCGGAATCTTGAGGCGGGGCTCGACGATCTCGCCGACCTCAGGCAGCGCATTGAGGCCACGCTCGTGCCCGAACCGCCGCTGACGTTCGCCGAGGGCGGGGTGATCCGCGCCGGGGTGGACGCGGCCCTGGATGAGCTGCGCGGGCTGAGCCGCTCGAGCAAGCAGTATCTGGCCGCGGTCGAGCAGCGGGAGCGGGCGCGCACCGGCATCGGCTCGCTCAAGGTGAAATTCAACTCCATTTTCGGCTACTACCTGGAAATTTCCAAAGCCAACCTGCACCTCGCCCCGGCCGACTACGAGCGCAAGCAGACGCTGGTGAACGCCGAGCGCTTCACCACCCCGGAGCTCAAGGAGTACGAGGCCAAGATCCTCGACGCCGAGGAGAAGATGGGGGAAATCGAGCGGCGGCTTTTCGCCGCGCTGCGGGCGGCGGTGGCGGGCGAGGCGCGCCGCATCCGGCAGACGGCGCTGGCCCTGGCGGAGGTGGACGTGCTCACCAGCTTCGCCCACCGGGCCGCCCTCGGCCACTACGCGCGGCCGGAAATTGACGGCTCCTCGGACATCGAGATCGTGGGCGGGCGCCACCCCGTGATCGAGCAGCAGTCGCTGACCGGATCCGGTGACCGCTTCGTGCCCAACGATCTTTATCTCAACTCGACCAGCGACGCCATCCTCCTCCTGACCGGTCCCAACATGGGCGGCAAGTCCACCTACCTGCGGCAGACGGCGCTGATCGTGATCCTGGCCCAGATGGGCTCGTTCGTGCCCGCCCTCCGGGCACGCCTGGGGCTGGTGGACCGCGTCTTCACCCGCATCGGGGCCAGCGACAACCTGGCCCGCGGGCGCTCCACTTTCATGGTGGAGATGACTGAGACCGCGGCCATCCTCAACACCGCCACCCCGCGCTCGCTTATCCTGCTCGACGAAGTGGGCCGCGGCACCGCCACCTACGACGGCCTGGCCATCGCCTGGGCAGCCATCGAGTACCTGCAGGCCCGCACCCGGGCCAAAACCCTTTTCGCCACCCACTACCACGAACTGACGGAGCTGGCGGAGAGGCTCCCGGGGGTCAGGAATTATCATGTTTCGGTAAAGGAGACGGGAGGCGGGATCGTGTTTCTGCGCAAGGTGGAGCCGGGCCCGGCCGACCGCAGCTACGGCATCGAGGTGGCCAAGCTCGCCGGCCTGCCGCCGGAGGTGATCGAACGGGCGCGCGCGGTGCTCGAGGAACACGAAACCGCCGAGCACCGCCTTACGGGCGAGCTGGCCGCAGGCGAAGCGGCGCCGGCTTCGGTGCAGCTGACCATGTTCACCCCGCTTTCGGAGAAGATCGTGGGGCAGCTGAGGGCGGCCGATCTCGACCGGCTGACGCCGCTTGAGGCCTTGAACCTGCTGGCGGAGCTGAAGAAGCAAGTGAGTAGTTAGTGGCTGGCAGCTGGTAGTTGGTAGTTAGTCGTTGACGCATAGCTAGAGGCCAGTAGCTAGTAGCTGGTAGCTAGTGGCTGGCAGCAGGCAGCTTGCGTTTGCCGTTCTATTTTCAGAATCATGCCCAGGACCACCGACATTCGCGCCCAGGCCGGGCAGGCGTTGCTCATGGGCTTCGCCGCGGCCGAACCCACGCCCCGGCTGCGCGAGCTGCTGCGACGCCTGCAGCCGGGCGGGGTGGTGCTGTTCGCGCGCAACATCAAGACTCCGCAACAGACCTGGGAGCTGCTGCGCGCGTGCCGGCGCGAGCTCGCCGTGCCTCCATTTCTGGGAGTGGACATGGAAGGGGGGACGGTGGACCGCTTCCGCCACCTGCTGGGACCGGCGCCCGCCGCGGCCGAGGTCTTTGCCGCGGGCGACCGCCGCCTGTTCCGCAAGCACGGGCGCACCATCGGCGGGGCTGTGCGCGGTCTGGGTTTCAACCTGGACTTCGCTCCCGTGCTCGATTTGGCGTTTGCCGCCTCGCGCTCCGCCCTGGGCAGCCGCGCCGTCTCCACCGACCCCCGGCAGGTGATGGCCTACGCCCGCCAATTCCTCGCCGGCCTGGGGGAGGCGGGCGTCGTGGGCTGCGGCAAACATTTTCCCGGGCTGGGCGAGGGCGCGCTCGACAGCCACCACCAGCTGCCAGTGATCAGGAAGTCCTGGAAAAAGTTGTGGGCCGAGGACCTCGCGCCCTACCGCCGGCTGCGTTCCCGGCTGCCCATGGTGATGGTCTGCCATGCCGCCTACCCCGCGGTGACGGGGGAGCAGACCCCGGCCTCGCTGTCCCGGAAATGGATCACCGACGTGCTGCGCCAAAAGATCGGCTACCGCGGCCTGGTGCTCTCAGACGATTTAGACATGGGCGGAGTGCTCGCGGCGGCGCCCATCGAGCGGGCGGCGGTCGAAACCCTGCGCGCCGGCGCGGACCTGTACCTGGTGTGCCAGAAGGAGGAGAACGTGCTGCGCGCCTACGAAGTGGTGGTGCGCCAGGCGGAGCGGGAGAGCAAATTCGCCCAGCGGCTGGCGGAGGCGAGCCGCCGCGTGCTGGCCTTCAAAAAGCGGGTCCGCAAGCTGAAGCGGCCGGCGCCCGCGCCCACCGGCGAGCTGATCGCGCGGCTTACGCGCGAGCTCTGGGAACTGGGCGAGCAGGTGCGCCTGGAGGCCTTCGCCGCCGGAGAGCGGGCGTGATCGTCGCCGGGGTGATGAGCGGCACCTCGGCCGACGGCATCAATGTGGCCCTGGTCGAGTTCAGCGGGCGGCGGCCCCGGCTCAGGCTGCGGGGCCATCTGGAATTTCCTTTTCCGGCCGCGGTGCGCCGGGCCATTCTTGCCGCCATGAATGCCGAGAGCGCGCGGGTGGCCGATCTCGCCCGGCTCAACTTCCTGCTCGGTCACCTGTACGCGGGCGCGGTGCTCACCGCCGCGCGCCGGTTCCAAGCGAAAGTCGAACTCGTCGGCTGCCACGGCCAGACGCTCTACCACCAGGGCGAAGCGCAGGCTTTTCTCGGCCGCCAGCTGGCGGTGACCTGGCAGACGGGGGAGGCGGCGGTGATCGCCGCGCGGGCGCGGGCGCCCGTGGTCTCCGACTTCCGTCCCGCCGACATGGCCGCCGGGGGCAAGGGCGCTCCCCTGGTGCCTTTTCTCGACTACCTGCTCTACCGCCACCGGCGACTGGGGCGCATTGTGCAGAATATCGGCGGCATCGCCAATCTGACCGCCATTCCCGCCGCGGCCAAGCCGAAAGAGGTCGTGGCCTTCGATACCGGCCCGGGGAATATGGTGATGGACCAGGTGGCGGAACGCCTCTTCCACCGCCCCTACGATCGCGATGGCCGCATCGCCGCCCGCGGCCGCGTGCTCGAGGAGGTGGTGAGAGAAATACTGCGCCGGCCGTTTTTCCGCCGCCGCCCGCCGAAGACCGCGGGGCGGGAGGAGTTCGGGCGCGAGTTCGTAGAGGAACTCCTGCGCCGCTGCGGACGGGCAAGCAAGGAAGATGTGCTGGCGACGGCCACGGCGCTGACCGCCCGCTCCATTGCCGGTTCCATACGCCGGTTTCTGCGCGGCAGCTACGGCGAGCTGATCGTTTCCGGCGGCGGCGCGCGGAATGCCACCCTCCTGCGCAGCCTGGAGGAAGAAGTGGCGCCGCTGGGGCTGCGCCTGCGCCTTTCCGATGAATTCGGCCTGCCTTCCCAGGCCAAGGAGGCCGTGGCCTTCGCGCTGCTGGCCTATCAGACCTGGCGTCGCCGGCCGGGCAACATCCCTTCCGCCACCGGCGCGCTGCGGCCTGCTATTCTGGGGAAAATCTCCTATGCGTAATAGAAATGCGCACCGCGGCTAAAACCGCCATGAGCAGCGCCGGCGGTGGCGGGGCTAAAGCCCCGCGCTTCCCCGCCGGCCCCAAAGTTTGCTGGGCGGGACGCTGGCAAGCCTCTCGGCCGCATTCACCGCGGACGGCGGAGGAGCCGCCTCGCTACCGGCGCTCGCTTCGGATCACACTGCGACTGCTGGCAGCCAGCCTGTTGTTGCTCACGGTTTCCTGCGGGCAGCGGCCGAATCCGAGCACGCTGGTGATGATCATCGAGAGCAGCCCCACCAACCTCGACCCGCGGGTGGGGGTGGACGCGCAATCGGAGCGCATTGACGCCCTGCTCTTCGATTCGCTGGTGCGCCGCGACGAGCACTTCGAGCTGCGCCCCTGGCTGGCCGAGAGCTGGCAAACCCCCGATCCCACCACCTATGTCTTTCATCTGCGGCGCGGGGTGCGCTTCCACGACGGGCGCCCGCTCACTGGGCGCGACGTGAAGTGGACCATTGACTCCATTCTCAGCCGCAAACTGCTCACCACCAAGACTACGGTCTACCAGTACATTGATCACATTGACGCGCCCGACGATTACACCGTGATCTTCCACCTCAAGCAGCCGCAGGCCACGCTGCTGTGGAACCTCTCCGATGGGGCCATCGGCATCGTGCCCTACGGCAGCGGCCCCGAACTGGCGCAGCATCCCATCGGCTCCGGGCCGTTTCAATTCGTTTCCGCGCTTCAGGACCAGGAGGTGGTGGTGGAGCGCAACGACCGCTACTGGGCGGAGGAGCCGCGTCTTGAGCGGGTACGCTTCGCGGTGGTGCCGGATGCGACCACGCGGGCGCTGGAGTTGCGCAAGGGCAGCGCGGATGCTGCCATCAACGCCCTCACCCCGGACACGGTCGTGGCCCTGAGGAAAGATCCGCAGCTTGAAATTCTGACCGCTCCCGGCACCATCTACGCCTACATGGCGTTCAACCTGCGCGACCCCATCCTGAAGGATGTGCGGGTGCGGCGGGCGCTCGCCTACGCAATTGACCGCGGGCCCATGATCAAGTATCTGTGGCGCGATATGGCGCAGCCCGCGGCCAGCATCCTGCCGGTGCAGAGCTGGGCCTACGATGCCGATGTTCCCCACTACGACTACGATCCCGCCCGCGCCCGCCAGCTGCTCGATCAGGCCGGCTATCCCGCGGTGAACGGCGTGCGCTTCCATCTGACCATGAAGACTTCGATCGAGGAGAGCACGCGGCTGATGGCCGCGGTGCTGCAGCAGCAGCTGCGGGCGGTGGGCATCGCGCTCGACATCCGCACCTTCGAGTTCGCCACCTTCTTCTCCGACGTGACCAAGGGAGCCTTCCAGCTTTACTCTTTGCGCTGGATCGGGGGCAACGAGGATCCTGACATCTTCGAGCACGTGTTCTACTGCAGCAATTTTCCGCCCCAGGGGGCCAACCGCAGCTACTACTGCAATCCCGAGGTGGATCGGCTGATCACGCGGGGCCGCCAAGAGCTGGCGGAGAAGAAGCGGCAGGCGGATTACGCGCAGATCCAGGACATCGTGGCCAGCGACCTGCCCTACATCAACCTGTGGTATCTGGACAACGTGCTGGTGCACTCGCGGCGGGTGAAAAATTTGCAGCTGAATCCGGCGGGAAACTATGACTTCCTGCGCACGGCGGAAATAGCGCCATAGTTCGGGCTGCGCTTGCCCGCTCGGTTGCGGCGCCGCCCTGTTGATGGTCTGAGGCTGGTCCGAGCCCCGTGATACCATCGAAATTTGCAGCGTGAGGGCCGGACTTAGCGTGCGCATTCTCTTCATCGGCGACATTTTCGGACGGCCGGGGCGCACAGTCGTGCGCGAGCAACTGGAGGCCCTGGTGGAGGAGCACGGCGTCCACCTGGTCATCGCCAATGGGGAAAACGCCGCCGGAGGGTTTGGCATTACGCCGGCGCTGGTCGAGGAGCTGCTCGAGCTGGGCATAGACGTGGTCACCACCGGCAACCACATCTGGGACAAGCGCGAGATCATGGAGTACCTGGAGACGGCGAATGGCACCGGGCCGGCCCGCCGGGTGCTGCGTCCCGCCAACTTTCCCGCCAGCCTGCCGGGCACGGGCGTTTTCGAAGGCCGCACCCACGAGGGCGTGGCTTACGCCGTGGTCAACCTGCAGGGGAGGGTGTTCATGTCGCCCAACGACGATCCCTTTCGCGTGGCCGACCAGCTGCTGAAGAAAATTCAGGCGAAGGTGATCGTGGTGGATTTTCACGCCGAGGCCACCTCGGAGAAAATCGCCCTGGGCTGGTATCTCGATGGCCGGGTGACAGCCGTGATCGGCACCCATACCCACGTGCCCACAGCCGACGAACGCATCCTGCCGCAGGGCACCGCCTATCTAACCGACGTAGGCATGAGCGGGCCCTACGACAGCGTGATCGGGGTGCAAAAGGAGCAGATCATCACCCGCTTCTTGAAGAACCTGCCCATGCGTTTTGAGGCGGCCACGGGCAACGTGAAGCTGTGCGCGGCGCTGATTGACTGCGATGAAGGGAGCGGCCGCGCCACCGCCATCGAGCGTCTCATGGTGGAGCAGGTGGGCGGCAGCAAGTAGGAGGAACTACCCCACATTTGCCGGCTGCACTGGCGCAATGGCGCACGCCTTTCGTGGTGCTGGCAAATGTGTTGCACCCCATCTGAGACACCGTGAAAACTTCTTCCCGCAGAGCCAGAAGTCTGCTGCCAGCGGCCG
The DNA here is from genome assembly GCA_035935775.1 of Terriglobales bacterium. Lineage (GTDB taxonomy): Bacteria > Acidobacteriota > Terriglobia > Terriglobales > Acidobacteriaceae > JAICWP01. Next base: position 9,359 of record DASYWT010000421.1, read on the forward strand.
ACGCTTATCTCTTCGACATTGATGGCACGCTGCTCAACTCCCGCGACGGCGTGCACTACAACGCTTTTCACGCCGCGGTTCGCCAGGTCTATGGCATAGATTCCCGAATTGACGGCGTGCCGGTGCACGGCAACACCGATCTGGGGATTTTGCGCGCGGTGGCGCGGCGGGCCGGGCTCTCTGACTCCGAGTTCGAAACAAAACTTCCCGCGGCCATCGCCTGCATGTGCGCCGCGGCCCGCCACAATGCGGCCGGCATGTCTCCCGAATTGTGCCCTTCCGTCGCCGAACTGCTGGCCGGATTGCGCCAGGCGGGCAAGCTCCTGGGGGTGGTTTCCGGCAACCTGGAGACGATCGGCTGGCTGAAACTGCACGCCGCCGGACTTAAGCAATTTTTTGCTTTTGGTTCGTTCAGTGATCAGCGGGAGCTGCGGCGGGACATTTTTGCCTATGGCATTGAAGAAGTGCGGCGGCGGCGGGGTGGCGGCGCGCGGACGTGTTTCGTGGGCGATACTCCGGCCGATATCGAGGCCGCCCGCCTGGTGGGCAGCCCGATCCTGGCCGTGGCCACGGGAATCTTCACCCGCACGGATCTTCTGGCCCATGGGCCGGATGCCTGTATCGGTTGCTGCACTGAAGTGCTGGTCATTGCAGACTCGAAACGGGAAACCTGAAGCCTTTGGTCTCGCTTCCGTCAGCCCGGACCGCCCTCCTGTCCTGGGCCGGAAGGCTGTCCTTCCGGGCATGGTCCCTATTGAACTTTAAGGTGCTATAAGCGCAATCAAATCAGCCCAGGGCGGGTAAAATCGAACCTACAAGTGCGCATCCTGATCAGCCTGTTACTGGTATGGAGCCTGGCGGCTTTCGCGAGCCAGACGCCCTCGCCCGCCCCGGGGGGAATGCCACGCTCGGTTACACCCAAGCAACGTAAAGCGGCGCGCCACGCCTTCTCCCGCGGGCTGAAGCTGCGCGCCCAGGGCAAGAATCAGGAAGCCTACGCACTTTTCCAGCGCGCCGCCAGCCTGGATCCCACCAGCCCGGAGTATTTAACCGCGAGCGAAGTGGCCCGCCAGCAGCAGGTCTTTGACGACCTGCAGCGGGGCAACCAGGAACTGCTGGCGGGCAAACAGACCAAGGCGCTGGCCGATTTTCGCGGCGCGCTCAACCTGGATCCGAGCAACCAGTTTGCCGAACAGCGGTTGCGCGACGTCATGAGCGAATGGGCGCCACAGGCCGTGAAACAGCAGACACGGGTGCTGGCCCAGGCGGGCACCATCCACCTGGGACCCGAGGCCGGGAACCGCGACTTCCTCTTCCGCGGCGACTCCCGCACCCTGCTGCAGCAGGTGGCGGCCGCCTACGGCATTACCGTCATGCTCGACGACTCCGTGGTTTCGCGGCATGTGAGTTTCGATATTGATAACGTGAGCTTCCTTACCGCCATGCAGGCGGCCGGGGCGGTCACGCACACCTTCTGGGCGCCGCTCTCGGAAAAGCAGGTGGTGGTGGCGGCTGATACGCCGCAAAACCATCGCCAGTTTGACCGCATGGCGCTGCGCACCATCTATGTGCCCAACGCCAGTACGCCGCAGCAACTCAACGACGTGGTTAACCTGCTGCGCGTGCTGTTTGAAATCCGCTTTATCTCCCAGCAGCCCGCCACCTCCACCATCACCGTGCGCGCCCCCCAGGAAGTACTGCAGGCCGCCACCCGCCTGCTGGAGGGAATGGATGAACAGCAGCCCCAGGTTTTGCTGGACATCAAGCTGTACCAGGTGAGCCACACGCTGACCCGAGCCCTGGGCCTGAATATTCCCATGCAATTCAAGATGTTCAACATTCCGGCCGGAGCGCTGGCGCTGCTGGGCGGGCAGAACGTCCAGCAGCTCATCAATCAGCTGATCGCGAGCGGCGGCATTAACGCTGCTAACAGCCAGGCACTGCAGGGACTGCTGGCCCAGTTGCAGAGCCAGGCCGGCTCCATCTTTTCTCAACCTTTCGCAACTTTCGGAGGCGGCCTGACGCTGATGGGGGTGACGATTCCCCAAATAACGGCCGCCTTCTCCGACAGTCAGTCGTCGGTAAGCACCCTGCAACATGTGGTTTTGCACGCCTCGCAATCGGATCCCGCCACTTTGCGCGTGGGCCAGCGCTACCCCATCCTCAACGCCAGCTTCGCTCCCATTCTCAACAGCCCGGCGCTGTCGCAGGTGATTTCGAACGGCTCCTTTCAGGCGCCTTTTCCCTCGTTCTCTTACGAAGATCTGGGATTGACGATCAAAGCCAAGCCGGCGATTCACGGTACTGCGAGCGTGACCCTGGACATGGAAATGCAGTTACGGAGCCTGCTGGGGCAGAGCTTCAACGGGGTGCCGGTGATCGCCCAGCGCGAATACACAGGCATGATCACGCTGCAGAATGGCGAGCCGGGCGTAGTGGTAGGCTCAGTTTCCACCACGGACCAGAGAAGCCTGAGCGGCATTCCCGGCCTGGCCGATGTTCCCCTGGCGAACCAAGTAGTGGCCTCCAACAACAAGCAGGTGGAGGACGATGAGCTCATGGTGGTCATCACCCCCCACGTTCTTAGTTCGCCCGTCTCCGGCGGAGCTGAAGTGTGGCTTCCCCCCGGGCGCTAGATAGCGCTGCGCATAGAGATCACAGCGTTCGTCCCCACGCCGTATGCTAGGATTCCACAACGCCATTCCACCGGAGGTTAAAGTGAAGCATTATTGTTGGCTGAGCCTGCTGTTGTTGACATCCTTGGCCGCGGGCCAGGGAGCGGTACCGCGGGCAAGGCCGCAGAGCAAGCTGGCGGCGGCAGCGCCACAGGAACCCCGCCAGGAACCGGACGAGGCGCCAGCGCCCAAGGTGCCGACCAGCCAGGTGCCGCCCACCGCGGCCGTCATTACCATTCAGGGCTTGTGCCCATCGGCGGCGCCCGCCGCGTCCCGCAAGACCACCGGCGCCGCAGCGGCAGCTAAACCCGCCAGCCCGGCGGGCTGCAAAACGGTGATCACCCGGGCCCAGTTTGAGAGACTGGCCGATGCGCTCAACCCGCAGATGCCGTTACCCACAAAGCGGCAACTGGCGGAAGCTTATCCGCGCCTGCTCCTGTTCGCCCAGAAAGCACGGGAAATGGGCCTGGACAAGGATCCGCAGTTCCAGGAGATGATGAAGTTCGCCACCCTGCAGCTGCTGGCGCAAAACCTTACCCGCGATCTGCAGAAGAAAGCGGGCAATATCTCCGAAGCCGAGATCACGAAGTACTATCAGGATAATCCCACCCGCTTCCAGCAGGTTGAGCTGCTGCGCATATTTATTCCAAAATCTAAACAGCACATTCCCGAGGCCGGCTCTACCACGCCGCCCAAGTTTGATACTGCGGCGGACGAGGCGGCCATGAAGACGGTAGCCGAGAAAATCCATTCCGACGCGGCCGGCGGCGGAGATTTCCAGAAACTGCAGCAGGACGGCTTTGAAGCCGCCGGGATCAAGTCGCAGTCGCCCAACGTCAGTCTGGGCAAACTGACCCGCGAGGGCCTGCCCACCAACCATCAGAAGGTATTCGAACTGCAGGCGGGCCAGGTCTCTGAGCTTCTGGATGATCCCGGCGGGTACTACGTCTACAAGGTGGTCTCCAAGCAGATGGTGCCCCTCGACCAGGCCAAGGGGGAGATTCGCAACCTTCTGCAGCAGCAGGCGTTTCGAAGCCAGATCGAGGCTATGATCGGGTCGGTGAAACCGGAATTGAACCAGGCCTACTTTGCCGGCCCGGCGCCGCGACGGTCGTCAGCACCCGGCGCGCCGCCCGCGAACAAGCCCCCGGCCGAGAAGCCCGGTCCGGCTCCGCAGAAATAGCTTCCCGCTATGCCTGAGGCTCGACCGACTGTACTGATTACGGGCATCGCCGGCAACCTGGGGATGCGTCTGCTTCCCCAGTTGCCGGATTTCTCCCTGGTGGGGGTGGATATGAGGCCGCCTTCCGCCGGCGGTCTTGCCCGCTTTGAAGCGCTGGACCTGGGAAAAGAGAGCAGCACCCTTGAGTTGATGCGGCTGCTGCGCGAAACTCGAGCCAGCGCCGTGGTCCATCTGGCCTTTGTCATTGATCCGGTGCGCACCGGCGTGACCGAAGTCGAACGCATGTGGCAAATCAACGTGGCCGGGACGGCGCGGGTGATGGAAGCCATCAGCGAGATCAACCGGGACCAGAGCCAGGTCCGCAAGTTCATTTTTCCCAGCAGCGTTTCCGCCTACGGCTCCGACCTGCCGGGGCCGGTTCAGGAAGACTTCCCCCTGCGTGGCCACAGCCTGCCCTATGCCATCCACAAGCGCGAATCGGATCTGGTGGTGCAGCAACGGGCGCGCGAATTGTGGGACTGTTGCACTTATATCCTGCGGCCGCACATTTACGCGGGCGCCAGCGTAAACAACTATCTTCTGGGCGCTTTCCGGGGCACGCCCACCGGCCGCAGCGCGCGGGCGGAACGCTGGCGGAAGCAGGGCAAGCGCCTGCCCTGCATGCTGCCTCTGGGACAGCGCTACCGCGACAAACTGTTCCAATTTGTGCACGTTGACGATGTGGCCCGCCTGATCGCCCACATTTTGCGGCGCAGCGCGCGCGACCCCCGGCTCACCATTTTGAATGTGGCGGGCAGAGGCGAGCCGCTGGCCGTGGGTGAGTGCATACGGCGCTCCGGCAACCGTTTTGTGCCCGTGCCGACCCGCCCCCTGTTCGGCGCCGTCTTGCGGGCGCTCTGGAGATTGAATATCTCCGGCATTCCTCCGCAGGTGGTGCCCTACATGACCGGCAGCTACATCATGGATACCTCGCGGCTGAGATCATTTCTGGGCCACGAGTACGAGGAAGTGATACAGTTCACCATCGAGCAGGCTCTGGAAGACAGTTTTAGAAATGTGCTGCCGAGGGCGCAGGCACCCGATTCGCCCACCCGCTCGGCAAGTGCTCGGTAGAGACGTAACTTGTTACGTCTCGCTTGTTGTAGAAATGAAACGTTGAAAGCAACGTCTCTACCGTTGCCCTACACGCCTCGGTGCCAACGACAACAAATTCAGCTTCTATTTTCTGCCACGATAGAGGCCGGCGATGCCGAACGTATAGGGCGTCCACGTGGCCTCGCGAAAGTCGGCGGCGCGCATGCGCTTAAGCATCTCTTCCGGCGCGGGAAAACGCTCTACCGAGGCGGGCAGATACTGGTAGGGACCTTTCACTCCCGAGATCACGGTTCCAATCTTAGGCAGGACACGGCGGAAATAGAAACGGTAGAGGGCGCCGATCGCGCCACGCGGCTCGCCGAAATCCAGAATGCCGGCCTCACCGCCCGGGCGCAGCACGCGCGCGATTTCCCGCAGGCCGAAATTGTAGTCGGCCAGGTTGCGAAAACCGAACGCGGCAGTGACCAGGTCGAAGCTGTCGTCGGGCAAAGGCAGGCGGAGCGCGTCGGCCTCCACCCAGCGCAGTGGCGTTCCCGCCGACTTCTCCCGCGCCCGCTCCAGCATGGGGTGAGAAAAATCAACCCCCAGGATCATTGGCCGAGCTTGGGCCGCCTGCCGCCGCAAGGCGAACGCCATGTCGCCGGTGCCGCAGCACAGGTCGAGCACGCGGGCGTCATTGCGGGCGAGAACCGCGGCAAAGGCGCGCGCCGTGCGCCGCCACCACAGGCGATCCACATTGAAGGAAAGCAGGTGGTTGAGCAGATCATAGCGGGGCGCGATGGAACTGAACATGTCGCGCACCGCAATGGCCGCCGTCCGTGTGTCGTGAGCGCCCTTCGGGGCTGCGCCCGTGACCGCGGGTTGGGTGGTCTGGCTCAAGGCGGGTTTACGCGCGCGAGAGATAGCGCAATTCTTCGATGGCCTGCACCACGGCGCTGTCGGGCACCTCGCTCACAATTTCCGCCGCCCCGATGCGGGTGGGGAGCACGTAATGAACCACGCCATTCGTGGTTTTCTTATCGCTTTTCAGCCGGCGAAAGACGCGCTTGCCCCGCGGTTCCACCCGCGGCAAGGTAGCCAGAGCAAGGACAGTGGAGATGATGCGGCGGGCAGTGTCTGAGTCGGTCTTCTGCATGGCGGCGGCAATCATGGCGGAGGCGACCATGCCCCAGGCCACGGCTTCGCCGTGCAGGAAGTGCTTGTAGCCGGTCTCGGCCTCCAGGGCATGGCCGATGGTGTGCCCAAAGTTGAGCACACGGCGCAGATCGCCTTCCTTTTCATCCACGGTGACGATGGCCGCCTTGCACTTCACGCTCTCGGTGATGATCCACTCCAGGGCCGGAATATCACGCTGCAGGATCGGATCACGACCTTCTTCCAGGCGGGTGAAAATCTCCGGGCTGCTGATGACGCCGCACTTCAGCGACTCGTAAAGCCCGGAACGGAATTCGCGCTCGGGCAGAGTGGTGAGCACGCCGGGATCGGTGAGCACGGCGCGGGGCTGGTGAAAGCGGCCAATCAGGTTCTTGCCATCACGCAAGTTGACGCCCGTCTTGCCGCCCACCGAGGCGTCCACCTGAGCCAGCAAGGTGGTGGGAATCTGCACGTAGTCAATGCCCCGCATGTAAATGGAGGCCAGAAATCCCGCCAGGTCTCCCACTACCCCGCCCCCGAAAGCGAGAATTACGGAATGCCGGTCGGCGCCCAAAGTTACCAGCTTGCGCGCCAGGCGCTCCACCGTGGAGAAAGTCTTGTGCGACTCGCCCTCCGGCATCTCCAGCACCTGCGCCTCGAAGCCGGATGCGGTTAATGAGTTCAGCAGCGGCTCTCCCCAAGCTTTTCGCACGGTGGGTACGGTAATCACGAAACAGCGCGAGTTCGGGGGGAGCACTTCGCGCAATACCGCACCGGCGCGGCCCAGCAGGCCAGCTTCAAGGAACACTTCGTAGGGCTGGGGCGGGATGGGAACGGATACTTTTGCCACGTACCAATCATAGCGTAAGTCACGGCCTGAGAAGGAATTGCCTGCCACCGGGGGCGGGAAGGCAGAGCTCCTGGTGGCCGCGAACCGAGGTTGCGTTATGAACTGCCCCTGACTAAGGCCCCCTACTTCCCGAGCTGGCCAGAATAGATTTTCTGACTCGAGGCAAACCCGCCCCAGCAGAACACCTCTAAGTGCTTCTACGCGCCATGTTCGAATCTCCATGGAGGTTTCTCTGAATGCGAAAGACATTGCTGTTAACCATGATCCTGTTCGCGCTTTCGGCCTGGGTGGTGGCGCAACAGCAGCCCAGTTCGCAGAGCGCTCCCCCGAGCAGCAGCCAGGGCAGTGCGCAGTCTTCTGCGGGCCAGAATAGCGTGCAAGGCTGCCTGGGCGGCTCGGGCAACACCTTTACTGTTACCGACAAGAGCGGGACGGCCTACCAGCTTCAGCTCCCACAGGGCGCGAATCCTGCAAGTCTAAAACCACACATTGGGGAGGAGGTCCGCGTTGAAGGGACCACCTCTAACGGCGGCTCAAGCGCTTCGGGCGGCGGGTCTGCGGCGGGCCAGCCCAGCATCACCGTCAAGAACATTTACCGGATCTCCACCACTTGCAGCAGCAAGTCGGGTGCGGCTCCCAAACAGTGATCGGTTTCATGTCAATGACCCAGCACTTCAGGGGAGTGCTGGGTTTTGTTTTGCATGGAAGATCAACTGAAAGCCACTTTGTGGTTGTCATTTCTGTTTCTGGGGATGAAGAACTGAGGCCAGGACCGAGAGAGCCAGCACCGCGCCTACCACGGCCAGGGCCGCCTCGGTGGGGATGCGGTAGTAGTGTGAGAGCAGCATCTTGGCGCCAATGAACATCAGGATGAGCGCCAACCCATAGTGCAGATAATGGAAAGCTTCCATCATGCCAGCCAGGGCAAAGTACATGGAACGCAAGCCGAGGATGGCGAACACATTGGACGTATAGACGATGAAGGTATCAAGGGTGATGGCCAGCACGGCGGGAATGGAATCGGCGGCAAAAAGAATGTCGGTGGTTTCCACCACCAGCAGCACGATCAGCAGGGGCGTGGCGTAAAGGCCCTTGTCGCGCACCAGGAACTTGCTGCCTACAAAATCGGGCGTGACCGGCATCCATCGCCGGAACAGGCGCACCACGCGGTTTTCCGAAGGATGGACCTCCATTTCCTTGCTGCGGAAAAGTTTGGCCCCTGTGTACACCAGAAAAATGCCGAAGATGTATATGACCCACTCGAAGCGCCGTATCAGACCAACGCCCACCACGATGAAAATGCCGCGCATGATCAGCGCGCCCAGAATTCCCCAATAGAGCACCTTGTGCTGCTGCCAGCCGGGCACGCGGAAATAGCGAAAGATCAGCAGAAAGACGAAGAGGTTATCCACGCTCAGGGAAAGCTCAATCAGGTAGCCGGTGGTGAACTCCAGGGTGGCCGTGCGCCCGCGCCAGAAATAAACCAGGACGGCGAAGGCGGCGGCCAGGCAAATCCAGACCACGCTCCAGACCATGGCTTCGCGGAACTTGACGGCATGGGCTCGCCGGTGGAAGACCCCGAGGTCGAGGGCCAGCATCACCAGCACGAACACGTTGAAGACGATCCAGAAGAGCAGTTGGTGCAAGCTTGTCCTCGTAACCAGCGGCGTGAGCAGGGGCCTCAGCCCGCACGGTCAGCGGGTACGTCCGCGCTGGCCGCTTTCCCAGGCCGGCCACACTCCGGAGCGCTTCATGGTGTCGTCCAGATGGGTCTCCCGCAGCAATTGTTGCACTTGGGCGCGGTCCTGCCGTGATCCAAAGCGCTGGGAGGCATTGGCGATGCCGATCATCATGACGGAAGCCTCGGCTACTTCCTTGCGCAGATTTTCCAGGTCCACCTTGTCGTAAGTGTCCGACATAGCATGGTAGTTCTGCATGTAGTTAGACGCATCCTGGTTGGCCTCCATCGTAGGCACGCCCTCCAGCAGGAAATCGAAGTTGTCCGTGCCCATGTCGGCATCCTGCGTGATCTGAGTGACGCCCATCTGGCTAAGAGGCGCCATCAGGTCGCGGGTAGCGGCGGCTAACTCCGTGCGCCCGCTAAGGGTGAATCCGCTCACGTGGCCGCTGCCGGAATCGAAGATGATGGCGGCCAACGCATTGTCCAGTTCGTCGCGATGTTGGCGCGCGTAGGCTTCCGAACCCAGCAGACCTTCCTCCTCGCCTGAAAAGAGGATAAAGCGGAGGGTGCGCCGGGGCTGCACCCCGGAAGCGCGGATGGCGCGCAGCGCGTCAATGACCATGGCCGCGTTGCATCCGTTGTCGAGCGCGCCGGTTCCCAGCTCCCAGGAATCGAGATGCGCGCCCAGGATCACAAGCTGCTCGGGGTGTTCGCTGCCACGAATTTCGGCGACCACGTTGGACGTGGTCAATGGGCCGCCAACCTGGTTAGAGATTTCAAGGTTGGCATAAACCTGCCGCCCGGAAGCCAGCAGGCGGCCGATGCGCAGGCCTTCTTCGCGGGCCACGACGACCTGGGGAACGGCCGCTACTTCGCCAGTCTGCGTGTCGGTATGACGATAGAGCAGGTCGCGGTCGCGCTCGGCAATCCAGGCGATAGCCACCGCCTTCCCCCGCAGGGCACTCTCGATGATGGGCGGCACACGGTTGTACTCGCCGGACAGATCTTCCCAGGTGCGAATGACTTTGCCGTGCACCAGCAGAATGCAACCGGCGATGTTGCCGGCACGCTGAAAGTCGCCGGGGGTGCCGTCGCCGACGTCCACGATGTGCGCGTGGCGCACCAGCGGCAGCGGCGGGGCCCAGGCCACGGAGACAGCATGCAGGTTGAATTCCAGCGGCGCCTCCACCGAGAATACGGTTTCGTCCTCCTTCCAGGACCGGGGAATCTGGAACTTCTCGGCATGAACATTCTCCCCGCCGGCGGCTCGGAAAGCCTCCTGTGCCCACTCGATGGCCTCGCCCATGGCGGGCGTGCCGGGAATGCGTCCCCCGATATCGTCGGTCAAGTGCTGCAGGTTAGCTTCCAGAGGAGAGGGCTTGAGTGCTTCGGCGAGGACGCGCTTCACATCCTCGCTGGGCTCGGTACGAGCCGCGACAGCTCCCCTGTATAGGACAAGGAAACATCCGCCTAAAATGAGGGCACCTAGCAGCCGCGCGCCGGTCATTTTGCTCATCACCGCGCATTAGAAATGAAAAAACAGCCGGCGAAAAGAGCAAAGTAAGCGGAAAGGCCGTTGCGAGCATCCTACTTACGGCGCAGGCGGCCAAATCGGCCCGCGCCCGGAGGCTCCTATGCGCGCGCGCGCACATTTTCGTTCCCATCCCATTCATCCCATGCTGGTGGCGTTTCCCATCGGCTTGTGGGTTGGAAGTTTCGCTTTTGATGTGGCAGCCATCGCCCAGGGGGATCCGTCGCTTGCTGCTGCCGGCTTTTATGCCATCATCGGCGGCTGTGCCGGGGCTGTGCTGGCCGCCGTTGCCGGGGCCACCGATCTGTTTGGGGTTGTGCCGGCGCGCTCCAGCGCCAGAACGCGCGGGTACATTCACGGCCTGCTGAACGTGGCGGCGCTGGTCCTGTTTATTGTCGTGGCCGCGGGCCGCGGTGGGGCCGGCGCCATGCCCGACGGATTTTCCATATTGCTCTCGGGCATCGGCCTGGTCCTGATCCTGATCTCCGGCTGGTTGGGGGGCACGCTTGTGTTTCGCAACCAGATTGGGGTGGACCACCGCTACGCCAACGCCGGCCGGTGGCGCGAGCGCAGGCTGGAGGGCTGGGACCAGCCAGTCTGTAACCAGAGCGAACTGGCGGATGGTCAGATGGTCCTGGCTGAAGTGAAAGGGCTCAAGCTGGTGGTGGGGCGCTGTCCGGAGGGAACCTTCGCCTTCAGCGACCGCTGCACGCACAAAGGCGGCCCGCTCTCCGATGGCGCTCTGGTGGGCTGCACCGTGCAATGCCCCTGGCACGGCTCCCAGTTCGACATTCGCACCGGGCGCGTGGTGGCCGGACCCGCGCGGGACGTTATAGAAACCTATCCCGTGGAGGTGCGCGGCGGAGAAGTCTTCGTTACGCCCAACCGCACGCGGGAGCCGGAGAAGAAGGAAGCGGCTTAGCCCTGGTAGTTTGTGCGGGGGCGAGCGTTTGCGACGGGGCCGCTAAACGTCAAGCCCGATGGAGCGCATCAACTCCAGCCCGTTGCTCTTAGCCACCACCCCCGGGCGGAGGCGGTAGTCAAAGCGAATGCGTCCGCCGTCCAGCTCATCCTGAAAGTGAACATTGTGAATATGCCCGTTCAGCGGGCCGCTGATTTCAGCCAGCGCCAGGTCATGAGTGGTGACCAGGCCGATGGCGCCGCGCTCCACCAGGGCGCGCACAATGCCTTCCGCGCCGATGCGCCGGTCCATGGAGTTGGTGCCTTGCAGAAGTTCGTCGAGCAGGAACAAGAGCGGCGGATCCTTCCCGGCCAGGTCAAAAAGCCGGCGGAGGCGGGTGATTTCCGCGTAGAAGTGCGAACTGCCCTCTTGCAGCGAATCGTTGATACGGATGCTGGCCCCTACCTGCAGCGGGCTCAGGCGCAGCCGGCGGGCGCGCACCGGCGCGCCGGTCATGGCCAGCACCGCGTTGACGCCAACCGCGCGCAGCAGCGTGCTCTTCCCTGACATGTTGGAGCCGCTGACCAGCAGCACGCGCGCCTCGCTCCCCAATTGCAGGCTGTTGCGCACACACCTATCGGCCGCGATCAAAGGATGGCCCAGATCCTCGGCCTCAAAGATGGCCCCGCCTGTAGCGAATTCCGGAAAGGGATCGGCAGGATGTTCGTAGCTGTAGGTGGCCAGCGAAATCAGCGCTTCCATCTGCCCGGTCACTTCCAGCCAGCGGCGCACAGCGGCGCCGTGGCGGCGGCGCCAGGCTTCGGCCCAGAAGCCAACCTGTACGGTGTACAGAACTCCCAGGTCAATCACGCGCAAGAACATATTGTCCCGCGAGTAGATGAAATCAATAATGGTGCGCAGCTTGCCGATGCTGCGCGAAGGAGGCAGTTGCCGCGAAATAAGCTGCCGCCCCAAACTCTGCAGGCGCGGCGCTGAGAATGCTTCCCGCTCCAGGCGGGCCAGCACGGCGGACAGCAGGTCCAGGTCCTCGAAGGCGTGCTCGGTGCCAAAAAGCGTCTGCTCCAGGGGCTGCTTGAGGCGCCTTGCCAGGACAACATTGATTCCAATCACCACGAAGAACGGCAGCATGCTTCCCCAGACGCCCCAAATCACCGCCGTGGCGACGGCCAGCGCGGCGAGTATCGGCGCTACCACCCGCACCCAGCCCCAACGCAGTTGCACCGGGCCTTCCGCCCACTGCAGCAAGGCCTCAGGATGAATGCCCACCCCTTCGCCGAGCACGCCTACGTCCTCGCGCAGGTCAAGGCGCTCGCGCAGATCGGCGACCGCGGCCTGGCGCTCGAGAATTTCCTGCAGCCCGGCAGGCGCCAGCAGCCAGCTGGCGAGAGTGTCTTCACCCATGCGGGTGCGCGCCGCAGAAAGCAATTGAAACAGGCTGGAATTGCCGAACAGGTCGAGGTCGGCGGCGTAAACGTGGCGCAAGTCCTGGAAGCGCTCGCCGCTTTCCCCCGTGCCGGCCCAGCGGTCCTCAATACGGGAGAGGCCGCGGCGGTAGAACTCGGCGGCACGCTCGGCGCGGATGCGGGCCTGCAGGATTTTGGCATGGCGCGCCGCCACCACGGCAAATGCCGCAATGGGGGCGGCCAGCCACCAGCCTGAGAAGGCGTGGCGCGCGAACGCCCACCACGCCATCAGGGCCACGGCGATGCCGATCAGCAACCGCACGTAGCCAATGCGTATGTGCAGCCTCTCCAGTTGCGCGGCGCTCAGCTCACGCTCCTGCAGGCGGCGGGCGTATTCGTCAGCGGGAGACACGCTAGGGAGAATGTATCAGGAGGTTCCGTCAAAAATCCTGCTCTCGGACTAAAATATGGCGCATAGATGGGGCCGCGCTCATCAGGAGTTGGCACAATGAACAGCTTGCGGGAGATCCTGGATCAGGCGCAAGAACAGGGCGTAGCAGTCGGCCACTTCAATGTCGCCGACCTGGTCTTATTGAAGGCCGTGTTCGCTGCGGCACGGGAACTGAACGTTCCCGTCCTGGTGGGCGCCTCGGAGGGCGAGCGCGAGTTCATGGGAGTCCGTCAGATTGCGGCCCTGGTGCGAAGCCTGCGCGAGGAATTCAGCTTCCCTGTCTTTCTGAATGCCGACCATACCCACTCCCTGGCCAAAGCTGTAGAGGCCGCCAAGGCCGGGTTCGATGCCATTGTCTTCGATGCTTCCGCCCGGCCCTTCGAGGAGAATGTGCGCCTGACCAGGGAGGCGGTCCTGGCCCTCAAGAATATCAACCCGTCCATTCTGGTCGAGGGGGAGATTGGCGATATTGGAACCGGGTCTGAAATTCACGAAGCGGCCCCGGACCTCTCACGAGGCCTGACACGCCCGGAGGAGGCAAGGCAATTCGTCGAATCTACGGGAGTAGACGTGCTGGCGCCCGCGGTTGGCAACATGCATGGCATGCTACGGAGCATGGTGCAAGGAGAAACCAGAAAACGCCTGGATATCGGGAGAATTACGCAGATCAAGAAAGCGGCGAGGGTGCCGCTCACGCTTCATGGCGGTTCGGGGACGGACGAGGAAGATATGCGCCGGGCCATCGCGGCCGGAATCAATATTGTCCACATCAATACCGAACTGCGGGTGGCGTGGAGGCAAGGGTTGGAACGGGGGTTATCGAAGCAACCCTCGGAGGTTGTGCCCTATAAAATTCTGCCCGTGGCGGTAGAGTCGGTGAAAGAGGTGGTCACCTCTCACCTCAGGCTGTTCAATTCGCCGGGAGAGTGGAACGGCGCGGCCGTAGCATCTTGACCCCGGGGCACGCGCCCTTTGTTGTAGCCGTAGTTGTCTGACTGGTCTCGTAGAGACTGGCTGAAAGTAGCCCGCCAGTTTACTGGCGGGAACGGCAGGAATCCGCCGAAAGTGCCGTAGGCACGACTCATTGGCAAACCGCCGTATTTTGCCGTCCCTGGCGCGACTCCAACTTGATTTTGATAGGTAACCCGCCGGTGAACTGGCGGGCTACTTTCATATTGTCACTACGTGACGACTTCATCCACGTTGGGGACGAGCATGTGCCGAAGTGATTCGCGTTTTGGGAGGATCATTTTGCGGGCGGGGGCGCCCGCACCACAAAGGTTAGCGCTTGCGATTCAACGGGCGAGGGCGAGACGCCCCGCGACAACCGGGACGCCGGCGCTACTTCAAGCGCGGGAGCGCCACAATCCATATGCACGGATAGCCGAAGGCGACTGTTCCCAAGCAGTTACTTGTGCGCGGGCAGCAGGCGCGCGGTCTGCAGCATCACGTCGCCCACAATCTGCAGGCTCTGCGGGCTGAGCTTGTCCACAGTATCCTGCGGGCTGTGCCAGAAGACATTGTTGTAGCCGTAGCTGAAATCAATCAGGTCGGCCACGGGCACCCCGATACGGGCAAAAGGCAGATGGTCATCCTCTACCGCATTCAGGCGCTGGAAAAAATGCGACTGGTAGCCCAGGCGGGTGGCGGCCTCGCCGACTATGTCCTCCAGCCAGGGCGTGGAATTCTGGTCGCGGTCAATGTCGAGGTCCTTGTCGCCGATCATGTCGGCCAGCAGGAACGCTTTGACGTTTTTGGCGGTACCGTCCTTCTGCCATTTCTCGGCCAGATGCTTGGCGCCGTACACGCTGTCAGCATCGCTCCACTGCTTGATCGCCTCTTCCCCGTCCAGCCACACCAGCCAGATGCCGTAGCCCGGGCGATTCTTCTGCGCGCGCAGGTAGTCGGCAATCGCTAAAAGCAGCCCGGTATCGGAGGCGGCATCGTTGGCGCCCACAAAATCTTTGCGCCCATAAAGCGTATCGTAGTGGCCGGCAAGCACCACCACTCCGTTCTGGGAACCGGGAAACTTGGCAATAAAGTTGACCATCGGCAGAGTGCCCGCGGGAGTGGTGGCGGTAAAGGCGTCCTCTTCGAGATTGTCGTTCTTCAAGTGGGCGCGCAGGAACTCCTCCGTCTTCTTGTGGCCGGGGCTGGTGAGGTAACGCGGGCCGAACCTAACCACCTGGCGCGTGTAGTCCATGGCCTTGGTAGCGTCAATGTGAGGCGGCGGCCCAGTGTCAGGCGGGAGCGCTTCCCTGTTTGCCGGAGCGCTCTCGGTCACCGCGGCGGGCGTGGCGGCTTCCCTGCCAGGCTTGGGTCCCGTCGGATTACTCTGTGCGCAACCGCCAAGAGCGGGAATCGTCAAGCACAAGATGAAGGCACGCACAATAGGAAGCACGATTTTCCGCCCTCGCTCCTGCTCGGCTCTCATGGATTAGTGCGACGATTTGGCAGCCGCGGCTTCCCGTCTCGCCCGCCTGCGCTTAGGATGCACCAGCCAGGCTACGGCGATGCTGACCACATACAACGCCACCATGGGCGCGGCAAAGATACACATGTTCAGAATGTCGGTAGTGGGAGTGACGATAGCCGCAATAATGAAGATGATCAGAATGGAATAGCGCAGGTTGCGCCACATGAACCCGGCGCTCACAATGCCCATCAGCGAGAGAAAGAAGACCAGGATGGGCAACTCAAAGATGGCGCCTAGCCCGATGATGATGGTCAGGAACAGATCGGTGTACTCGCCGATGGTGATCATGGGCTGGAACTGCCGCCCATAGCTGATGAGGAAATCCAGAGCCTCGGGGTAGACGATCTTGTAGCCGAAGAATCCGCCCGCCAGAAAAAGGAAAATGGTCGAAGCCATGAAGGGCAGCACGTAGCGTTTCTCATGGCGATACAGACCGGGCGAAATGAACATCCACAGCTGGTAGAGCACGAACGGAGAAGCCACAAACAGACCAGCCAGCAACCCGATCTTCAAGTACATGTTGAAGGGTTCGGTGGGGTTCAGATACACCAGCTTCTCCGGCATGTGGTTGCGCTGCAGCGCCTCCATAATGGGCTGCTGCATCAGGCCGAAGATGCGATCGGCGTAGTAAAAGCAGGCGAAAAAAGCGATGCCCACTCCGGCGATGGAGTAGATGATTCGGCGGCGGAGCTCCTCGAGGTGTTCGAGGAAGCTCATGCTCGCCATCTCGTCCTTGCCGTTGCCGCGCGAAAAGCGCGCTGGCTGCACTGCGGGATCAGGCATCGGGCCCCTTGGCAGGTGGGATTAGCTCCGGCGCCGGAAGCTGGGCGGCGGAGGTCTCCCCGGTAATCTCACCCGCGCCGGCAGCAATAGTACCTTCCGGCTGGGCAGCGGGCTCAGAGACATACGAAGGCACGTTGGTCTCCACCTCCATCTGACGAATCTCGGTTTCGATTTGCGCCTTGAACTCGTTGCTGGCGCGCTTGAATTCGGCCAGCGCGCGGCCGATTTGGCGGCCAATCTCCGGCATTTTCTTGGGTCCAAAGATGATCAGGGCCAGCAGGAAAATGAAGATCATCTCTGAAAAGCCGAGGTTCATGGCTACATGATATACCAGCCGCACACCGGCGAATATGGCTGCCGGCCATGGAGTTGCGGCCACCCAGGGCCTGACCTTCCGGTCGCCGTGGGGATCAGCTTGGGCCGGCTGAGGTTAGCTCCCAGGCCTGGATTAAGAGGCTCAACCGTGAAAAAGAAAAGGCAGCCCTCTTGCAGGCTGCCTTTTCAGGGAAATACAGGTGACGGTAAAACTACAACATGCTGGCGCTGTCTACGTGGATGGTGCTGGCGGAGGAGTTGACCTCACCTTTCACGGCAATATGGTGACCAACATGATCTTTCAGGACGTCTGGGTTATCTACGGTAAGCACCTTGTGGTCCTTATCGGTTACAAACACCATCTGTGCGCCGGCGTCCAAACACTTTTTGGTGCAAGCCTCGGCTTTGGGATTGGCTCCCTTGGCTCCGCACTTGGAGTCAGAAACCCATCCTTTGGTGGTCGTGGCTTTCGCGTCCTTGGCGGCGGCAACGATTGCCAGGCAGAACAGCAGCGAGAATACAAAAAGCAAATACAAGGTCACTTTCTTCATGTTGCAGTTTCTCCTCTCACAATATCTGATTGCGAAATCGTGGGTTTTCCGCCCGCGATTGGCGCCGCAGGCTGACGCTCAATGCCAGTTTCACCCGGTCCCGACCTCAGAAGCGAGTGCCTACCTTTTACTCCTGCTCCGCCGGCGAACGCAACCCGCGCCATGGGGCAGGCATTCGCTACAGGCAAGCTAATCAGTGAGTTCGGCGGAAACAAAAGGTTACGTTATTTTTCGGCGGTTTTGGTGGCGGGGTGTTCGCGGTTCGGTGAGGGCACTACGTAAACCACCTCGCCGGGGCGGGCGTAGCGCAGTTCCTCGCGCGCCGCCTTTTCAATGGCCTTGGGATCGGTCTTTAGGGCTTTAATTTGTTGGTCGTAGCCCTGATTTTCCTTCTGCAATACTTGAATATCCTGCTGCAACTTGTGGTATTCATCGCGCTTCTTCTGATACACGATCATGCCGTTGGGGCCGAACATTATGTGCACGAACATCCACGCCGCCAGCACCCCGACGGCGGCCGTGCCCAGCTTCCGCCGGGCGGCATAGAGACCGCGCAAGGCGGCGAGGCTGTTGCGCATGGCGGCGCTTTTCCAGTTGACCTTTACTCGAATACCCATTTCTCCGCCGCAGCGATCAGCTTTTGCAGGCCCTCGGCGCTGCGCGCCTCGGCATAGACCCGAACCACCGGCTCGGTGCCGCTCAGCCGGTAACAGACCCAGGAACCGTCATCGAGCATCAGTTTGAGGCCATCGGTGCGCACCACCTGGGTCACCTTGAGACCAAAAAACTCCCGCGGCTCCGCCTGCAACTTTTCAGTGAACTTCTCTTTCACTACCGGCGTCAAGCGGAAGTTCTCGCGCCGGGGGAAATAGGAACCAACTTTGCCAAACAGCTCGCGTAATTGTTGCTGCAGCGTGTTGCCACGGCGCGCGACCATTTCGCAGCACAGGAGCCCGGCCAGAATGCCATCCTTCTCCGGCACGTGATGGCGAATGGAGAGCCCGGCGCTTTCTTCACCGCCGATCGCGATCTTGTCCTGCTTGATCAGCTCGCCGATGTATTTGAAGCCCACCGGGGTTTCGTAGAGCTGCACCTGCAGCCGTTCGGCCAGCACGTTGATCAGGTTGGTGGTGGCCACGGATTTGGCCACGCCGTTTTTCCAGCCGCGGCTTTCCACCAGGTAATCGAACAGCAAAGCGACCACGTAATTGGGCTGCAGGAAGGCGCCGTCCTGGTCCAGGATGCCAAAGCGGTCGGCATCACCGTCGGTGGAGATGCCGATGTGGGCGCCGGTTTCGCGCATCTTGTCGCGCAAGGCCTGCAGCAGGTGATCGTCGGGCTCGGGCGCGTGTCCGCCAAAAAGCACATCGCGCGTGTCATGAACGGTGCTCACGCTGACGCCGGCCTCCCGCAGCAGGCGGTCGGGATAGCCGCGCGCCGCTCCCCACAGGGGATCAAAAGCGATCTTCAGATTCGCTTTGCGGATAGCCTCCAGGTCCACGATTTCGCGCAGGCGGGCCAAATACGCCGGACGCACGTCAATGGATTCGGCAGCGGGCGCGGCCTCCCCCGCTGCAGGCTTTGCTGGTTCCACTTCATCGGCGGGCACTCCGGCTTCAATCTGCCGGGTGACCTCGGGCAGGGCGGGAGCTCCATCCGGGGTGGAAAATTTGATGCCGTTATATTCCGGCGGATTGTGCGAGGCAGTGAAGTTGATGGCACCATCGGTGCGCCGGCGGATCACCTCGAAAGCAATCGCCGGGGTGGGCGCCGCCTGGGTGATCACCAGCGGCGTAATTCCGTGCTGGATAAGGATCTGAGCCGCCAGATCGCACAAGGCTTCTCCCAGAAAGCGCGGGTCGCGGCCCACCAGGATGCGCGCACCCTGGGGCTTTTGTCCGGCCACGTAACGGGCGATACCGGTAAGAGCGCGTCGCACATTGGCGAAGGTGAATTCTTCCGCCATCACTGCGCGCCAGCCGGAAGTGCCAAATTTGATCTGCGTCGCCATTTGAATGCCGTCACCGAATGCGCACAGCCCCTTTAGCTCTCGGCCGTTGGCTCTTGCTTTTGGCTTTTGGCTCTTGGCTGGCGGCGTGCTTGCCGAGAGCCAAAGGCCGATAGCCGAAAGCCACAACTGCGTGGAGAATACTTTCGGTGTTACTGTGATAGCCGGGCGTCCGCTTCGGCGCCGACAAGAGATTCTAGCCTATGAGCGACAAGAAGATCGTGCTCACCACCACCGGCTCGCGCGAGGAGGCAGAAAAAATTGCGCGCGCGCTGGTGGAGCGCCGCCTGGCAGCCTGCGCCAACATCGTGGGGCCGATTCACTCGGTCTATCGCTGGCTAGGCAAAGTGGAGAACGCCGACGAACATCTGCTGATCATCAAGACCACGGCCAAGCTTTTTGATTCCGTGGCAGGCGTTATCCGCGAACTGCACTCCTACGAGTTGCCGGAATGCATTCAACTGCCCATCGAGAGTGGCAGCGCGGAATACCTGGAGTGGATCGAGCAGTCCGTGGCTGGTCGTTAGCCGTTTGTCGTTGGCCGTCGGCTCTCGGCCAAGAGTTAACGTCCGGCACTGGCGTCATGCTGCAGGCCTTCAGGCTCGAGACACGCGGCACCTAGCTTTTGTGCGCGCTCATATTTAGCCTCCAATAATCCAACTGGAAGGGCGGGTTGTCCTGGGCGGACTGGCGGGTCAGTTCATCGAGGAAGCGGCGGCGCAACTCCGGGTCGGCGATGCGCTCAAGGTGGCGATGGAAAATCACGTTGGCCAGGTACTCGCGATACTCCTCGGCGCCGGATAGCTGAACCGGCGCGGCCTCCAGACCGGTGCTGATGTCGGTGAAACCAGCCCGGCGCAGCCGCTGGGCGGCAGTTTCCGGCGAAGCATATTCCCAGGGACTCTGCCAGCCGGCAAAGAGTTGAGCCAACGGCGGGGCGGCGATGAGCGTCTGGGCGCGCCGCAGGAGCGCGGCAAGATTGGGGCCGCCGCCGCATTGTGCTTCCAGCCATCCGCCCGGCCGCAGCACTTGGTGCAGGCTGCGAAACAGACGTTCGTGGTCCCTGATCCAGTGGAAGGCGGCGGTGCTGAAAATCCCGTGGACAGTTTTGTGAAACGGCAACTGCTGCAGGTCGGCTACCACGAACCACACGTGGCGGGAAAAACGTGGCTCCAGCTCTCGCCGCGCCGTTTGCAGCATATTGGCCGAAAGGTCCACGGCCAGCACATGCCCCAGCGGCAACCGCTCGAGCAGTTCGCCGGTGAGCCGTCCGGTTCCGCAGCCGGCGTCGAGCACGGTTTCATCGCCGCGCAGGCGCACCCGGTCCAGAACTTTTTTACCCCACCCAAATTGCGGACGCGACAGACGCTGGTAGGCTTCCGAGTTCCACTCCCTCGAGCGCGGCATGGCGCTGCGTGGTGCGGGTTTTTTGTGGCCGCTTTCCCGGCCTGTTGTCTTTTCAGTCATCTCGTTGGCAGTGAATTTTGTGCCGCGGGCGCCCTCGCGCGGTCATGGCAGCGCACCAAAAGAGCCTATCAGGAAGCGCGGGCACCTGGAGGCCCCGGGCAGATTCGAACTGCCGAGTGCCCAATCGGGCGCCAACTTAAAAAATAAAGGTAGCAAAATCAGTGACTTAGTAATCGATTTGACATTATATTCCATCGAAGTTATATTCCATGTGTGGCATGGGATGTTGAGTACACAGACGAATTTGAGGCTTGGTGGAACACGCTAGAAGTGGATGAACAGGAGGAAGTCGAGGCGAAGGTGGAATTGCTAGAGGAATTCGGTCCAGTACTACCCCGTCCCCATGCCGACGTGATCGTGACATCAAAGCACGCAAAGATGAAGGAGTTGCGTGCCGACGTGGTGCGACGGCAGCTGCGGGTTCTGTACGCATTCGACCCAAGGCGGAAGGCGATTCTACTGATCGGTGGAGACAAGACAGGAAGCCCAAACTGGTACAAGCAGTACGTCCCTAGGGCTGATGAGTTATTCGACGACCATCTTGCGCAGATTAAGCGGGAGCAAGAAAAGGAACGGAACCATGACAAAAAACTTTAATTCACTCAGAGAAAAAATGCGCCCCGAGTCTCTCGCGCGTGCTCACGCGAAAGCTCAGCAGTACAAAGAGCAGATGGCGTTAGATGAGTTGCGTGAGGCCCGCCAGCTTACGCAAGAAAGCCTGGCCAAAATCCTGGGGATAAAGCAGGCGGCCGTCTCCAAGATGGAACGGCGGGCCGACATGTATCTCAGCACGCTACATTCAATCATTAAGGCTATGGGTGGAGAGCTGCGAATCGAAGCCGTCTTTCCTGAAGGCACAGTAGAAATCAATCAGTTCCATGACCTCAGAAAGTCGGAGGCCCACCACGAGCACCCCGCTCCGTGTACAGCGGCAGACTGACCCTCATCACGACTGTTGGTCACAGTGGTTGGTGATGCGCTTCTTGCGCCTGCCGGGGTCACGACTCACTACATCAAGAGCGTGGACGCAGATTTCATCACCGCCATGCAAAAACTGGATGGGTGTAATCGGCATGCTGTGCTCACGGTGTGCTCAAAATGAGAACGGTGGCGAAACGCCACTCCCCAACTAAGTTCTTTTCAGTCCGCAGGATGGAGATTGGTAGCCCCGGGGTGATTCGAACACCCGACCAACGGTTTAGGAAACCGCTGCTCTATCCATCTGAGCTACGGGGCCAGCGCCAAGTAACTGATTGATTATCTCACGCACCCATTCCGCTATAGTTCTCCAGCCGCAGTTCAATCAAGCCAGAAAGCATATGGTCTCTCCCACAATTGCCAGTCAGCCGGGAGCAGCTAACGCTAGCAGCATGAAGCTCATGGACTGGCAGTCCCCAACTCTGCCCACGGCTGTTTACTGGGTCGTACACGACAGGCCTATCTTATGTTGCCGAAGGACTCCCTACTGTCCGATAATTCCGGCTGGCTGGTGGGTGAGGGGCGCTCGATGATTTGTCCGTCCTGTTTGGCACCGAATGTAACCGGGGCCTCCCGGTGTGCCAACTGCGGGTGCTCCCTCTCGGCGGCCACGGCCGAACCTCCGCCGGGAAGGTTTGAAGCCACGGTCGGCGGGCAGAAGCAGGCACCCCCGCCGGAAGCCGCCACGGCCATAGGTTTTGCCAAGACCCCGCCTCCCTCGAATCCAGCCACACCCCCTCGTGGTTCAGGCGTTGGCGAGCCCAAGCCGGTAAATTTTGGCCCCCGCTACCAGGTGGAAGCCCTGCTGGGAGAAGGCGGAATGGGGGCGGTCTACCGCGCCTACGATCGCGAACTGGATCGCACCGTCGCCCTGAAACTCATTCGCCCCGAGCTGGGCGGCGACGCCAACCTGAGCCAGCGCTTTCGCCAGGAACTGTTGCTGGCCAGCAAGATCTCGCACAAAAACATTCTCCGCATTCACGACCTGGGCGAGGCAGGCGGCACCAGGTTCATCTCCATGGCTTACGTGGAGGGAGAAGACCTGCACCAGTTGCTGTTGCGCGAGGGGCGGCTCCCAGTCAACCGCGCCGTCAGCATCGCTAAGCAGTTGTGCGCCGCCCTGGAAGCCGCGCACAGCGAGGGCGTAGTTCATCGTGATCTGAAACCGCAGAACATCCTGCTGGATAAAAACGGGCAGGTTTATGTTTCCGACTTCGGCCTGGCCAAGTCATTGGAGTCCGACGCCACCCAGATGACCATGAGCGGCCAGTTTCTGGGGACGCCGCGCTACATGTCGCCGGAACAGGCGCTGGCCAGCCCGGTGGATCACCGCAGCGACCTTTACTCCCTGGGCCTGATTCTTTACGAAATGGTGACCGGCGACATACCGTTCAGGGCGGACACGACCTTGCAAACGATGTATCTCCGGGTGCACGAAAAACCCAAAGATCCGCGACAGCTCAATCCCGATCTGCCGGCCTATTTGGTGCAGATTATCCTGCGCTGTCTGGAAACCGATCCCGCACTGCGTTACCAGAGTGCGCGCGAGATTCTGGATGACCTGGAATCCGCTCACCCGTCGCGCCCGCCTCGCTCGCGGCAGATTTCCGTTGCACTCGAGCGCCCGGCCAAGGTCTGGTACGTCGCCGCGGGTGTAATCGTGCTGGCCGTGCTGATTGCTCTGGCCGTGCCGACAGTGCGGAGACTGTTGCACCGCGGAGCCGCTTCCAATCAAACCAGCGTGGGCATTCCTCCGCTCAGCCAGGGAAAGTACCTGGCATTGCTTCCCTTTCGCGTAATCGGCGACAAGAACGCTTTGGGCTACGTGAGTGACGGCCTTGTGGAAGCAACTGCCGCTAAGCTGTTTCAGATGAAAGACATCCATCTGGCTTCGCCCAGCGCGGTGCAATCCGTGAATGTAGACCAGCCGCTGGACAAAATTGCCCGCCGCCTGGGGGTGAACCTGGTCGCCCAGGGAACGGTTCAGGGGACAGCGGATAAGATGCGCATCACCATTAGCCTCGACAATGTCGCCGAAGGCCGGCGTCTGTGGACCAGCGAGTTTTCCGGCGTGCCTCAGGATCTGCTCACCCTGGAAGACAAAATTTATGCCCAGTTGGTGACCGCGCTCGAGCTTAAGCCGAGCAACTCTGAAGTGGCCGCCCTTAACTCTCATCCCACGGAGAACGTCGAGGCCTACGACCTCTATCTGAAAGGTCGGGAGGACATGCGGCAGCAGCAGGACACGAAGAAAGTGCAGGCGGCCATTGATCTGTATCAGAAGGCTCTGGCCAAGGATTCGGGCTTTGCCCTGGCTTATGCCGGGCTCGCCGATGCCAGCCGCTCCATGTACCACCACACCAAGGATAGTTTCTGGGCGGACAAAGCTCTGCGCGCGGCACAACAGGCAGAACAACTGAATGCCAGCCTTCCCGAGGTCCACTTTTCCCTGGGCAGCGTGTATACGGAAACGGGAAAGACTGCCGAGGCGATTTCGGAACTGAAGCGGGCGGTGGAACTGGCGCCCAAGTCCGATGAAGGCTACCGCCGCCTGGGAGAAGCCTATGCCGCGGTGGGACGCAAACCCGAAGCCATCGAGGCCGACAAGAAAGCCATCGAACTCAATCCCTACTACTGGGAGAACTACGATGCGCTAGGAGAAGCGTATTACACCTTCGGTGAGAACGAACAGGCGGTGGCAGCTTTCAAGAAAGTAACCGAACTCGAACCCGACAACGCCGCCGGCTACGACAACCTGGGCGTGGTTCTGATGCGCCTGGAACGATGGAACGACTGCATTCCCAACTTCCAGAAAGCGCTGCAAATTCAACCCTACTATGCCACCTACTCTAACCTGGGCACAGCCTATTTCTTCCTGAAGCGCTATGACGAGGCCGTCCAGATGTTCGAAAAGGCGGCAGCCATGAACCCCAACGAACACGTGGTGATGGGCAATCTGGCCGACGGTTATCGCTGGGCGGGCAAGCGTCAGCAGGCCTTAGCAACCTACGACAAGGCCATCGCTCTGGCTTACAAGCAACTTGCCATCAATCCGCGCGATGCCGAAGCCATGGGCTATCTGGGGCAGTATCTTGCTAAAAAGGGTGACGCGCAGCAGGGAGTGGAACTGGTTCAGCGCGCCCGTGCCATGGATCCAACCGATGTTTCGCTGATCTATTTTCAGGCGGTAGTGGAATGCATAGCAGGCCAGAAGAGCGAGGCGATGAAGGCCCTGCGCCAGGCCCTGCAGCAAGGTTATCCAGCCCCGGAGGCACAAAGCGACCCTGAGCTGAAAGATCTGCAGAAGCTTCCCGAGTTCGCCTCCCTGATGCGGCAGTTTGAGAGCAAGCCTAAGTAGGGGGCTAATCCGGAGAGTCTCAGCCCCAGTCAAAGAGATTCTTGCCAGCTGCAAAACTGCAAAAAACTGCGTCAATTACGTCAAGAGATTGCAGCTATCCCCATTCCGGCCTGTGCGTCTCCGGGAATGCGCCCTGCAAGTGATTGAACCGTTAACGAAAATAAAACGCTTGGCATTCGAAGGTGCGGCCAATTGGATGCTGGTATTTGCTCTTACGCGCTAGGAGGACCCTCCCCATGAAACGCCAGAACGGATTGATAGTTGCTGCTGTCGTTGTCCTGTTGTCGGCCTCAGCCCTGGCCAGTTCAATGGGGGACCCGGGTGGAATTATTCGAAGGGGCATCAATTACGATGAATTTGCCGTCATCGGCGAGGGTTTCAGCATCACGTTTAATGGAGAGCCCGTCTCGTTTCCTTTCAATCCGTTCAATTTCGAGGACTCCTTCTGCCCGGTGATGACGGGCACATTCAATGACGAGACCGTCAGTGGGCCGGACTGCCAATTCCTCAATGAAAGCGGCCAGACCATCGGCAATGTTTCGCAGTTTTTTGCCGCCACGCCGGAACAGCTTAGCCCGTTTTTCTGCGATAACCAGCTTCAAGGGAGCTGTTCCACGGGTCCGGGGAATGATCTCCTCTTTTTTGGGGTGGGAGTCCCTAGCGCGACAGAGTACAGCCAGGTGCTCCTTGCATCCACAAATACCGACCCCGAGTTCAACATCCTTTACTTCGGTTTCGGCACCGATACCGACCTGGCCACGATTAACACAATGACTCTCTCCACTCCCGAGCCTGCTTCCATGGGCCTGCTGCTTTCCGGCCTATTTGGGCTCGGCTTTGCGGTGCGGCGGAAGATAGGCGCACGCCCCAGATAGCCGTCTCTTCGTAAGACACTGTTTGCTGCCGGCGGTAGATCTCCGGAATTGCTCGCCTTGTGGCGGACTCACTTCGGCTCCAAAACAGCCGCCAGCTGCCACTTCGGCTGGGCCAGTTCCCAGATAAAGGCAAGGAAGTACAGTCCTGCCGCCACCAAATATAGAAATTGAAAACCGAAGTACATGGAGTTGTACTCCAGCAGCCCGCCACACATAGCGCCCAGAAGATTCATGGCCAGAATGCCGGAAACCGCTCCACGCGAGCGCAGCAGAGTGGAGAAGACGATGCCGGAGAAAAACATGGGACAGGTCAGGACAATAGCCATTCCGATCCGCCCCACGAAATTGGAGGGTAGTCCTCCCATGCGCACGACCAGCCAGCCCATCCCCAGGGTGGCGAACAGGAGAAGGTAGGGAATGGCCCAGTTTTGGAGATCAAAATACTGAACTGCACAGTTGGCTAAGAATGCCATAGCCAGGATGGCGATGATGACAATGCCCATCACCTGCCAGGTATTGCCGAACACCAGCCCCAACTCCGTAATGCCCTTGGTTTCGATGAGCATAAATCCCGCACCTAAGAGGAAAAACGGGGCATGCCCGAACTGCGGCTTTTCGTCTAGAAACTTCCAGAAGATACCGGCCGAAAGCGCCAGCACCAGGCCCACCATGATGGCGTAGGAAACGGGATAAACCCGGCGGGGCATGTAGAAAAAGGGCCAGTCATCGGTGGAAACGTCGGCTTGGATAGTGGGGTCGGCGAAATAGTGGGTCCCGTCCTCAAAGCCGGTCTGCTGAATCAGCCGAGCGGGGATCGTGAGCTGCCGGTCGTTTGCTTCCAGGAAAACAATGGCGCCATCATAACCGGCCATGATGCATACCGGTGGCCAGCCCCCAAAAGCGTCCTGCAGCATGAGATAGATCTTTCGCCCCAACTGGTGATTCATAACGGAAAAGGAGAGGGAGATGACGCCTCCCGGCTTGAGGCGGGCGCGCGCCTCGCGCAGTCCCTCGACGGTATAGACGAAGGAGTCCAGCCGCACGCTTGATCCTTGTGTCAGCAGCGTGTGGGAATCGAGCAAGCCATACACAATCATGTCGTAGCGCTGGTTGGTGTTGCGGAGAAAAGAGCGGGCGTCATCCAGAACCGCATGCACACGCGGATTGGAATACGGGTGATTGGGATGGGCGTATCGGCCCTCCATGAGGATGGCGGGGTCAATCTCCACCGCATCCACGCGCTTCGCGCCGCTGAGCAGCGCAGCGGTGACATCATTGCCGGAGCCAGCGCCCACGATGGCAACATCGGCCGGGGAGCGGCCGAAAAAGCGGTAAGGCAACTCGTAATACCTGCGGATGCTCTGGTCGCCAGGTGACGGATCCCCGGTGGCCTCGAGGTCGTGCACGCGTTGATAGTATTCGCCGGCCGCCCGGATCACCATGAGGCCGCGGTAATCGTGCCCCACTTCTAGCAGTTGGTACGGGGAATAGATTCTTTGCCACGAGGGCTCAGCCGGCCAGGCCAGAATTACCAGCGCCAGCAGGCTGGCAGCGCCGGCGAATAACAGCAAGCTGAGGCGCCGCTCGTAAAACAACATCAGCGCAACGAAAGCGAGCAGGAACCAGATGACAGGTGGAGTCCAGAAGGCGCTCACTAGGAACATCAGGAGTACCCCGGCGATGCTACCCAGCAGATTAAATCCGTAGGCGGAGAGGTTGTCGCGACGCTCCATCAGCCGGCCGCATAGTTGTCCGATGGGAATAAACGCTAGGACGGTAATCACAAAAACTATGGCCAGGAGGAAAAAGACCGGGAGCCCCTGGTAGAACTTGTCCACCACCGGCAGTCCGACATTCAATTGCTCGGAAAATGGCAACATTTGCAGGCTGGTACGGTTCCATTCGGCGAGCCCGTAACGCATGCCCGACAACAGCGCGAATTGCCAGCCCAGCAGGACGGGAGACAAGAACAGGGCAACAAGGGTACGGCGGGCCATGGCATATCCCAGGCCCAAGCCGGCAAAGCAAGCCAGCAGGGTAAAGTTCTTGTAGAAAGCAAATACCTCGAAAATCGTGCCCTGCCAACGGATAACCGCGAGTTCCAGGAAAAGACTTAGCGCAGCGGATGCGAATATTGCGAGTTTCGCGTAGCCATCGGGAATTGAATCCAGGAACGTGACCTGCCGCGCCGCAACCCGGTCGAAGATGGGAGCAAGCCGGCGAAGCAGCGGTTGCAGGGCAACAGCCACAATCATTAACAACGCAATCGTAATGGCAAGCCTGGGGCCTATCACCAAATGCCCGGAATGGCTCATGGTTTGGCTGCCCACGTAGATAACCAGCGGCGCCAACAAGCTGGCAGCCAGGGTCAGCGAAATAAGGCGGAGATACGAACGTCCCAAGGAAGTCCCCTCCTGATGCGAAAGAGCGCAGGTGCTTCACCTGCGCCGGCGCCAATTACTGAGAATGTGTGGACGGTGTCCTGATTCTGCTTAGGCATGTTCTTGGTTGTCAATCGAAATATCGTCTCCTTTATCGCCATTCCTTAGCCCCCCGGGTGCTAAACTTTTGCACAGCCTCCGCAGGCGAGTGGCACTCCCGGGCCTGCTTTCCACAACGCCTCGTGCCTGGGTAGTTGACCATTGCCTGCCGGAGGGTTAGCTTAGCTTCTGGCTTTTCTGCACGTTTCCGCACGACGCTGCCGATGTCCGAATTCAGTCATCCCCGGCCAGAAACCGCGGCCCCCTGGGACCGCAAGATTCCAGAAAAGATGCTGGCTTTGTATCTCGACAGTGTTCGCAGTTTCCCAACCTGGAAGGCGATGTGCCCCCACTACATCCATCCTGATGTGAAGGAGGTCAGCGAACTGGGCTATCATGCCACGCTGCTGCGCACGGCGCAGGCGGAATATGTCTTCACCTTCAGCACCAAGACCACTTTCATTTATGAAATCGAGGAAGAGGTCAGGACCGGGCAATTGGAGATTCGCTGCGACAATGATGTGGTGCTGAACATCGGAGCTTCCTGCGCCGACGACTCCGATGGCAAACCGGAGTGGGTAGCGCGCAGTGTGGAAGTGTTTCAGGATGGAGAGTGGGTGGCGGACCTGCTGGGGCTGGCGGCCCGGCAACAAGCGCACGAACGGCAGCGTCTGCAACTGGAAACTAAGGAACGCCAGCGCCATGCCCAGGAACTCACCCAGTTGCGACAAAGATTCGGTATCGAGGAATCGCCTCAACCTTCCGGGCCGACACCGGCCACCGTGAGGGAACCGCAGGGACGGCGTTGGTTGCAATTCTGGAAAAAACGCAGCGGATGACCGAGCGCAGGTTCCTCAGCA
>DASYWT010000422.1:0-7613 GCA_035935775.1 Terriglobales bacterium
TCCGGAACAGCGGGAACGGAACTTTTCAGGACGTCACGGCTTCCGCCGAAGTAGGCATGGGCCGTTGGTCCTGGTCGTGCGACGCCTGGGACTTCGATCACGATGGCTTCCTCGACCTCTATATCGCGAACGGCATGATCTCTGGTCCCTCAAGCCTCGACCTGAACAGTTTCTTCTGGCGCCAGGTCGTGTCCAAGTCTCCCCAGCAAGCCATGCCCACGCCCGACTACGAGCAGGGATGGGATGCGATCAATGAGCTCATTCGTTCTGACGGTACCTGGAGCGGCTTCGAACGCAATGTCTTTTATGCCAACAATGGCGATGGAACGTTTTCTGACGTGTCGGCAGCCGCGGGCCTCGACTTTCTGGAGGATGGCCGGGCATTCGCGCTGGCTGATTTTGATCACGATGGTCGCCTCGAAGTGTTCCTGAAGAATCGTAATGCTCCGCAACTGCGCGTGCTGCGCAACGTGATGCAGCCGCTGCCGCCGTCCATCGCCTTTCGCCTGCGCGGTACGAAAAGCAACCGCGATGCCATCGGCGCGGTGGTCACCTTGCACACCGATCGCGGCCAGCAGACGCGCTACCTGCAGGCCGGCTCCGGATTCCTCTCCCAGCACAGCAAGGAGCTGTTTTTTGGCCTGGGCAAGGCCGAGGGCCCGTTTCGCGCTTCCATTCGCTGGCCCAGCGGCCTGGTGCAGGAGGTTTATGACCTTCCCGCCAATCACCGGATATGGATAGAGGAAGGTGAGCAGGCGCCGCGCCTCGAAGCGTTCTCGGTCCCGCCGAAAGCGCCTCCCAGTGCTCCTGTCACGCAAGAAGCGGAATCCCTGCCCGCGGCGGTTGAAACCTGGTTGCTGGCCCCGGTTGCCGCCCCGGATTTCTCCTTGCTGGATGTGCGCGGCCAGGTTTGGAGCCTCGCTGGGCTCCGCGGCAAGCCGCTGCTGTTGTATTTGTGGAGCACGCAATCCGCGCGCTGTACGGATGACCTCGAGCGTTTCAGCCGTGTGTACGCGCGTTGGCGGGCGCAAGGCCTGCAACTCCTTGCCGTCAACCTCGATAGTGCCCAGCTACCCGCCGAGCGTGCGGGAACCAGCCGGTTTCCCGTGGTTAATGCTACCGAGGACGTGGCCGCCGTCTACAACATTCTTTATCGCTATCTCTTCGATCGTCACCGCGACCTGGCGCTGCCGACAGCGTTCCTCATTGATGACAAAAGCGAGATTGTGAAGGTGTATCAGGGACCCGTGAAAGTGGAGCGGATTGACGCCGATTTTCACCTGATACCAAAGAGCGTTGCCGAGCGCCTGGAAAGGGCGCTGCCCTTTACCGGTGTCACCGCCAGCTTCGACTTTCAACGCAACTATCTTTCCTACGGGTCAGTGTTTTATCAGAGGGGCTACTTCGATCCGGCGCAGGCCTTTTTCCAGCGCGCCCTGCGTGACGATCCTTCCAGTGCCGAGGCGCTCTACGGCTTGGGCAGCGTGTACCTGAAGAAGGGAATGCCGGCGGAAGCGCGGCAGAGCTTTGAGCGGGCGGTCAAGTTGCCGTCCAGTTATCCTGATACTCTCCCCAACGCCTGGAACAACCTCGGCCTGATAGCCGCCCAGCAGGGCCGCATTGATCAGGCTACGCAATATTTCCAGGAGGCTCTCCGCCTCAACCCGAATCTCCTGGTCGCTCTGGAGAACCTGGGCAATGCTTATCGCCAGCAGAAGGAATGGGACCAGGCTCGAGCGACCTTTGAGCGAGCCCTTGTCCTCGACCCCGAAAGCCCGGGAGCGAACTACGGTCTGGCCATGGTTTATGCCGCGGGCGACGACCCCGAGCACACCTATGACTATTTGCAAAAAGCTCTGCAGTTCCGTCCCGATTATCCGGAAGCGCTGAATAACCTGGGCGTGCTGTACTTGCGCACGCGGCGTCGTGAGCAGGCGGTTTCCACCCTGCAGCAATGCATGCGTGTTGCTCCCGCCTTCGATCAGTGTTACCTGAACCTGGCCCGCATCTACAGCCTGGAAGGAAACCCTGGCGCCGCCCGCGCCGTTCTGCTCCAGCTCCTGAAGCAGCACCCCGGCCATCCGCAGGCCCAGAAGGCGCTGGCGGAGCTGCCACAGTAGGCTGCATCACTTAACGGGGCGCGTCCCGGCCGCGTCCTCTGCTGGCCGCCGTCCCGGCGCGTCCTTGCGGAGTCTGCGCGCTAAGCAAGTCGACGAACAGGTCGTAGAACTTCTTGGCATCCAGATCAAACTGCACCTCGACCGGCTGCGCTTCGAGGCTCGGTCTGTTCGCCTCCGCCCAGCTCAGCGTGTCGCCGTAATTCCCACCGCGATCAAGGTTCACGTCCAGGTAGCGTATCTGTTTGTCCGTGATCAGACTCGGATCCAGCCACGCCGCCGCCGCCAGTTCATCCCACAGATAGTCATATTTGCCGCGAAGCCGGGCATAGGTGGCGACGTATTGGGCCGCCGCGGAATGGCCGGCCTTGATGCGCTTCACCAGCTCCGCGGTGAGCTGTGTCTTAACGGAAATATCCACCGGCGTGCACACGATCTTCTTCCACGGCGCCCGTAAGACAATGTGCGCTGCTTCCGGATCAAACCACAGATTAAATTCGCGGCGCGGGGTATTGATGAACTCGGGATCGTCGGTCTGCGGGTTCAGGCTCCCGCCCATGAAAACCAGTTCCTTCGCCAGCCGCGGAAACTCCGGATCAATGGAAATGGCCATCGCGAGGTTCGTCATCGGCGCTCCCTCATAGATGGTCACCTGGTTGGGATACTGGTGCACCATGTGGATGAGAAAGTGTGCCGCGTCTTCGTTGAGCGGCTTGGTGGTGGGAATCCCCTCCGGAACGTCGCCCAATTGGTCCGCCGGATGGTAAAAGCGCGGCGTCCAGGCGCCCAGCCACCCCACCGAGCCATAACGCTGTTCCCACATCTCTGTCTCTGCTTTGCGCCGTACCAGCGGATATTCGGCGCCTGCCGCCACCGGAATGTCGGTCCGCCCAATCAGTTCCAGCATCCGCAAGGTGTGGGCCAGTTCCGCTTTTAGCCACTGATCACCCGTGACTACCGTGATCCCCAGCACCTCGGTCTGCGGCGACTGGATGAGCAGCAGCATGGATTGCTGGTCGGTTCCCCCTGGACCGGCCGCATCCTGGTCAATGATGACCTTGCGTTTCTCCTGCCCCCAGCACGCGACGCAGGAAACGAGGAGTAGCGCTGCTAGAAACTGCCGACACCGGCCTGGTTTCATCCTTCACCTCAAGAGTACGCGGGAATGACTGCGAGCGAGTTGCTGCGGCCTTACTCCCTTCCCGACAAACGGCCAATCAACAGCTCGAAAAACTTTGCCGAATCCACATCCACCGCCACTTTGGCATTAGGCACATATTTCTCGCGCACTACCGGCGATGTTCGTGTGCCGGCCAGCGTAGGTGCTGACCCTCGAATCGCGAAATTAACGCCCGCTTTTTCCTCCATATCCGGCCGCCGCCGCAAATCGCCGGCATTAGGGCTATAGCCCAGAGTCGCCCCGGCGGTCAACCCGCCTTCCGTCTCCACATCAACGTAATAATCCTGCAACTTCACCAGAGCCGGGCTGATAAAACTGGCCACCGCCAGCGGATCGTGCATGTTTGGCCCCAGCAGGAACCCCTGTTCGCGGTGGTGTTGTAGAACGGCGTGTCCGATTTTGGCCGCCGCCTGGCTGACCGGGTTCTGTGCCCCTTCCAGCGTACGAACATGTTCCTCCGTCAGCGTGGTCTTGCGGGTCACATCCAGGCCAACCATGGTGATGGGGATTCCCGACTGAAACACGATGCGCGCCGCCTCCGGATCCACATACACATTAAATTCCGCCGCCGGCGTGATATTGCCGCCCGAAAGCGAGCCGCCCATCATGACCAGGTTGCGCACCATGGGAGCAAGCTCGGGGTCGGCGCGCAGGGCCAAACCTACATTCGTCAACGGGCCGATAGTAATCAGCGTAATTTCGCCGGGATACTTGCGAACGGTGCGGCAAATGAAATCGGCGGCACGGTCGGCGATGGGCTCGATTTTGGGTTGGGGGAAGGCCGCTCCTCCCAGGCCATTCTCTCCGTGCACGTAGGCCGCCGTTACCAGCCGGCGCACCAGCGGTTCCTTGGCGCCGGCCGCAACCGGAATCTCGGTGCGCCCGGCAACTTCCACCATGCGCAGCGCGTTGGGCAAGGTCAGCTCAAGCGGCACGTTGCCGGCCACCGGAGTGATGCCTTCAATTTTCAATTCCGGTGAACGCATGGCCAGAAGCAGGGCCAGAGCATCGTCCACCCCTGGGTCGGTGTCAATGATCACTCGCGACTGACCACTGCCGCTGGCGCGGCTGTCCACCAAGGCTTGCGACACCTCCGCACGGCCCATGAGGCTGCTTGCGGCCAGCCCCGCCGCCGATGTGGCCACGAATTGCCGCCGCGTCATGCCGGCGGATGTATTCTTTGCGTCCATAGCGTCCTGTTCCTTGGCTTGCTAGCTTGCTTGCCGCCGCCCGCGGCAAGCACTAAAATAGCGGCCGTCCCCTGGTTTTATGCGTTGTCCTCCGGTTAGCGAAAGCCGTTCTTCTTGCCTCTGCTTTCTTCTCGCAACTCTTGCGTTGCTGCAGTTCGCAGTCCTGACCATCACGGTTGAGGGACAATCATCGCCCCAGGCAGCCACCCTGCAGGTATCGGTCCGCGATTCCCAGGGGCGTTTACTCTCCGGCGTCACGGTGCTGCTGCGGCTCAACGGTGAAGCACAAAATTTAACGGCCCACACCGATGCGCGCGGAGAATGTCGCTTTGTAGCCGTTCACCCCGGCACTTACACACTTCGCGCCGAAATGGCCGGACTCGGCAGCGCATCCCTGCATCCCTTCTTCATCCAGGCCGGAACACCGAAAACCGTTAATATTACGCTTCCGCCGCCTTCTCCGGACTCTTCCGCTTCGCTGCAGTTTTTCGACGAGCCCCAGTTCACCATTGCCGGCGTTACTGACCCCACCACTCTCGGCGCTCATGGCTCAAATGCCAGCGCGCCCGCCAGGGATGATCTGGTCAGGGAAGTAGTGTCATTAGGCAGCCCATCTCCTGCGCCCGTTTCCGGCAACTCCGCCTCCGCCGAACGGACCTTGCGCGAGGCCGCCACCAGCCGGCCCGCTGATTTCGACGCCAATCAGCGTCTGGGAAAATTCTTGCTTGACCAGGGCCAGCCTCGCCAGGCGCTGCCGTTTCTCCAGCGCGCCTCCCGACTGAAGCCCGCTGACTACCAGAGCACCTACGAAGTGGCGCTCGCCTATGCCAATTCTGGCCAATACGAACCTGCGCGCGCTACCCTGATGGCCCTGCTCGCGCGCCACGATACCGCCGAACTCCATCACCTGCTGGGCGACGTCGAGGAAAACCGTCGCCGTCCACTCCAGGCGGCCCGGGAATACGAGCGTGCGGCCAGTCTCGAGCCCAGCGAGCCTAATCTTTTCGACTGGGGAGCGGAGCTCCTGCTCCATCGCGCGGCCGAGCCTGCTCTCCAGGTCTTCAGCCGGGGCCATCGCCTTTTCCCCAATTCCGTGCGCATGCTGCTGGGCTTGGGCGTCGCCTGGTTCGCGCAGGGTTCCTACGAGCGGGCTGCCCTCTATCTCTGCCAGGCCTCTGATCTCGACCCTGCCAACCCTCATCCCTATCTCTTCCTGGGCAAAATCCAGGAGGTCGAGGCCTCCCCATCCGACGACATCTCGGAAAAAGTGGCGCGCTTTGTCCGGCTGCGGCCGGAAGATGCACAGGCCAACTATTACTACGCCCTAAACCTCTGGAAGAAAGCGAAAGCCCAAGGTGGCAGCAGCTCGCCCGAAGTAAGCTCGCTGCTGCAAAAGGCGGCCCAGCTTGATCCCGGCTTTGGCGCAGCCTACCTGCAGCTCGGCATGCTGCAAGCCGAACAAATGAGGTATCCGGAAGCGATTTCCTCCTATCAGCGGGCGATCGCAGCCGATTCCCGGCTGCCGGATGCCCATTACCGCCTGGCGCAAGCTTATATGCGAAGCGGCGAACAGGCGAAAGCTCGTGCCGAACTGGAGCTTTACAATCGGCTGGCCAAGGAAAACGCCCAACAGGCCGAGCGCGAACGCAGCCACATGCAGCAGTTTGTCTACACCCTGCGCGGTCAACCTTCCCCTTCACCATCAAAAGAGTGATTAAGCTGGCGTCCAACAATGGTCCTTCGGAAGGGCACAGTCTGTCCCAAGAGGCGCCGAAGCGGCCTTCAGCCCTGCCGCATCCTCTTAACTCTTATTTGTCATCCTGAGCTGCGCGAGTGAGCTTTGGCGAAGGAGCGCAGCGAAGGACCTGCTTTTCGTCTTGGGTACCACTTCCTGTTTTGTCGTTTTCACTTTGCGGCTGTCCCACTCATCAACCCAATGAACATCCGGTAAAACCTGGCAGTGTCCAAATCCATCTGCACGTCCACCGGTCGCCGCGGCAGTTGCGGCCGGTCCTGGTTCGTCCACGTCAGCGTGTTTCCATATCCTGCCCCGCGGTCGAGGTCAACGCCCAGGTAGCGCGTCTCGTGTTGGGCAATCAGGCTGGGGTCGAGCCAGGCCGCTGCCGTCAGCTCATCCCACATGTAGTCGGCGCCCAGGCCCTGCTGGTAGTAGCGCGCCAGGTAGTTTGCCAGCGGGGTTCCGCTCGCCTTGATCTGTTGCATCATGGCGGGAGTCAGTCGGGTCTTGATGGAAATGTCGGTCGGTGTGCCCGTCATCTTCCTCCACGGCGCTCGCAAGACAATTTCCGCCGCCTCGGGATCAAACCAGAAGTTGAATTCGTGGCGCGGATTGTTGGCAAATTCGGGATCGCTGGTCTGCGGATTCAGGCTTCCTCCCATGAAGATCAATTCTTCTGCCAGTTCAGGGAATTGCGGGTCCAGGGTGATGGCCTGTGCCAGGTCCGTCAGGGGGCCGCCGGCGTAGATGGTGACTTGGTGCGGGTAGCGGCGCACCATGCGAATCAGAAAGTGAGCGGCGTCTTCGCCGGCGG
The DNA here is from genome assembly GCA_035935775.1 of Terriglobales bacterium. GTDB lineage: Bacteria > Acidobacteriota > Terriglobia > Terriglobales > Acidobacteriaceae > JAICWP01. The sequence goes on from DASYWT010000422.1 coordinate 7,040, forward strand.
GCTTGGTCGTGGGTCGGCCCTCGGGGAGCGGGGGAATGACAAATGGCTCGTGCCACCAGCGCTCGTCCCAGGCGCCCGCAAAGGTGACCCTGCCATAGCGCCGCTGCCACAGTTGAGTCTCCGCCCGTCGTCGGACCAGCGGAAACACTGCCCCTGGCACTACCGGAATGTCGGTGCGGCCAATGATCTCCAGCAGGCGAAGCATGTGGGCGACCTCTTCATCGCGCCACTGGTCGCCGCTTACCACCGTGATGCCCAGCACCTCCGCCTGCGGCGATTGAATCAGCACCAGGGGAGCCTGCAGGTTGCTGCCCCCGGGCCCCGAGCAGTCTTCGTCAATAATTACCTTGCGGCGGCTTTGGCTCCAGGCCAGGGAACTCACCAGCAGGAGGGAGATTCCCACCCTCAATCCCAGTCTTCTCATCGTGAGCTCAATCTCGGCGCCGGCGCGATGAAGTCCGCTTAGTGCCGCTCCGGCCGGGTCATCAGGTCAATGTACAACTTGTAGAATTTTTCCGTGTTCAGGTCGAACTGCACATTGGCCAGCCGCTCGTAAGGAGGGACCTGGGCCTTC
>DASYWT010000423.1:0-6897 GCA_035935775.1 Terriglobales bacterium
AATTTGGGTAGGGAGTTCGGATGGGCTGAAGAGGGACGTAGTCTGCTACTTGCGGCTGGCAGCGGCGCGGGAGCGGGCGGGGGCGCCGATTTCGATTTCCATGCCTTCGGCGGCGGCGCGCACGCGCGGATAGTAGTTGCCGGCCTCGCGCACAATGTGCTCGATGCAGGCGTCGTCGTGGTCGGGATCGTGGTGGAAAAGCACCAGTTCTTTGGCGCCGCTCTCCATGACCACGTTGACGGCTTCGCGCCAGTGGCTGTGACCCCAGCCGCGGCGGCAAACCTCGTACTCCTCGGGCAGGTACTGGGCGTCATAAATCAGGACATCCGCGCCTTCGGCCAGTTTGCGCACCTGTTTATCGAACAGTGCCTGGCCGGGCTCGTTGTCGGTGGCATAAACCAGCACGCCTTCGCGGGTCTCCATGCGGAAGCCGAGGCAGCCCTGAGGATGGTTCAGGGCCATGGTGCGCAGGGTGCAATTTTCCATCGTCATCTGGCCTTCGCCAATGTCGTGGAAGTGGCGGTGGGCCGCCATCTGACCCATGTCCACGGGGAAATAAGGCTCGTTCATCTGTTCTTCCAGCACGCGCTGCAGGCTGCGGGTGCGGCTGGAGGAGTGAAAAAAGAACCGGTTTTCGGCGTTATTGTAAAGCGGGGTGAAGAAAGGGATGCCCTGGATGTGGTCCCAATGGAAGTGGGAGATGAAGATGTGGGCGGAGATACTTTGACCAGCATGGTTGCCGAGGGCCTTGCCCAGATTGCGGAGACCGGTGCCGCAGTCGAAGATATAGAGACCGTCGCCGGCCCGCACCTCGACGCAGGAGGTGTTACCTCCGTAACGCATGTTTTCCGGCTGCGGAGTAGGGGTCGACCCCCGCACTCCCCAGAATCTAACTAACATAGGCTTCCGCCGGGTATTTTGAACGTTAGCCCATCTTGCAACCCGGAAGTGTCGTCGTCAATGCCCGATAGTGCAAGGGCTTCCAGTGTGACGGCGGACTGCCGCGCGAGATCAGAACCCTTTGTGCGAGCGCTGCCTAGGCCAGGAACAATTACCCGTGGGGCAAGAGGGAGAAGAAGGAGTTCGGTCCATGCTTAGACTTGGAGCCTCCGCCCCACGTCCAATAGAGCGCCAGATAAGTGTAGGTTTCGCCCTGACCCACAAAACTGTGTCCGGCGGCAAAGAGCAACTGGAAGCCTTCGTGGATGGTGTAGTAGCCGCCGATATCGGTCATGGTGGAAGATCGGGTACTGGTGGAGGCAGCGCCCGCGGCGCCGTGGCCGTAGATTTCGGTGCCCAGGATAAGCTTCCTGGTGATGGTTCGCTGTAGCAACCATCCGGCGAAGCCGTAGTTGCTGTAGCCGGGGGCGTGCACCACCACCGCACCACCCCCGCCGTAGGTAGTCCAGGGGCCCCAGCTTTTCTGTACCCATAGCGGCAGGCGGTACCAGGTGCGTCCGACGCCCAGGCCGCGGGAAGAATTGCCCGTAGGCAGTTCGAGGAAGGGGAAGATGCCGATCTCGGGACGGTACTTTGTCTCCTTTATAAAACGGTATTTGACGCCCAGTTCAGTGTCGCTGACACCGAAATTGACCGGACCGTTAGCGGGCGGAAAGGTGGTGGCCATGGGCACGACGATGTGCAACTGCACGTTGGGAATGGCGCCCCAATTCAACTCCCAGGCAGGAAATTCCAGAGTGGTTCCGCCGGCCCGGGTGCCGTCTGAGAGCTCGAAGGCGTAGGTTTCGAAATGACGGTAAGGGACCGGGTCGGGGTCGTCAGTTTGAAAGGGAGGCCCGGCGAAGGCCCGGCCAGCGCCGACGACCAGCAATAGGAATGTGACCAAAAGCCCTGGGTAACATCTGGAGGGGAGAGCCCTGGGCAAACGAGAAAGCCTCGGATGTCTTTCTGTTTCGACCATGCGCGGGCTACTAAACGCCCTACGATGATAACTTGCTTCCCGGTGATGGATATTTTGTCCGCGAATACGGAAAAAAAAATCTATGTGGTCTTTACATTGCTGCGCTGGCGAAGTGCTTTCGAACCATATAATGTGCGATTCGAGCTGGTGATTTTCCTCCATGGTGCGTCCTGACTACAAAGAGTTCACCTGGTTGGCGCGGGGTGCCACGCTGGTGCCGGTGGCGAAATCCATCACTGCCGACCTGCTGACGCCGGTTTCCGCATTCCTGGCCATAGCCGGCGAGGAGCCGGGATCATTTTTGCTGGAATCGGTGGAGGCGGGGGAAAGAATAGGGCGCTACACCTTTCTGGGCGCGCGGCCTTACATGCAGGTGCAGTCGCGGGGGACGGAGATCATGGTGGAGCGCCGCGGGCGCGTGGAACGGCAGGCAGGAAACATTTTTGAAATCGTGCAACAGCTGCTGCGCCAGTACCGCGCGGCGGTAGTGCCGGAGTTGCCGCCCTTCACGGCGGGCGCGGTCGGCTATCTGGCTTACGATGTTGTCCGCCAGCTGGAAAAGATCGGCGACCATGCGAAGAACGATTTGGATGCACCCGATTGCGCGCTGATGTTCTTCGACCGCTTGCTGGCCTTTGACCACCTGCGGCATCAGATTCACATCATTGCCGCCGCCGACGTGGCCCGAGAAAGCCCCCGGCGCGCTTATGACCGAGCGCTCAGAGATATTGCGGCCATCGAGAAAAAGCTGGCGGCCGGGTTGCGGCGGCTGCGTCCGCGGGAGGCACGCCGGTTTCCCGGAACTTTGAAGGCGCGTCACCGCACCAGCCGGACCGATTACATGCGCGGCGTGGAGCGGATGAAGGAATACATCGCGGCGGGAGATATTTTTCAGGCGGTGTTGTCGCAGCGGCTGGAGTTCGAACCGGGAGCGGCGCCCTTCGACCTCTATCGCGCGCTGCGCACGGTGAATCCCTCGCCCTACATGTATTTTCTTCGCCTGCGCGAACTGGGAACGGGACGGGCCAGGGGCAAGGACGAGGTGCTGCAGATCCTGGGCTCGTCGCCGGAAATGCTGGTACGGGTGAGGGGGCGGCGGCTGGAATACCGGCCGATTGCCGGGACTCACCCGCGGGGGCGCGATGAGGCGGAAGACCAGCGGCTGGAACAGCAGATGTCCGAGGACGAAAAGGAGCGCGCGGAGCACGTGATGCTGGTGGATTTGGGGCGTAACGACATCGGGCGGGTGAGTGAGTACGGTTCGGTTTCGGTGCCCAAGCTGATGTACGTCGAGCGCTACTCGCACGTCATGCACCTGGTGTCGGCGATCGAGGGACGGTTGCGGCCGGAACTGGATCCCATAGACGCCCTGGCCGCATGTTTCCCGGCGGGAACGTTGACCGGCGCACCCAAGGTGCGGGCCATGCAGATTATCGAAGAACTGGAGCCGGTGCGGAGGGGCGTGTACGGCGGAGCGGTGCTGTACGCGGACTTCGCGGGGAACCTGGACTCCTGCATCACCATTCGCACCATGGTGGTGAAGGGCAAAAGGGCCTATCTGCAGGCGGGGGCGGGCATCGTTGCCGATTCCGAGCCCGCGCGTGAATATCAGGAATGCCTCAACAAGGCGCAGGCGGGGTTGCGCGCGGTACAGTTGGCGCGGGGCGGGCTGGAGTGATTCTTCAGTGCCAAAACCCAAATCTCACCGCCGAGACGCGGAGAGCGCCGAGGATTAAAGTTGGTCGCCATGCGTTCCAAAGCCGTGCGTGCAGGTCTAGGAATTATTGCCCTGATCGCGGTGGGCAGCTTTGCTCTTGCCCTGAAAAGCCGCTTCGACTGGAACCGATAGATGATTGAGCATCACTGCCGACCGGCGGGACACATTCAGACGCGCTACGACACACAGACGATATACCGCTGTGACGGCAATGAGATCATCGTTCGCCACTAGGGGCGTGGAAGCGCACGGCTTCAGCCGTGCGATCAGGCGCCGGATTCAGAATGGGCTTTAGCCCCGGTGCAAAGCCACCGACACCAGGGCTAAAGCCGGTTTTCATTGGAGGCTGAATTTTGCATGGCTGAAGCCATGCGCTTCCACGGTGATGCATCGCCTTTCAGCAGGTCGAGAACAGCTTTGTCGCTAGAAATTACAAGCCGGGCCCTTCCAGGTGAAATGAGGCGCATGAGGTTAAACATGAATCAGGCTGAAATGACCTGCTTTGCGATCTCTGCGTCTCGGCTGTGAATCAGTTTAAGGCCGAATACCCACCACACCCATCAATCTGCCCACCATTCCCTTCTCCTTGCGATACGAGAACAGCAGGTCGGTGCGGCAGGAGGTGCAGAGCGGCGAGGCGCTGATGTTTTCCGCGGGCACGCCGGCGTCGAGCAGTTGGCGGGCGTTGGCGGCGGCCAGATCGAGGTAGAGCAAGGCTTCCTCGGGACCGTGGCCGGGCGGGCGGGCGTTGAGAAACAGCAGCGGGTATTTTTCGTGCACGGGGTTGGACTCGCGCACCTCGCGGAAGATCTCACCGGCATAAGCGAACTGGGAGTGGAATTTTTCCCGCACCTCCTCGCCCACCTGATAGCAGCAGGAATGAATGCCGGGGCCGATGGCGGCACGCAGGTCGCCGGGCACGCTGGCAAACTGCCGGCGCATTTCGCCCACACCTTTTTCCGCAATGCGTTTCAGGGTGCCGCGCCAGCCGGCGTGAAAAGCGCCAACCGCGCGACGTTTTGTATCCACCAGCAGGACGGGAAGGCAGTCGGCGGTTTGCACCGCAAGCAACAAGCCGGGTGCGTTAGTGACCAGGCCATCGCCCGTGAAATGAGTGTCAGCATCGGTGACACGATGAATCAGGTCGGAGTGCACCTGGCGCTGGGTAACCAGGCGCCAATCGCCGTCGGCGGCGCCCAAGGCGCGCAGGAAGGCTTCACGATTGAGCTCTACCGAAGCGTGCGCATCGTCCTTCGTGAATCCGAGGTTCAGCGAGGCGCCGCCGTAAGCGTCGGAGCACCCGCCTACGCGGGTACTGAAACCGTGCACCAGCCAGGGAAAATCAAAGATTTCCGACTTAACAATCTGGATTTTTGATTTTGCCGCAGGGGCGGTTTGTGTTCGGGGCTTATGACCCATAACTGTGTATTCTATCTGGCGCCGGAATCCAATCCGTCAGAACATGGAAAGCAAACGCCAACACCTCGCCTGCGTGACTGTGGTGGTCCGCGATTACGAAGAAGCCAAGGCCTACTACTGCGGCGTGCTTGGCTTTAAGTTGATCGAAGATACGCCTTTGCCGGACGGCAAGCGCTGGGTGCTGGTGGCGCCGCCCGGCTCCTGCGAAACGCGTCTGCTGCTGGCGCGGGCCGCGACTCCCGAACAAACGAAGAGAGTTGGCAATCAAACTGGAGGGCGAGTGTTCCTGTTCCTGCACACGGATGATTTCTGGCGCGATTTCCGGACGCTGCAGGAAAAGGGCGTCACGTTCTGCGAGCAGCCGCGGAAGGAAAGCTACGGCGTGGTGGCCGTGTTCGAGGATCTGTACGGCAATCGCTGGGATTTGCTGCAGTTGACCCGCAACGCGTAACCGGCCACGAACGACTTCATATATATTGGTAGGTGGCCATGTACGAGGACTTCCGCGCGACGGAACGCTGGTCCGAAGAAGAGGTGCACTGCCTCTACCAGGCGCTGGTGCTGGCCATCTCCACCCGTCACGCCGACGCCGTGGACACCAAGTTTCTGGCCAATGGCCGGCCGGTGTGGATTGCGTTGCCGCTGCCCGGCTGGGTGGAATACAGGGAGCGCACCGGCAAAACCATTACCGATCCGCTGGCCGTACAGATCGCCGGCCACTATCTGAAGACGGCAATTGAATCGGGAGAGGACGGAGGGCGCGAGTTGCACGCGCTCACCGTGGAACAGATGCTGGCCCATCTTGACGCCGTGCTGGAGGAAGCGCGCAGCGGCGTTCCGGCCTGAAAAAGCAACCCTGGCCCCGGCTTTGCGGATCACAACCTATTGTGACCAAAGACACTTTCGCGCGCCCGCGGGGCAGGCGACAATCAGAGCCCGACTGCCGTCCTGAGGCCGCCAACTTGGAAGGCGCGGCGGTTTTAGGGCACAATATCGGGTTTGTCTGCAAGGAGCCGCACTCATGTCTACAGCCATTCAACCGAGCCTGGCGGAATTGTTACGTCACGGGAAAGTGCACCGGAACCTTAATGCTGCTCCTCTGGTGGAGATTGCCATCCGCCGGGGAGAAGCCCGCCTGGCCAGCAACGGCGGACTGGTGGCCTACACCGGGCGCACGGGCCGCTCGCCCAAGGACAAGTTCACCATTAAAGATGAGCTCACCGCCGACCGCGTGCACTGGGGGGCCATCAACCAGCCGTTCGAACGGGAAAGATTTGACGCTCTCTATGACCGGGTGGTGGAGCACCTGCGCGACCGCGAACTGTTCGTGCAGGATCTGTACGCCGGGGCCGATCCCCAATACCGGCTGCCGGTGCGGGTGATCACGGAGCATGCCTGGCAGAGCCTGTTCGCGCGCCAGCTTTTCATCCGCCCCACAGCCCAGGAACTGCACAATCATCAGCCCGATTTCCTGGTGGTAGCAGCGCCCGAATTTCACGCCGACCCGCTGCGCGACGGCACCAACTCCGGCGCTTTCATCCTGGTGAACTTTACGCGGAGGATGATTCTGATCGGGGGCACGGCTTACGCGGGTGAAATCAAGAAGTGCATTTTCGGGGTAATGAATTTCCTGATGCCGCCGCGCGACGTTTTTCCCATGCACTGCTCGGCTAACATCGGAAAGGACGGGATGACAGCGCTGTTCTTCGGGCTCTCAGGCACGGGAAAAACCACGCTTTCCGCCGATCCTAACCGGCGGCTGATCGGCGATGACGAGCATGGCTGGAGCCAGCAGGGCATCTTCAATTTTGAAGGCGGCTGCTACGCCAAGTGCATCCGG
>DASYWT010000424.1:0-1890 GCA_035935775.1 Terriglobales bacterium
ATCGGGCCGTGGAGCGCTACTGGCGCAAAATGCTGAGCAGCCGAAGCTGGAAGGGTACGATTTGGTGGAAGTCCTTTCATCAGATCAAGGAGCGGACTCCGCTAGTGCGACCCAAGCTGCATCTCCCGTATGCGGAGTTGCAAGCTATCGCCGTGCTGTGAACCAATTTCCGACGAGCGCAGTGCGGGAAATCCGCACGCTGCGTTCTGTGGGAGCCGGGGTGGGTGACCGCCCCGGCCACCCGGTGGTATCAGGTAACTGGTATCCCTACCGCGACACAGGAGACTCTATAGGCGGTTAAGTTTTTGGGGCGCGCTGAGGTTCAAGCGCGCCGCCGGACAGAATGAGCGGATTCGATTCTGATCCGGAGCCGCCTGATGAGCGATCGCCACTGCCGTTATTGCCAGCAAGTCTTCCAGCCTTCCCGCTACCACCCTCAGCAAGCCGTCTGTAGCCAAGTTTCCTGCCAGCGTCGACGCCAGCGTGAATATCATCGCGACAAGATTCGTTCCGATCCCGTTTATGCCGAGACCGTGCGCGGCAGCCGGAAAAAGTGGCGCGACGCGCATCCCGGCTATCAGCGGCAGTACTGGCAAACTCACGCCCAGGCAGCGGAGCGCAATCGCCAACAGCAACACCGGCGGGACCAGCGCCAGCATCTCCAGCAACTTGTAAAGAACAACCTGGCTCTGGACCTAAAGCATTCTCCCGCCGAAGTCTGGCTGTTGGGGGCGGCGGCCGACGATCTTGTAAAGAACAACTTGGCTCGCTCGCAACTCCTGATTTTTCCATCGGCTGAATGGCCACTGCCCCCGGCAGCCGGGGCTTGTAAAGAACATCCCTCTGGTGTTGTTCCCGGCGGCGGTCTATAAGCGGAGGCATGCTGAAGACGGACCAGATCCATGAAGTGCACCGGCTGGCGCGAGGTGAGCACTGGTCGATGCGCCGCATCGCTCGCCCTCTCCACTTGGGCACTCGCACCGTCAAAAAGTATCTCTTCGCGCCCGTGCCCGCGCCCGTTCATCGGCCTCGCCCCAGCAAGCTCGATCCCTTCAAGCCGCTGATCGCCGAACTGCTGGAGCAAGACGCGCGCGCCCCCGGCAGCGTCATTCTGCAACGGCTGCAAGCGGCTGGCTATACCGGCGGCCACAGTATCCTGCGCGAGTACCTGCAGCAGGCGCGGGGGGTGTCTTCCGCACCCCGCGCTTTCGTGCGCCTGGAACCGGCGGCGGGCGAGCGCTTCGAAATTGATTGGGGTCACTTCGGGGCGCTCGACTACCAGGGCGATGCGCGCAAACTCTATGCCTTCGGCCTGATCGAAGCTCACAGTCGGATGCTCTATGTGGAATTCACCCACAGCCAAAGCTTCGAGACCTTCGTCCGCTGTCACCAGCACGCCTTTGCCGCCCTGGGCGGCGTGGCGCGTGAATGCTGGTATGACAATTTACTGACGGTGGTCGCCGAGCACGATGGCCGCCTGATTCGCTTCAACCCGCGCTTTCTGGCCTTCGCCCGTGAATATGGTTTTTATCCTCGAGCCTGCAACCCGCGGGCGGCTTGGGAAAAAGGAAAAATTGAGGCGGGCATCGGCTACCTGCGCTCGAACTTCTGGCCGCTCCGCTCCTTCACCGATCTCGCCGATGTGAACCGTCAGACGCAGCAGTGGCTGAAGGAAATCGCCAACGTGCGGATGCATCGGGAAACCCGCCAGCGCCCCTGCGATCGCTTTCGTCCGGACGGTCTGCGGTCCTTGCCGGCGCTGGCTCCCGATTACCGCGACACGGTGGAGGTCCTGGTGCACAAAGACCTGCGTTGGCACTTCGATGCCAACCACTACCGTGCCCCGGCACGCCTCAGCGGCCAGCGCTTGATGGCGAAGGCGGATGCTTC
>DASYWT010000425.1:0-3251 GCA_035935775.1 Terriglobales bacterium
GATGGGCTGGCCATGAGCTCGCGTAACGCCTACCTGACGCCAGAGCAGCGCAAGCAGGCCGCGGTCCTTTACCGGGCGCTGATGCGCGTGCAAACCCTAGCCGATCGCGGCGAACGGCGGGCCGCTGAGCTGATTCGTGCCGGAGAAGAAGTCATACGCGACGAGCCCCGAGCGAAGCTGGATTACTTGGAAGTGGTGGACCCCGACACCCTGGAGCCGGTGGCCGACGTTAGCGGTGGCGCGCTCGTTGCAGTGGCGGCAGTCGTAGGCGCCACCCGCTTGATTGACAACATTCTTCTCACCGGCTGCGGGCAGGCGCGGGGTCCGGAGATGAGGAGCTAAGCCAGGTCCGGAAATGAGGGGCTAATCTACTGCCTCTTGCCTCTAAATTTTTCCTCACCTGTCATGTTGAGCGAGGGCGAACGCCCGGGTCGAAACACCCCTACGCAGTTGGCATTCACGAAACCGTTGGAGGGCGTTCCTGGGTGAAGCCCACGAATGGGGAAGGCTCCTTGAAGTAGTTCTTATGAAACGACTGGGTAGTAGGGTCTTCGACTGCGTTGCTCGGAATCACAGAGTTTCAATGAGTTGCTGATTAGCGCTTCCGCAGTCATACACACCGACGAGGGTCGTGCTAAGAATTCCTTGGAACAGTAATATCGCCGTGCGCGACGCCGGGGTCCTTCGACTGCGCAGACCGATTCGCAAGCGAATCGGCCTGCTCCGCTCAGGATGACAGGAAGAGGGGTTGCCGCGGAATCAGGTGTGCTCGCCAGAAGGTTCGTGGCCGGAGGTGGGGACAACGCAGCCGTGGGCGACGTCGCAGACGATGTGTTCGAATTGAATGGTGGTGTGCTGAATGCGGAAGTGGTCGCGCAGTTTATCCTTCACGTCGCGCAGGATGCGCTCGCTGGCCGAGGGGGGAATATCGGCGATGCTGATGTGGCAGGAAAGAGCGTGGCTGTCGGAGCCGATGCTCCACACATGCAGGTCATGAACGTCGTTCACGCCTTCTATGCCGGCGATGGCGGCAGTGATGTGTTCCAGTTCCATGCCGCGGGGGGTACCTTCGAGCAGGATATTGAGGCTCTCGCGGATGATGCCGAAGGCGGACCAGAGGATGAGAGCGCCGATGCCGAAGGAGAGGGCGGAGTCAATCCAGAAATATCCGGTGACAAGGATGGCGGCAGCGCCGCCGATGACGGCGGCGGTGGACAAAGTGTCGCCGAACATGTGGAGGAAAGCGCTGCGGATGTTGAGGTCCTGGCGACTGCGATAGAGGAGCCAGGAGATGACGCCATTCATGAGAACGCCCAGAGCGGCCACCCAGATCATGACACGAGGATGAACAGCCACAGGGGCCATGAGGCGGTGAAAGGCTTCGTAAAAAATTACGAAAGAGACGATGACCAGACCGATGGCGTTCAGGAAGGCCGCCAGCACACCTGCACGCGAGTAGCCGTAAGTTTTGGTAGGGCTGGGGGGACGCTGCTGCAGGTAAACGGCGCCGAGCGACAGGAGCAGAGCGAGGAAATCGGAGGCATTGTGGCCAGCCTCGGAGAACAGGGCCAAGCTATGCGCCTTAATCCCGGCGATGACCAGCACAACGACGTAGCCGAGGGTGATACCGAGAGAAATGCGCAGCACGCGGGATGGCTCGTTGCCGTGGCTGTGGCCGGCGTGGGCGTGCATAAAAATAGTCTAATTTCGGCAACGGGAGGGTTCAATAGGATTGACGATTGTTGACTAATAAGAACCTACCTTCAGACACCAGCCTCAGCTATCACCTTGGCCAAACACAAGGTTTTTTTAAGGGGACGGCGGAAGGGTTCGCTTCCGTCCCCGACCAGGATGGCCATCGAGGGTAAAGGGGCGGGAACTCAGGACGGCACGGGAGCGGAGTGGCGGCAGGGGCGCGGGCAAACCCGTGGGGAGATAGAGCACCTAACCCAAGAGCCAATCAATTCATGGCGGAAGCAGCTACGTGGGCGTTCCCTTCGTCGCCGCGAGCAGAGACTCGCAAATCGCCAAAACCTTGAGGAGAAAGGGTGTATGAAAAAACATTCGTTGCTGTTAACACTAGGGCTGGCATTAGCCACGACCTACGGCCTGGCACAGACGGGCCAGACAGGATCGCAGGCGGGACAATATCCGTCGAGCCAGTCGCCTACCACGCAACAACAGCCGAGCACTCAGGCGCCGCCGACCGCCACCACTCCGGCACCGGACCAAACGGCGTCGCCAAGTTCAGCGGCCACCGCTCCGGACAATGACGCGCTGGCACAGCAGGTACAGCAGAAGCTTTCGACCGAGCCGGCGCTGAAGAGCGTGCAGGTGGAAGCGAAGAAAGGCGTGGTAACGCTAAGCGGGACGGTGGCTTCCAAAGCCGACCGCAAGCATGCGGAGGAACTGGCCAAGTCGGTACCAGGTGTGAAGAAAGTGCATGCCAAACTGAGAGTGAATCCGAACGCGGCGGGAACCACTTCGGGGTCAGCTGAGGTGCCGGCGCCGAGCGCGGCGGGAAGCGAAGCCGGCAACACGTCGGCCCAGGCGGGCGTTGAGCAGGGCAACCGCGAAACGGGCAGCATGACCAGCTCAACCCAGGCTCAGAGTCAGCAGGGCGCGGAGGCTCAGGCCGGCGCCGGAGCGCAGGCCCAGCCAAGCCCAGGGGCGGCGCAAACGGAACCCGGACAGACGCAGCCGGACATGACGCAGCAGGGTGTGCAAACGCCGAACAACCAGATGGGGACGGCGCAGAGCGCGAGCCAGATTCAGTCTGAAATTAAGAACGCGCTGGCGCAGCAGGGCACACTCTCCGGAACCAACATCCAGCTAAACGTGACCGATACGGATGTGGAACTGACGGGCACGGTGGCGACGCCGGACCAGAAGCAGACGGCCGAGCGCATAGCCGGTTCCTATGCCGGCAGCCGGCGGGTGGTAAACCACATTACCGTAAGCTCGCTGAGCGGGCTGACGGGCGGTGAGAATCCGGGCACGACCCAGCCGCAGACCATGCCGGGACAAGGCGGGGTAAATCCTCAGATGCCGCCGCGGCAAACGCCTCCGCCGCAGCAGCAAAGCCCTCCGATGTCGGAGACCCCGCCACAACCGCAGTTGTAGCTAGTGTTGAGAGCGAAGGCGGCCCTAAAGGGCCGCCTTTTTGTTTCTGGTTGTCCCCGGACTAAAGTCCGGGGCTTCCACGGTGGCGGCAGAGTGGCGGAGCTGGCTCCAGTTCGGGGCGAACAGAC
>DASYWT010000426.1:0-3778 GCA_035935775.1 Terriglobales bacterium
CGCGCGCGCAGGGGAAGAGTGGCCGCGTCTGTGCAGCACGGTAAAACTAACCAGGCCGGCCACAGTGACCGGCAGCCACAGCGCGGCATGGGCAAGCAGGGCGAATGCCGCGGCTGAGTTCCGCGGCACCGCCGCGGCGACGAGCACGGAAATAGCGGCGGCGTGGAAGGTGCCAAGATATCCCGGCGCGCTGGGAATCAAGGTGCAGAAGTTCGCGGCCACAAAAGCCAGCAGTGGAACCGCCAGAGGCAGCCGCAGTCCCAGGGACCGCGAGACGCTGACGAATAACGCCGCCTCCAGACCCCAGGCCACGAGCGACAGCAGCACAAAGCGGATGCTGGCGGCCGGGGTGCACGAAGTGAAGACGCGCAGCAGCGAAGCCGTCAGACGCTCCAGTCGGGCTTTCCGGCCGGGCGCGCGCACCGTCATTTCGATGAGGCGGATTGTCAGCGCCTGGACGCGTTCTGCCAGCAGCAGGGCCGCCGCCAGCGCCGTCACGGCCAGCCCGGTCAGCGGCGCTAACAGGCTCTGCATGCCGGCCACCGGGAAGTTCGCGCCCGAGACCAGGGTCACGAGCAGGCAGACCACGAGCAGGGAGAACAAGTCCAGCGCGCGTTCCAGCAGAAGCGTGCCCACCAGGTAAGAGGCTGGAGCCCGCAGGCGGCTTGTGAAGCCGGCGGCGCGAAGCACGTCTCCCACCCGGAAGGGCAGAACATTATTCAATCCGAATCCCGCCAGCAGCACCAGAGCACAATCGCGCAAGGAAGCCCGGGAGCTCGATTGCCGCAATATGAGCCACCAGCGAAGGCAGCGAAGCAGATAATCGGCGGCCAGCAAGGCGACCGCCAGGGCCAGCAACGGCAGCCGGGCGTGGCCCAGCAGATGCCAGATTTCACGCCAGTTCAGCAGGCGTCCCGCCGCCAACATCAGCAGGAGGCTGATCACCAGCCCGACGGCGAAGCGGAGGCGCGCCGCCCCGGTGTTCATGCGCTTGCCCCCCCGGCTCGTTGGGGCTCACATTCCTGGACCCGGCGCTCCAGCACCTCCTCAACCACATACAGCGGCCGCCGTCTGGCTTCCGTGTAAATGCGTCCCACGTACTCTCCCAAAATGCCGAGGCCGAGCAGCTGCATGCCGCCAAGTAAGAGCATGGCCAGGAGCAGCAGGATCCAGCCGGACGGCGAGACGGCGGCGAAGGCGTGCAGGAAGAACGCACCCATCAGGCCAAGTCCACCTGCAAAAGCCGTGGCCACACCCAGGAAACTCGCCAGGCGCAGGGGGAGTGTGGAAAACGACAGCACTCCATCCAGGGCGAGCTTCAGCATTTTGGATAATGGGTACTTGGTGGCTCCGGCAAAACGTGGGCCGCGGTCGTAGGCGAGGCCGTATTGGCTGAATCCGATCCAGCTCGACATGCCGCGCAGCAAGCGGTGTGTTTCCCCCATCTGCAGCAGCGCGTCCAGAGCCCGCCGGCTCAGCAGGCGGAAGTCGCCCGTATCTGCGGGAATCTGCGTATCGGCTATCCGATTCAGCAGGCGGTAAAACCATTTCGCGGTCAGCAGCTTGAACCAGCTCTCGCCGGCGCGCGAGCGGCGGACGCCATAAACCACGTCGCAGCCTGCGCGCCATTTTTCGAGCATGGCTGGGATCACCTCCGGCGGATCCTGCAGATCGGCATCGATGACGACCACCGCCTCACCTTCGGCGTGCCGTAAGCCCGCGGAGACCGCCAGCTGATGCCCGAAATTGCGTGACAGGCTCACCACCCGCACGTGCGGGTCCAGGATATGGATCTGGCGCAGCCGCGGCAGGGTAGTGTCGCGGGAACCGTCGTTGACAAATACCAGCTCGTAGTCGCGCGCCGCCTCGCGCAGCACCGCGGTGAGGCGCCGGTGGGTTTCGACGATGACTTCCTGCTCGTTAAAACAGGGGACGACGGCGGACAACTCGGGTGGTCTTGACATGTTTCCATTTCGTAAGCGGTAATTCGTAGATGGAGAAGGCATTGGGAGAGGCGATCGCGGCAATTCAGTTAAGGCAAAGTTCTATTTTCGGCGGACTATTTATCTGCTCCGGGGAGCGGGCTAGCCGGCGACGAGGTTAGCTGATCCACTCTTCGGTATACGGCCAAGCGATAGCCAAACCGGGAGTGAAAGATGCCGGAAATGATGTACGGCAAAGGGCCGGGATAGACAGACAGATCCGCGCCTGTCGCCGCCCAATTCCCTCCCAGTGTGGCTTGAAATTGCGTGCGATCTTTGGGATCAATTACGAGTACTTGAATGCTCCGCCGCTCCTCTGCGCTTATGACTTGCTCGTACTGTTCCGTATATACCTGGAGAGCGTGGGGCTTGATGGCGAAATACGCTGCAGGATCACACATCACCACCGCACCATGCTCGATCTTTCCCGCAACGAAGCGTTCGACAATGCCATAATCACGAATCGACCATTGCAGCGCCATCCCCGCCAGCGTCTTGGGTAGTCCCAGCCCGCAGGCGGAAATGAGCATCGCCACCACCACCGCCTTCCTGGCGGTGGCGAAGCTTCTCCATTCCCGGACCAGCACCACGAATAAACAGACCACAACCGGCACATAAACCGCCCAAGCGTAGCTGAGGACGAAGCGCCGCATGAGGAATAGGGCTACCGGCAACCCCAGACCGATTGCCAACCCCAGGCGCAGGGCAACACTCCCGCCAGGCCTGCGCCCCCGCCACAACAGCAGCACGAGAAGCAAGGCGACTAGGCAGAGCAGGCTGCGGTCAGGGCGAAAGTAATAGCCGAGGTGTTGAATCTTCTCCCCTAAGCTCTGCCCGCCTTCATTGTGGAGGATGGCAAGGAATTCAGGAATAACACCCTTCCACCAATACAGCCCGAAGAGAGAGCCTATGCCCAACAGTATGCCGCTATACAGCGGCACCAGTTGGCGAATGACACCCCAACCGAGGAACAGCAGGAACACGGCGGAAAGCATAAGCACATAAGGTGGAAGGTGGACTCCTGACAACGGCATCATCACTCCAATCGCAAACAATCCCCCCGCACGCACGCCGCCGGAACTGGCAGTGTAGAAAAGGAGGCCTGCGGCGCAGAGCAGCAGGCTCCAGGCGTCATAGCGCAGGTTCATACAGGCGTACGTGATCCCCTCGCCCGAAAGCAGCACGGTTATCATGGCCAGTCGCTGGCGCGCGCTGGCGATGATTTGCAACCGCAGTACAGCCAGCCACACAGCAAGCAAGGCCAGCACCAGCAACATATAGTTCAGTACGCGCACGCTGGCATTGGAAAAACCGAATACGCAAGTCCATAAGCAGGCAACAAAGCCATACAAGGGAACATTACCCGCCCAGAATTTCTGATCGTTTTGATTTCGGTACACCATCGAGCGGAACCCAGCACCGTAGTAGCTGTTCACAGCCGCATCAATGGTTTGAACCTCATCTCCCCAGGGAAGGTGATGGTTCCGGCTGACAAAGCAGATGAAAAACACTGCCAGTAACCCGGCCAAGACCACAAAGAGTTCCCAGCGTGGGCATAGCGGGCGCTTTACGCTCTCGCCCTCCGGCCCGCGGACTTCCCGGTCTTCCCGCCCCGGATGGGCAAGAAAATCCGCTTCAATTGTGGGATGGCGGTGCATAGAGAGGCATAGGTCCGGTGGCCCACGGTGATGGCTTGGCCCTGCTCCCGCGGAAATGGGCGCGGCGAACCGCCGGCAAGGGGACAAGGGAACAGTCAGACAGTACGCTGACGACAACGGCGAGGAGAATTGCCTGAT
>DASYWT010000427.1:0-2483 GCA_035935775.1 Terriglobales bacterium
GAAATCGAGAGCCGGGCCAGAGGCTACTTGGAGAAGATTGACGCTCTGGGCGGGATGCTGAAAGCCATCGAGCGCGGGTATGTGCAGCAGGAAATCCAGAATGCCGCCTACGAGTTCCAGCAGGCGGTAGACCGGCTGGAGGCGGTAGTGGTGGGCGTGAACCGCTTTAGCAGCGAGGAAGAGCACACCGTACCCATTTTCCACGTGGACGAAACCCTTGAGCATAAGCAGGTGGAGCGCCTGCGGGCGCTGCGGGCGCGCCGCGACCAGCAGCCCTGGGAGGAGGCTCTGCGCCGCATCGAGGAGGCCGCCCGCTCCGGCAGGAACCTTATGCCGCACATCATTTCGGCGGTGGAAAGTTACGCCACAGTCGGGGAAATTTCGGATACGCTGCGGAAGGTGTTCGGGGAATATAGGGAAACCGTGGTTATCTAAAGCGGCGGGTAGTTGGAAGTTAGTAGCTGGTAGTTGGTACTCCGATCCGCGCAGATTTTAACCGCCAACTGCCTGCTACCAACCACCGCTTTTCTTAGTCTTGCGCCTGGTAATCGCACGCTTCGCGGCAGGTGCGGCAGTAATAGCAGCCATCCTGGCATAAGCGCACGTCATCCTCGCCAAAGCAGATGCTGCAGTAGCGGTCGCAGGCGCACTGCTTCTCGTCCTTCTCACAAATGACGCACTGAAACCGGGCGGTTTCCATGAGGCCAATTTAGCGCCCGCGCTTGCCGGCGAAAAGTTACCGAAGTACGCGTCGCCTGAAATCAAACCAAAACCGCCGAGGACACCAAGGACGCAGAGGAATTGGGCTCTTCGGGTGCTGCACAGAAATTTTGGCGCTTCATCATGACGCCAAAGATGTTCGTCTACCCGTCAAGCCCGACCTTTCAATTCTTCCTCTGTGTCCTCGGCGTCCTCTGCGGTTTTGGTTCGTTTGACCCCTGTAAAATGCGCGTGATACCGTAACAAGTTCTACCTGTTCCCAGTCAGCCCAGCGAGGAATTTCGCCTTTGTCCTCCAGCGTCGAGACTACTCCCGCCATCCGCAAGACTGCTCTGAACGCCGTGCATCGCCGCATGGGCGCGAAGATGGTGGAGTTCAACGGATGGGACATGCCGGTAGAGTACCCGGCCACCGGCGGCCTTATCGCTGAACACCTGGCGGTGCGCACCCGCGTGGGCATCTTCGACGTCAGCCACATGGGCGACATCCGCATTGCCGGTCCCCAGGCTCTGGAAGCCACGCAGCACATCACGATGAACGACGCTTCGCGGCTCACCATCGGGCAGGCCCAGTACTCCGCCTTGCTTTATCCCCAGGGCACGTTTGTGGATGACGTCATTGTGCACCGCTTGGGCGAGCGGGAATTCCTGCTGGTCATCAATGCCGGCACTCGCGAGAAGGACTTCAACTGGGTGCGTGACAATGTTCGCGGCTTCAACTGTACCGCCGAGAACTTGAGCGACGATTTCACGCAAATCGCCATCCAGGGGCCGAAGGCGCAGGAACTCCTGCAAAAGCTCACCGACGCCGCCTTAGGCGCGGTGAAGTTCTATTGGTTCACGCACGGAACGGTGTGCGGGCTGAAAAATACCCTGATCGCCCGCACCGGTTACACCGCCGAAGACGGTTTCGAGATCTACGTGCCCGCCGATGAAGCCACCAGCGCCCGCGTCTGGAACGCGGTGCTGGAGGCTGGCCGGGAATTCAACGCTCTGCCCTGCGGATTGGGGGCGCGCAATACCCTGCGCCTGGAGGGCCGCCTTCCCCTTTACGGACACGAAATTTCCGAAACCATCAATGTTTGGGAAGCGGGGCTGGACCGATTCTGTAAGATGGAGAAGAGCGACTTTGTCGGCCGGGCTGCCCTGGAGCGTGCCCGGGCCGGCGGCCTGAAGCGGACCCTGGTTGGCTTGGAGATGGTGGAGCGCGGCATCGCCCGCGACGGCTACAAGGTTCTGGACGAACGGGGAAAGGAAGCCGGCTACGTAACCAGCGGCTCGCATGCCCCGTTTCTGAAGAAGAACATAGCTTTGGCTTATGTGCCGCCGCGGTTGGCGGAACTGGGCACGGTGTTGAAGGTGGAAATTCGCGGGCAGGGTGTTGGCGCGCAGGTGGTGCCGACGCCGTTCTACAAGCGCCCGAAGAAATGAAAACCGCGGCAATTATCGGTAGAGACGTAACTGGTTACGTCTCCGGACGGCGCAACGGAACGGGTGCTTCGTATCAGGGCATGCCTTCAGGCATGCCGTTGAGGATCGCATCCGGCGGTGGCTTTAGCCGCTGATGGAAATCGCGGGCGAGGGCGCCCGCGCCACAAATGTTCGGTAGAGACGTAACTTGTTACGTCTCTCGACGGCGTAACGGAACGGGTGCTTTCGTATCAGGGCATGCCTTCAGGCATGCTGTTGAGGATCGCATCCGACGCCGGCTTTAGCCGCTGATGGAAATCGCGGGCGAGGGCGCCCGCGCCACAAATGTTCGGT
>DASYWT010000428.1:0-10163 GCA_035935775.1 Terriglobales bacterium
AGGTAATCGCGCACGTATTGCTTGTCGAACGAATCCTGGGCACGCCCGGGCTGGTACGTGTCCGCCGGCCAGAAACGCGAAGAGTCGGGTGTGAGCACCTCATCCGCCAGCACCAGACCGCCGGCCGTGCGTCCGAACTCAAACTTGGTGTCCGCAATAATAATGCCGCGTTGCCGGGCATAATCGGCTGCCGTCTGGTAAATCCTCTGGCTGAGGTCGCGCAGTTCGCGGCTCAGTGCCGGACCGGCCTGCTGCGCCATGCGCTCAAAGGAAATGTTCTCGTCATGGCCGCTCAGCGCCTTGGTGGCAGGCGTGAAAATCGGTTCCGGCAACTGGTCTGACTCGCGTAAACCCGGGGGCAGGGAAATGCCGCATACGCTTCCCCCCTGCTTGTACTCTTTCCAGGCTGAGCCGGAAATATAGCCCCGTACCACGCATTCAATGGCCACCATGTCGGCGCGTACTACCAGCATGGAGCGCCCGCGCAGCTGCTCTTTGTAGGGGTGCAGCACCGCCGGATAGCTTTCCACGTCCGCCGTGACCAGGTGGTTAGGCACAATGTCGCGCAGCAGGTCGAACCAGAACAGGGAAAGCTGGGTCAGGACCTTGCCCTTATTGGGGATGCCCGTGGCCAGCACGTAGTCGAAGGCGGAGATGCGGTCGGTAGCCACGAACAGCAGGTGCTCATTGTCAACTCGGTAAACATCGCGCACCTTGCCGCTGGCGTAGAGTTCGAGTTCGGGTATGTCGGTTTGGAGAAGGACGGTATCGAGGAGCTGAGGTGTCATGCAATCATTCTAGCCGCTGGAAACGTCGCGTATTCTAGCTGTCCATAATTTTTTGTCAACCGGGTCGAAGCCTGAGGCGAAGAGCGGGCTTTCGCCCCTTCGGTGAAAAGGGGTTGACAAGTTGACAATTTCGGGAAATTGGCTCTGGGCACGGCTTTCCAGCCAGCGCAATGTGGAAAAAATGTGCGCATCCGAAGGTGGTGCAACCGCCGCTCGGCGAGAATGTCGGATTACGACATATCTATCGGCTCTGTCAAGCCCCGAAACGCACTGACACCAGCTTGGAGACTCCCGGCTCCTGCATGGTCACCCCGTAGAGCACGGGAGCGATGCTCATGGTCTTCTTGCTGTGGGTGATGAGCACGAACTGGGTCTGCACGCTCATCTCCTTTACCAGCTCGGTGAAGCGCCCGATGTTGGCTTCGTCCAGCGGCGCGTCCACCTCGTCCAGGATGCAGAAGGGGCTGGGCTGGTATTGGAAGATGCCCACCAGCAGCGCCAGCGCGGTCAGCGCCTTCTCCCCGCCGGAGAGCAGCAGCACGTTCTGCAGCCGCTTGCCGGGAGGCGAGGCCACCACGTCAATGCCGCTCTCCAGGCTGTTCTCCTGGTCGGTCAGGCGCATGAACGCCTGCCCGCCTCCGAACAGCTTGCGGAAGGTGAGCTGGAAATTCTCATTGATGCGGTCAAAGGCCTCCTGGAATTTCTGCCGCGATACCGTTTCGATCTCACGAATCGTGTTCTGGGTGTTTTCAATGGATTCCAGCAGGTCCTTGCGCTGCGTCTCCAGGAACTGGTGGCGTTGGGCGGTTTCTTTGTACTCTTCCAGCGCCATCATGTTGACCGGGCCCATGGATTCCAGGTGGGAACGCATCTGCCGGTAGGCCGCATCTTCCTGCGTGAGCTGCTCGCCCTCCACCCGCTGCACGGTCGCATCCTCGCACAACTGCTGGCGGGTGATGCCCAATTCGTTGAGGCAGGTCTCCGCCATGTATTCGCCGTCCGACAGCAGTTTGGCGGTCGTGGCGCTCAACTGGCTGCGGCGGTCACGCGATTGCTCCAGCACTTCGCGTAACGAGTGCAGGGTCTGGTCAATCTCCATCAGCCGGGTCCGTACCTGTTCGCTCTCCGCCTGCAACTGCGCGGCCGTTGCTTCCGCCTCCGCCCGCTCGGCGGCAAATGCGACTACCTGTTCGGCCAGGGCCTGGTTTTCCGCTTCACGTTGCTGCTTCTCGGCCCGCGCGGAAGCCGCTTGCGCCTGCAAATTCTGTACCCGGCTCCGGGTTTCGGCCAGAAGAGACTCCATCCTCTGCAGAGCTGCTTCCGCTGACCGCCGCCGCTCTTCTACTGTGGCCACGCGCGCCATCTGCTCGGACGACCGCTGCGCGGCGGCATCGCGCTGCTCGCGCAGCCCGGCCAGAGACTGCTGCGCTGCCGCGGTCTCCCGCTCCAACTCCGTCCGATGCGCCTCCAGGCGCCCCAGTTCATCCTGCCGCACCGCCATGCAGCTCTGCTGTTCCGCCTGCTCAGCTGCCAGCCGCCGCAATTCGGCTTCGCACACGCCGGCGCGCTCGTTTAGCTTGAGGGTCTCAGAATCCAGTTGCTGCAGCGAGTGGCCGGAGGTCATAGCGTCCTTTTCCGCTTCCCGCTTTTCGTCCTCCAGCCGCTCCAGCAGGGAAGCGAGCTCGCTGATTTCCCGCGCCAGCAGGGCCACGCGCTGCTCTTCGCCGCGCAGGGTGATTTCCAGTTCCGCCAGGTTGCGCATGAGTTCGCGCAATTCCCGCTTCATGGAAAGCGGACCCTCCGCCCGCTGTTTGCCGCCGGTAACCGTCACGTTGTGGAAACATTCGCCGGTCTGCGACAGGAAGAAGGCCTGCGGATTTTCCAGCGCCAGGTCCCTGGCAAACGATGGATCGGGAACAATGTAGCCATCGCGCAGTTTGGGCAGGATTACTTCCAGCGACTTGCCGAAGCCGTTGAGCACGCGAATGCAGCTTTTGAGCGGCACGATGGGTGCGGGTGGCGGTTCGCCGGCCGCGCTCTCGTCCACGGCAAAGGAAAAGCGTGCTTGCGAGTCGTTGGGATGCACCAGGAAGGTAGCGCGCCCGTCCACATCGCTGCGCAGCAGGCGCAGCCCTTCATCGGCGGCATCCCAGGACTTGACCACAATGTAGTTGAGTTCGTCGCGCAGGAAGTCTTCCACCACGTGCTCGTAGCGGTCCTCCACCTCCAGGAAATCGGCCAGCACGCCCGCCGGCGCCAGCCCGCCCTGCATGCCGCCTGACTGGAACAGGCGGCGCACCGATTCTGTGGAATAACCGTGTTCGGCGATCACCGCCTCCAGCGACGCCCGCCGGCCCAGCAGCGTGGCGTGCTCGGCGCGCAGGCCGTCCAGCCGGCGCTTGCTCTCCGCCTCCTCTGCGCGCTGCATCTCGATGCGCCGGCGCACGTCCGCGATTTGCTGCCCCAGGGCCGTGACCCGCTGGGAAGCCGATTCGAAGCTCAACGCCAGCTGTCCGCGCTCTCCACCCGCTGCGGCCAGCTGATCAGCGGCCTGTGTGTACTCCTGCTTGAGGCGCTGCACTTCGCGGCTCAGCGCCGCCAGGCGCTCTTCTGCCTGCGTCACCTGGTTGCGCAGCTGAGAGGCCTGCGCCACCGCGTCGAAGATGGCAGTGCGATGCTCTTCCTGCTGCGCTTCTACCCCGGCCAGCGCCGCGGCTGCATGTTCCGCTTCCTGCTGGCAATGCTGCAATTCCTGCTGCGCGGCTGACACATGCGCCGCCGCCGAATCCACCACCTGCTGGTGGGACGCGCGCTCCAACTCCAGTTCCGCCAGCCGTTCGCCTGTGAGCTGCGCTTCGTTCTCGCAAACTGTCGCCCGCTCCATCAGCTCGCTGCAGCGTTCCTGGTTGTGACGCTGCCGCGCCTCGGCCCGGTCGGCCTCCAGTACCAGGGCGCTGACCCGCTGCTGGTTCTGCCGCGCTTCCGCCTCGATGGCGTAGCCGCGCTGCGACCGCTCCGCCTGCTCCGCCTCCAGCTGCTGGATGGCTTCGCTCTGGTAGCGCATCTCCTCGGCGATGGTTGCCATCTGCGCTTCCAACTCCGCCCGCTCCCGGTCAAGCTGAGCAAACTTGCTGGCCAGCACCAGGCGAAGCTTGGCCCGCATTTCGTCGCGCAGGCGCGCATAGCGCTCGGCCTTGGAAGCCTGGCGCTTGAGCGAGTTCATCTGGCGGGTGACTTCTTCGAATATGTCGTTTACCCGCGCCAGGTTCAGTTTGGCTTCTTCAAGCCTTGCTTCGGCCAGGCGCTTGCGCGTTTTGAAGCGGGTGACCCCGGCCGCCTCTTCGATGATGGCGCGCCGGTCCGTAGGCTTGCTGCTCAGAATCTGCCCGATGCGGCCTTGTTCGATCAGGGCGTAGGACTCCGGCCCCAGCCCGGTGCCCATGAACAGGTCTTGAATGTCGCGCAGGCGGCATAGCTTGCCATTCAGCAGATATTCGCTGTCGCCGGAGCGGAACAGGCGGCGCGTGACTACGATCTCGCCCTTTTTGAAGCTGAGGGTCTTGAACTTGCGCCGCCGGATCTTAAGCACTACTTGAGGATTCTCCGTGGACACGCCGGCTGCGGCTGCCGAACCATTGCCATTGTGGGGTTCCGCCCCCTCGGTGGTAGCCGCCGGCTGAACCTGGTTCGTGCCTTCCGGCGCTGCCTCGGCTGCCGGCCGACCTTCCTGATCCTCCACCTTGCCCGGCTGCACGTGTTCGATGTAGGCCTCAGCCTCTTCGGCAGCATGGGCGCGGATGGCGGCTTCATCCCAATCCTCGGCCGCATCCGCCGGCATCTCGTCCTGGATGTCGAATTCTGTTGGCTCGTTGGCGTCGCTGCCTTCGTACACGTCGGGGTCAATCAGCGACATGGAGACTTCCGCCATGCCTGTAGGCTTGCGGTCGCGCGTGCCGGCGAAGATCACATCTTCCATGCGCGAGCCGCGCAGCGTCTTGGCCGATTGCTCGCCCAGGACCCAGGAGATAGCGTCCGCAATATTGGATTTTCCGCAGCCGTTGGGACCGATGATGGCGGCTACGCCGTCGCCATTGAACTTCAGTTCGGTGCGGTCGCAGAAGGACTTGAAACCAAGAATTTGCAGCTTTTTCAGTTTGAGCAACTTCCACTCCTTGCGCTGACTGGTGGCATGGCTGGCCGCGTGGCCGTGCTCTTTGGCTGGTTAACTGACAAGGTTCCGGGGCACGCGCTCACCTCTAACGAGATGCCCGGGAACACAGATTGTCGCTACTGTACCTGCCAAAGTTCGCCGGGGTCAAGAAAGAAAACACCATTACTTGTGTGCCCTCTTTCCGGTGCGCAGCAACTTGCATACACCATGCGCTCAGTAAATGTGAATTGGGTGAGGAAGTTAGGTCGGGGAATCGCGAGAGCAGCTTTAGGGTAGCGCAAGCCTGCCGGGAAGGGCAACGAAAATGGTGCATGCAAGTCGGGAGTCAGTGAGAGGCGGGGTATTAAGTTTCTGTGAGTGAGTCCGGCAGCCCCTATTGGCCGTCGGCCGTCGACCATAGACGAGGAGTTGCTGACTCCTGACTACTTAAAGTTTTGCGCTTAATTCTTGCAGCGACTCCACTCGGGGCAGCCCACGGTCGCGGTAGACGCCGCAAACATCAAACAACATAGCCTGCATGCCGGCGCGGGTTGCGCCCACATAGTCCACGGAGTAGACGTCGCCAACATAGAGGCTGTGGGCAGGCTCGGCAGCGAGCTGTTGCAGTGCGGCGTGGAAAATAGCAGGATTGGGCTTCTCGTATCCAACCTTACCGGAATCGGTATAGCCCAGGAAGCAGTCGCCCAAGCCGCAACTGCGCAGCAGCTTTTCCATGCCGCCATCCGAGTTGGAGATCACCCCCAGGCGATACTTGTGGGCCAGTTGCAGGAGGATTTCGCGCGTGCCCGGTCGCACCACGTCCCAGTTGCCCGAGGTGCGGCTGGCGGCTACCAGCGCGTCGTGCAATGCTGCGTCTGCGATGCCCAGCGAGGTCAGGAGGAAGGAGTAGTAAGTATCCCAATACTGGCGGTCGGTATAGTGGCCGGAGCCGGCGTTAAAACTGTCCAGCTCCGTCTTCGCCTGGCGTTCTGCTGCGTGCAGTTGCTCCGGTTTAGGGCGAACACCACGCCCAAGCAGCGGCGCCAGCGTGCGCTCCGGGTTGGCGAACACCAGAGTATTGCCGGCGTCGAAAAAGATGGTGGTCAGCATGAGTGTGATTGACGATTGATGATTGCCGATTGACGATTGTCTTGAAGCTGAGCCTGATCACTCCTCAATCGAAAATCGTCAATCTACAATTTGGAAAGGAAGTCCACAATCTCCGGCTCATTCCAGTCCACCGCGCCGATGAACTTGCGGCGCACAATGCCGCGCCGGTCAATAATGTATGTTTCCGGAAATTTAAAAGTTCCGTAGAGCGTATTCGTTTTCTGCTCGGGATCGCGCACGGTCAGGAAATCCACGTTGTGATCCTTAAGAAATTGCTGGTAGGCCTTGCCGTCCACGTCCACGCTTACACCCACCACTTCCACCCCGCGATCTTTAAATTTGTTCTGCAACTGCTCCAGCGAGGGCAGTTCCTGCAGGCAGGGCGGGCACCAGGTGGCCCAGAAATTCAGCACCACTACTTTTTCTCGCAGGTCATGCAGAGTAACGGTCTTCGCGCCGTCCTGCACGGTGAAATCGGGAGCCGGATTGCCGATGCGAGGCGGATGCGAGCCGCGATAACAGGCTGCCAAAGCCAGGATCAGAACCAGCAGAAGGGGCCAGGAACTCCGCTTCACGCAGCTATAATAGCTGATTCGGCCTATGGTGTCAGAGTTCCCAGAAGGCGCCGGCCGTCGCGGCGCACCGGTTGTTTCGGTGATTATCCCCGCGCGCAACGAGGAAGCTTCGTTGGGCGCCTGCCTGCAGAGTTTAGTCGGCCAGCGGGGCGTAGAGCACGAAATCATTGTGGTGGACGACGGCTCCGCCGATCGCACCCGGGAGATTGCCCAGTCGTTCGCCGGCGTCCGGGTGATTGAGGCGGACCCTTTGCCGCCAGGATCCACGGGGAAATCCAACGCCCTGGCTTGCGGCGCCCGAGTGGCCCGCGGCCGCTGGCTGCTTTTTACCGACGCGGACACGGTTCATCTTCCCGGCTCCCTCGCCGCCAGCCTGCAGGAAGCCCAGCAGCACCAGGCCGCTCTGCTTTCCTATTCGCCCCGCCAGGAAGTGCATGGCTTCTGGGAGAAAGCGGTCATGCCTGTTGTTTTTGCGGAACTGACCAGCACCTATCGCACTGAGGACATCAACAATCCCGCCTCATCCGCGGCGGCAGCCAACGGGCAGTATCTGCTGATCGCCCGCGAAGCGTATGACGCGGTGGGCGGCCACGCAGCAGTCATCCGCAGTTTGCTGGAAGACGTGGAACTGGCGCGCGCCGTGAAGCAGACTGGCCGGGGAATCCGCTTCCGCTATGGCGGCGACCGCGTGCGCGCCCGCATGTATCGCAACTTCGCCCACATGCGCGAGGGCTGGACCAAGAACCTGGCTCTGCTGTTCGAATCGCCGGTACGGCTGGCCGTTCTGCGCGGCGCCGAATTCGCCCTCATCACGGCAGGCGCGCTGATTGTCGGCGCAGCGGCTTTTCGCAAAGAGCCCGCTATTGCGGCCGCAGCGGGGGCAATTGCCGCAACCACATATGGGCTCTTCCTGCGCCGTATCCGTCGCGCCCACTTTGCCTGGGATGCCAATCTCCTGGCCTTGTTCGGCTTGCCGGTTTTCGTGTCACTTTTGCTGGCTTCGCAACTCTCTCATAAGCAAGGTTCGGTAACATGGAAGGGACGCACCTATGGCGCAGCCAGCCCTGCCGGTAGTGCCGCGGATGTCGGGAGGAGTACCGGCCTCCCGGCCGATTCGCACAAAAACGGCGCCACTGTGCCGGGGGGAATCTGACCGCCATGGTTTATCTGACCCGCAAAGCCGAGTTTTCCGCGTCCCACTACTACCACAACCCGGAGTTCACCCAGGAGGAGAACCGGCGCATTTTCGGCAAGTGCAACAATCCCAACGGCCATGGCCACAACTACACGCTGGAGGTGACGGTGAAAGGCGAAGTGGACCCGCTCTCCGGCTTTGTGGTGGATCTGAAACAGTTAAAGGAGATTTTGAACAGGGAAGTGCTCGACGCGCTCGACCACCGCTTCCTCAACAAGGAAGTGCCCGAGTTCGCCACCCGCATTCCCACCACGGAGAACATCGCCATTTCGGTGTGGCAGCGGCTGCAATCGCGCCTGGAGCGGGCGCAACTGCATCGCGTGCGGGTGTACGAAACTCCCGACCTGTTCGTGGATTATTACGGCGAATGAAAGCCCATCTCACCCGCCGCTACTGGTTTTCCGCTTCGCACCGGCTGCACAGCGATTCCATGTCGCCGGAGGAGAATCAGCGCACCTACGGCAAGTGCAACAATCCGCACGGCCACGGACACAATTACTCGCTCGAGGTTACAGTGAGCGGGCCGGTGGACCAGGCCACAGGCATGGTTTGCAACCTGGTGGATCTGGACGAGTTTGTGCATGCAAGTATTCTGGAACGCTTTGACCACGAAAACCTGAACACGCTGCCCGCGTTTCGTGCGCGCGTGCCAACTACGGAAAATCTGTGCCGGGAGATTTTTGAGATTTTGCAGCGCGGATTCACCGCCGCTCATCTAGAAAAGGTGCGGCTGGAGGAGACCATGATGAACTCCTTCGAGTACGCCGGCAACGCGGAAGTCCGCAAATAGAGAAGACAGGGGACAACATGAAGTCCACAACCGACTTAACCACCATAACCAGCGCCACCTTCGAGGAGTTGGTGCGGGAAATGATCGTTCGCCTGGGCGAAGACCCCCATCGCGAAGGACTGGAGCGCACGCCCGAGCGCGTGCACCGCGCTTTGGAGCAGCTCACCCGAGGCTACAAGGAAGACGCCGAAGCCATCCTGCGCGGCGCCCTGTTCACCGTCGGCTACGACGAGATGGTTATCGTCAAAGACATTGAGATGTTCAGCCTGTGCGAGCACCATCTGCTGCCGTTCTTCGGCAAGGTGCACGTGGCCTATATTCCCAACGGCAAAGTGATCGGGCTGAGCAAACTGCCGCGCCTGGTAGAGGTGTTTGCCCGCCGCCTGCAGGTGCAGGAGCGCCTGACCACGCAGATCGCGGAAACCATTCAGAATGCCATCGAGCCCCAGGGGGTTGGCGTGGTGGTCGAGGCACGCCACCTCTGCATGATGATGCGCGGGGTGGAGAAGCAGCACTCGGCCGCGGTCACCTCCTCGATGCTCGGCTGTTTTCGTGACTGCAGGGAAACTCGCGAGGAGTTCCTGTCGCTTATCCGCCAGCGCCCCAACGGGGTGTGACCCCGTTTTTCCCGCAGAGGACAACAGCGCCGGAGGCGCGAGATAGTAAAGCCCAGGACGCCAGTGCTGGGCAAGCCCATAAGCGCAGGGAGCCCCGAGTGCGTATCTCCACATCATCAGCGCCGGAGGCGCGAGATAGTAAAGCCCAGGACGCCAGTCCTGGGAAATGTTCCGATTGAGAATGTGAGCCCCGTAGGGGCGGCACCCACATTTGCTGACTCCGCTGTGGTTAAATTCCACAGATGGTCACGCCACGAACCCTGCAAGGAAAAACAGCCCTCATTACCGGCGCCAGCCGCGGCATCGGGCTAGCGATTGCCAAGGCATTGGCCAGCGAAGGCTGCCGGGTCGTAATTACCGGACGCGGCGCCAAAGCCTTACAGGCTGCTGAACAAGCCCTCAAGAAAATCTCGCGGGCGGGGACGCCCACGCCTCAAGTCCTCGTTCACAGCGCCGACGTGCGCGATGCCAAATCCGTAAAGGCCCTTTTCGCGGCAACTAAAAAACAATTCGGCCGCCTCGACATCCTCATCAACAATGCGGGAATTTCTCACGCCATGGCGGAAGTAGAACGTCTGCCGCTGGCCACCTGGCGCGAGGTCATCGAAACCGACCTGACAGGCATGTTTGTGGTCACACAGGCAGCGCTACCGTTCATGCGGACCGGCGCGACCATCGTCAACAATCTTTCCATCGCCGCCACGCACGTCTTTGCCGGGCAGAGTGCCTATTGTGCCGCCAAGCACGGCGCGCTGGGCCTGACCCGCGCTTTGCGCGAGGAACTGCGCCCACGCGGCATTCGCGTTATCGCCCTGATGCCCGGAGCAACCGATACCGAAATCTGGGGGCAGTTCTGGCCGGAAGCGCCCCGCGAGCGCATGTTGCGCCCGGACACAGTGGCCCAGGCTGTACTCGATGCCCTGCTTCTGCCGCCCGAG
>DASYWT010000429.1:0-6151 GCA_035935775.1 Terriglobales bacterium
CAGCTTCGGCTGCGATAACGGGCTGATCCTGGCCGGCGCCCGCGTCTACTACGCCATGGCCAAGGACAAGCTCTTCTTCCGCAAGGTGGCCGACCTCCATCCCAAGTACAAGACGCCAGTCACTTCGCTGCTGGTGCAAGCGGCATGGACCTGCATTCTCTGCCTTTCCGGCAGCTACAGCCAACTCCTGGACTACATCATTTTTGCGGTGCTGGTCTTCTACATCCTGACCATCGGGGGTTTGTTCGTGCTGCGTTGGAAGCGGCCGGAGGCGGAGCGGCCCTACCGGGCCATTGGCTACCCCATATTGCCGGCGATCTATATAGTTTTTGCGGTGTTTATTGATGTCGTACTATTGCGGTACAAACCTCAGTACACTTGGCCGGGCCTGATAATCGTTTTGATCGGAATTCCGGTTTACCTGCTGTGGTCGCGCCTGAACCGAACCCATTCGGCGGCGCAAGCGTAAATCCTGTAAAAGAGAGTGTCGGATGTCTAACTTACTGAAAACAAAGCCGCTCGACGTGGTGATGGCGGAAGCCTACGAAACCGGCGAGCACAGCCTTAAGCGCGCCCTGGGACCGGGGAACCTGATCGCTCTGGGCATCGGCGCCATCATCGGCACTGGCATTTTCGTGCTCACGGGAGCGGCCTCAGCCATGTACGCCGGCCCGTCCATCGTGCTCAGCTTCATCGTTGCCGGCATCGGCTGCGTGTTCGCGGGCCTGTGCTATGCCGAGTTTGCGGCCATGATTCCCATCGCCGGCTCGGCCTACACCTATGGCTACGCCACCTTGGGGGAGATTTTCGCCTGGATTATTGGCTGGGACCTGATTCTGGAGTATGCCTTCGGGGCGGCCACTGTGGCCTCGGGCTGGAGCGGATACGTGCTCAGCTTTTTGCAGGATTTCGGCATTCGCCTCAGCCCCAAGCTGGCGGGCGCGCCGGGTACGCCGTTCGTCCTATACAACGGGCACTGGGAAAACCTGAGCCGCGTGTCCAAGGCGCTCGCCCTGCATCATGTTGATCCCAGCACCCTGCCGCATCAAACCGCATTCTTCAATCTCTTCGGCTTTATTGGAATTGCGCTGGTCACCATTGTCCTGGTGATCGGCATCAAGGAGTCAGCCAATCTGAACTCCTTGATTGTGATCGTGAAAGTCTGCGTGCTGCTGGTATTTGTCGGGCTGGGCATCAATTACATCGTCGGCCACATGGCAGGGGCCTCCGCCAACTGGCATCCCTTCATTCCGCCGAACCAGGGCGGCTTCGGCGAGTTCGGAACCAGCGGCATCTTCCGTGCTGCCGGCGTGATCTTCTTCGCTTACATCGGATTTGATGCTGTCTCCACCGCGGCGCAGGAAACTAAGAACCCCAAGCGCGACATGCCCGTCGGCATTCTGGGCTCGCTGGTCATTTGCACCATCCTCTACATCCTGGTGGCGGGCGTGCTCACGGGACTGGTGAAGTACACCAACCTCAACGTGCCCGATCCCATTGCCATCGGCATTGACATGACGGGCGTGCGCTGGGGCAGCCTGCTGGTGAAGCTGGGCGCCATCTGCGGCCTGAGCAGCACCATGGTGGTGATGTTGCTCGGCCAGTCGCGCATCTTCTACACCATGTCGCACGACGGGCTGCTGCCCAAGTGGGCCAGTGCCGTGCACCCGCGTTTCCGCACTCCCTATATCTCCTCGATCTTTGTGGGAGTATTCGTGGCCATATTCGCGGCGGTGATTCCTATCTCTGTGCTGGGCGAACTGGTCAGCATCGGCACTCTGCTGGCGTTCATCATCGTGTGCGCCGGAATTTGGGTGCTGCGTCGCACCCAGCCGAATGCGCCGCGCCCCTTCCGTACTCCCTGGGTGCCTTTTGTCCCCATCATGGGCATCCTGATTTCCGGCTTGATGATGGTAAGCCTGCCCCTGGACACCTGGATCCGGCTGATTGTGTGGCTGATTATCGGCATGGTGATTTATTTCACCTACAGCCGCCGGCACAGCAAAGTGCAGCAGGGCATAGGCACGCCACCGCAGCCGCCGGTAGGAGCCGCCCAACAACGATAGAGAGGCCACTCTCGCTGGCCGGTCTCGTAGAGACCGGTTGAAAGTAGCCCGCCAGTTTACTGGCGGGTCAGCGGCGGAAATGAGGCTGAAGTCCCGTCAGGGAGGGCTGATCCAAGCCGCTTCCTCAGCATGTGTTGTCTCCACGAACCGGTTGGCGGATTTCGGTAAAGATGTTCATTCGTCCTTACGGGACTGCGAGTTCAAATTCCGTCTGTCCCGCCACTGAAGTGGCGGGCTACTCTCAGTCGCGCCTTCGGCGCTGAGAGCCGCACCTTTGGCGCTGAGAGTCGCGCCTTCGGCGCTCGGCATTTGCATAGCCTCTTCCGACGCGCGGACGCGAGCTGTTTTGACCGCCGCAAAGGCGCGCCCGCCCCGTAATGTGGGCTAACTGATTTTCTGGCTAACTGGTCCGATGGGGGCCAACCAGTCAGCCAGTGCTACCCAGCCAGACCGCTCGTCCTGCCACAAATCTTCCCCTTCTCATTGGTAACTGTGTTGAAATTGAGTTCGCCGGGACCGAGAACCGAGAACTGAGAACCGAGAACTGCTCCTTGCGCGCTCTTCACAACCTGAAACTGATCGGCTTGGGGCTGCTGATCCTCGTCCTTGTGGGCGTCGCCGGGTTTCACTTCATCGAAGGCTGGCCCTGGTTCGACGGCCTCTACATGGTGGTAACAACCTTTACCACCATCGGCTATCAGGAAATCCATCCTCTCTCCCACGCCGGCCGCGTCTTCAATCTGTTCCTGATCATTACCGGTGTCTCCCTGGTGTTCCTGGGCATCGGGTCGCTGACCCAGGCTTTGCTAGAATTCGAGCTGAGTAATTTTTTCGGCAGGCGCCGCATGGAACGCGAGATCCGCCGGCTCACCGATCACTTCATCATCTGCGGCGTAGGACGGGTAGGCCGCAGCGCCGCCCGCGAACTGGCGCGCAAGCCGGCGCCGTTCCTGGTCATCGAGCAGAACGAAGCCAAGGCGCAGCGCTTCGGCGATGAGTTCCACACGATTATTGGCGATGCCACGCAGGAGGCCACCCTGCGCCAGGCCCGCATCGAGTACGCCCGCGGCCTGGTGGCCGCCACCACCACCGACGCCACCAACATCTACATCGTGCTTACCGCCCGCGCCCTGAACCCGCATTTGAAGATCATCGCCCGCGCCAGCGAAGAAGATGCCGAAAAGCACCTGCTGACCGCCGGCGCCGATTCTGTCATCTCGCCTTACGTTTTCGCCGGCCACCGCATCGCGCAATCCTTCTTGCGTCCCAACGTGCTCGATTTTCTCGACATCGCCACCGTGCGCCACGGCAAGATGGGCCTGGAAATCGAAGAAATCTTTATTGACCAGCGCTCGCCTTTTTCCGGCAAGACTGTCGAGGGCTCGAAAATCCGCCAGGAGCTGGGCGTGATCGTGCTCGCCATCAAGCATCCCGGGCAGGATATGCACTTCAATCCCGCCCCCGAAGACCGCATCGAGCCCGGCGACTACCTCATCGCCATGGGCGAGCCTGCCGGCCTGCGCAAGCTCGAGGCCACCGCCAACCTGCGCTCATGAAAATCGTTACCGCTGCCGAGATGCGCGCCATTGACCGCGCCACCAGTGAGCGTTTCGGCGTGCCTTCGCTCGTCTTAATGGAGAATGCCGGAACAGCGGTAGCCAATTTCGTGATCGGCGACTATCCCGCGGCGGGCCGTATTGGCGTGGTGTGCGGCAAAGGCAACAACGGCGGCGACGGCTTTGTGGCCGCGCGCAAGCTGATGGAAGCGGGCAGGGAAGTGCGCCTGCTCCTGCTATGCGAGCCGGACGAACTGCGCGGCGACGCCGAAGCCATGTTCCGGAAACTTTCATCGAAGCCGGTGCTGTCCCGGTCTTCTGAGGAATTCAAGAGCGCGGCAGCGCAGGCTGTGTTTGAGTCCGACGTCCTGCTCGACGCCGTTCTTGGCACCGGGTTTCGCCCGCCGGTGACCGGACTTTATGGGGAAGCGATCCAGCGCTTTTCCCCAGTGCGCGCGCCCATCGTCGCAGTTGATATTCCTTCCGGCCTGGATGCTGATGCCATGGACGGCGCGGCCGCGGGTCCAGTAGTGCCCGCGGGCGCCACCGTAACCTTTACTGCGCCGCGCCCAGCGCACGTTTTCAGCCCATTGTTGACGGGACCCGTGGTCGTGGCTCCGATAGGTTCGCCCGAGGAGGCAATCCAATCGGCTCTGAATCTAGAACTGATCACCCCGCACGACATTGCCGAAATGGCGGCGCCGCGTCCCCGCGACTCCAACAAGGGCATGTATGGCCATGTGCTGGTGATCGGGGGCTCGCTGGGCAAATCCGGCGCCGCGGCCATGGCGGGCGTAGCCGCGCTGCGCGCCGGGGCCGGCCTGGTAACTGTCGCCACGGCACAATCGGTACTGCCGACCGTCGCCGGCTATGCGCCCGAGTTGATGACCGAGCCCCTGCCAGAAACCGAAGCCGGAACCATTTCTCTCCGCGCCCGCGAGTACGGACGCCTGGACGGCATCATCGAAGGCAAAACCGTGCTAGCCATCGGCCCCGGTATTTCCCGCCAGACGGAAACTTCGGAACTGGTACGGATGCTGGTGAAAAGCTCGCAGCTGCCCATGGTGCTCGATGCTGACGGCTTGAATGCTTTTGAGGGCCGCGCCCAGGAGTTCATCGGCCGGCCTCTAGTCATAACCCCGCACCCAGGCGAAATGTCGCGCCTGGCGCAGCTTTCCGTCAAGCAGATCCAGGAGAACCGGCTCAAGGTGGCCCGCGAATTTGCCACTCGCCACGGGATCACTACCGTGTTGAAGGGCAACCGCACGCTGATCGCGCAGGCGGATGGCAAAGTGTGGGTGAATCCCACCGGCAATCCCGGCATGGCCAGCGGCGGCATGGGCGATATCCTGACCGGCTTGGTTGCCGGCCTGCTGGGCCAGACCAAACACGCCACCACGGCGGTGCTGGCCGCCGTTTACCTGCACGGCCTGGCCGGGGACGTGGCCTGCGAGAAGACCGGCGAGCAGTCGCTGATTGCCACGGACCTGCTCGAAGCGCTGCCCGAGGCGTTTCGCCGCGTGCGTGAAGAAGCCGGCCAGCTGACCGTGCGCTTCCTCGCATAAATCAATCTTCGGCGGGTGGCCCACACAACGCGGTTTTCGTTGTGTGGGCATAGTCCGGAAGCTTGGTCTTCTCAGGGTTCCCACTCAAGCCAAAAGCAGGCTTGAGTGGGCCACCGACCGAACCGCCTGCCTTTTCGCAATAATTGGCGGGTGGCCCACACAACGCGGTTTTCGTTGTGTAGGCATAGTCCGGAAGCTTGGTCCCCCTCAGGGTTCCCACTCAAGCCAAAGGCAGGCTTGAGTGGGCCACCCACCAAAAAATGTTTTTTTGCGTCCTCGGCCTCTCGGGGATGAAAAACGAATTACCAGCGGTCGGGGGTGCGGCGGCGAAAGCGCTGAATGTAGATCGCCAGGATGAATCCGCACACCGCCACGGCGCACCAGGTCAGTAGCGCGGGCGAAACGTCGGGATAGACGACGGCTTCCAGGTAGTGGACCAGGAACGGCTCGTGATAGGGTGCAATCCCGGCGCGTTCCAAAAAGTAATTTTCCAGCAGGGTGAGCGGGCAGGGCCAGGGGCCGGTTTCAATCGCAATGCCGTAAATCACAGAAAGAATGTGCGCCCAGCGCAGCCAGGGACGCCGTCGGGTCAGCAGCCATCCCAGCAGCACCCAGACGATAAACAGGAGGTGCAGGATGAGCACCACGACGGTGAGCAGGTGAAAACCGGTCATGATGCCCGGTCAGCGATCCACTGGCAGCAGGTATCCCGGATGTTTTTCAAACGCGCCGGCGAACACCTGCTTGTCGGCTTCCCGCATGTCCCAGGCGAAGACATTTGTGGGTGTGACCTGGATCGTAACATCGTCCCACGCGGCAAACACCGGGCCCACGCGCTCATCGGCAAGCGCGGCCGGGCTCAGATATTTGCCATGCACTTTGGCATTCCAATCACGGGCCGGCTCTCCGCTCAGGAACTGCGCTGTGCCCGCGATGCAGACGCCGCGCGACGCGGCGGGATCGC
>DASYWT010000430.1:0-1799 GCA_035935775.1 Terriglobales bacterium
GATTCCGTCACTCACTTCACTTGGGATTTCCACTTCCGGGTGGATTCCGCGTCCCTCAACGCTGAGGCGCTGGAGTTCGACATATTCCAGTTCATTGTGCCCACCGAGTACATGTTCGGTTCGCAATGTACCTACTCCACCGGCATGTGGGATATCTGGAACGCCGGCTCACACCATTGGGTGGCCATTTCCGTGCCCTGTCGCCGCTTTAAGCCCAACGTTTGGCACCACATCACCTGGCAAGTGCACCGGACCACAAGCGACAACATGATGCACTATGACAGCCTGACTATTGACAACACCAAGCACGCGATCGGTGTGGCCGAACCTTCCGGCGCGCTGCCCACGGGCTGGTCGGACATGATGGGGGTCCAATGGCAGCTGGATGGCCCCGGCAACACCAGCCTGCTTCCCATCTCCTTCAATGAGTGGATTGATAAAGCTTCCCTGACTGTCAAATAACTCTCTAAAGTTTGGGGACCTCCGCCGAAAACGGGTGCCCCGCATTTGGCCGCCCTCGCCCGCGACCTGTCCTGATGCGATAAGCTTGAAATGGCGGGTGCCTCGGTGAACGCCGGTGGCCGCCAAAGGGCAAGCCCCATGGAACCGAGACTTTCTCCCGATCAGATTCTGCGCGAAGAATTCAACCGCTGGGCCGAAGCCGGGCGCGGCGAGGAGATGGAGCGCCATCACCTCGACATCACGGAGAAAACTATCCGCCTCATGGATCTTCGCCCCGGCGAGCGCGTGCTTGACCTGGGCTGCGGCGCCGGCTGGGCCACGCGCCTGCTCGCCCGCCTGGTCTCCGACGGACCGGAAGGCTTCGGCCAGGTGGTGGGCCTGGATGTTTCCGACGAAATGATTCGCCGTGCCCGCGCCGCCTCCCGCGATTTCGAGAACATCATGTTCATCTGGGGCTCGGCGCAGCAGATTCCCTGGGAAGAAAACTTCTTCGACAAGGTGCTCTCGGTGGAGTCGTTTTACTACTATCCCGACCAGGAGCGCGCGCTGGCCGAGCTGTTTCGCGTGATGGCGCCGCATGGGCGCCTGTTCATCCTCATCAATCTCTACAAGGACAATCCCTACTCCCTGCGCTGGGTGGATGAGCTGCAGGTGCCGGTGCACGCGCTTTCGGAGGCGGACTACGTGGCAATGCTCCAGCGCAACGCTTTTGAAAAAGTAGAGGCGCGGCGCATTCCCGATGACACGCCCACACCCGATGAGTACAGCGGCAAGTGGTTCAAGAACGCCGCAGAGCTGCGCGACTTCAAGCGCATCGGAGCCCTGCTGCTTATGGCCACCAAGCCGGACGTGCGCGTGGCCGCTCCGGCTTACCAGATCTACTGAGCGCAATTGTCTGCCGCAACTATCGTGATCCGCACAGCGCCTGCCGCTGCGATTCTTCATGCTGCGCCAGCGCCTGCAAGTTCGTGGCTTGCCTCTGCAGGTTTCCCAGCATCATCTCCCACATGTCGGCGCTCACCTGCAGCCCGTCCTTCACCGCATTGTCGCGCACGATTCCGGCATCGTTGCGCAGCATGGTGAGCAGGGCCCGCAGGCCGGAAGTTTCCTTCAGCAGCGCCTCTGCTTCGTCCCTATGGCGCTGCGCCATCGCCTGCCACTCCTGCTCGCAGGCGGAAGCGCGTGTTGCCGCCGGCGCGGGATGCGCCTGCGGGGTTGCCGCCCAAAGCACGCTCGCCAGCAGCAGAGGAGATATAACTTCGGCCAAGAGCCTCATGTGTGGTCCTCCCAGGCATACCAGATACTTTCCTACCACAGCCGGTCGCCAGGAAAAGGTT
>DASYWT010000431.1:0-3418 GCA_035935775.1 Terriglobales bacterium
AAACGCAGCAGGGTGCCGACTACAGCCAGCAGCATCCCGATTTCTCCAACAACAACGCCGCGCCGCGCGGTCGCGGGCGAATTGAGCCACTTGATGGCCAGGATGAATCCTATGGCCGCCAGCATGTAAAGAATTGGAAGAAGGGTGTCGTCGAGTTTCATGGCTTCTCCTTCCTATCGCTTCTCCGGCTCTCGCCGCTTAAACATCTTCAGCATGCGATCGGTGATCAAGTAGCCGCTAACGACGTTGAGCACCGCCAAAAATACGGCCGAAAACCCCAGAATTCGCGAAAGCGTGCTGGCGTCTTTCTCACCAGTGAGCAAAATGGCGCCTACAACTGTAATGGCCGAAATCGCATTGGTCAGCGACATCAGCGGAGTGTGCAGCAGGGGCGAGATGCGCCGGATCACTTCGAATCCGATGAATCCCGCCAGCATGAAAATAAACAGGGAGTTAATCAGGACTGAGGACATGGTGTCTCCAAGTTTTCTTGTGCCGTCCCTACGGGACTCGAATCTGGGTTCGCGACTAACCCAGGACTTCCGTCCTGGGCTTTCCTATACTGCCGCACTGGGGCTGGCTCTTACCGTACTGAACGTGGTCTGCATACAGGTCGCGCCTTCACTACGGCTGCTCATGAAGCGCCGCGCGAAACCAGTTGCGGCAGGGAGAAGAACTCGCGCACCCGCTGGTTGACGATTTCGCCATCGTGGGTCACCAGAGTGTCGCGAATGATTTCATCTTCGAGATTGAGTTGCAGCTTCCCGTCCTTCACCAGGTATTGCAAAAACGCGGTCAGGTTGCGGGCATACATCTGGCTGGCATGATAAGGAACTCCGCTGGCGAAGTTGATGGCGCCAATGATGGTCACGCCGTGCTCGATGACGGTTTGCCCGGTGCGGGTGAGCTCGCAGTTGCCGCCGCGCTCGGCAGCCAGGTCAAGAATCACGGAGCCGGGGGCCATCCCGTCTACCATCTCTCGGGTCACCAGCACCGGCGACTTTTTGCCGGGAATGACGGCGGCGGTAATGACAATGTCGCTTTCGCGCACCACCCGGCCCAGCAGTTCGCGCTGGCGCTGGTAGAAAGTTTCGTCCTGGGCCCGAGCATAGCCGCGTTCGTCCTGAGCATCTTTCGCTTCCACCGGCAGCTCCACGAAGCGGCCGCCCAGGCTTTGTACCTGCTCCTTGGCGGCGGGACGAAGGTCGTAGGCGGAGGCCACGGCGCCCAGGCGGCGCGCAGTGGCAATGGCCTGCAGCCCGGCCACGCCGGCGCCAATCACCAGCACGCGCGCCGGGGTGATGGTGCCCGCGGCCGTGGTCAGCATGGGGAAAAGCCGAGGCAGGCGATCGGCCGCCACCAAAACAGCTTTGTAGCCGCAGATGGTGGCCATGGAGGAGAGCGCGTCCATGCTCTGTGCCCGTGTGGTGCGTGGAATCAATTCAACGCTGAACGAGGTGACGCCACGGTCGGCTATTTCTTGCAGCACCTGCGCCGACCCGAAGGGGCGCAAAAAGCCCATCAGCACCTGGCCGCGGCGCATAAGCGCAAGGTCGGCATGGCCGGTAATGTCATTGGAGCCGTAGCATAGGATCTGAACCACAATTTCCGCTTCGCCGAATACGGCAGCACGCTCGCGAATGACTCTGGCGCCCTTCTCTGTGTATTGCGCATCGGGATAGCCGGCCTGCTCGCCTGCCCCGGCCTCAACTACCACCTGAAACCCCGCCTTGGTAAGCATGGGGACGACGAGCGGAACCAGCGCTACTCGCCGTTCCCCGGGATAGTTCTCCTTCGGAACGCCAATGATCACGAAGACCAGTTTCCTCCATGCATTAGATGGGGACAGCCATTCAGTTTAACGAAAAAGAAGGATTGCTGCTGAGCGAGGCGCTTCGCTGGTGGGAGGGCTATCCTCTGCGCTTTTCGCGCGGCTGCAGCCGGCAGTAGCGCTTGATCAGATTCTTCTGGTCGTCGCTTAGCGAGATGAACTGCAGGCCGTAACCGCCGAAGTTGTGCCGCACCACGGCTTCCACCCAGATGGGCTGGGTTGCAGTGGGAAGTCGAAGCTCCAGGGAGACGGCTTGGCCCATCGCCATGCCCTCAAGGCCGCTGAGGCTGAGCCCGCCTTCGGAAATGTCATCGGCGACAACGCGCAGGGAGGCGATCTCCTGATCACCAACTACGCTGAGCACGACCGGAACCTCGGCCTCGAATCTATGCGAGGCCCGGCGATCAGGAGCGCGTGAAAACCAAGCCATTAGCACCTCTGCCGGGAGCCGGCAGAGGTCTTTCTCGTGGCCTCATGCCGGTTGCGCCAGCGCGTGTTTGACTTTCTGCAGCAGCTCCTCTGCCGGAATGGGCTTGGGAAGCAGTTCGCAGTTCATGCCCGCCGCCCGTGCCCGCTGCAGGTTGCCACCGGCCTCCGGGTCGCCGGACATCAAAAGCATTTTGCAGCCGGGCACACAAGTGTGCAAGTCACGTGCCGTTTCCACTCCTGATGCGTCCGGCAGGGTCATCTCGATCAGCGCCAGGTCAGGCGAGGCGCCGGAGCAGAAGTTCAGCGCTTCGGTCCTGCTGCCCACGGCGGTGCAGTCGTAGCCGCTTTCGCGCAGCACCCACATAAGCGTGGTGCTGACTGCGACAGCATCATCAACCACCAGGACCGTGGGTCTTCTGTTCGTGTGCGGCTTGCTCATGGCGGCCTCCATCCGGTGCTTCCAGCAGAAAACGCTGCCCAGCAAAGCATGGCGCGTGCGGCAGTCTTGCACCATGACCCTGGTCACGGCCAGGTGTGATTCGGCGTGCCGTATAATCCGGGCTGGAATTCCCTGCAGAATTGCCATGCACAACGAGCGGCCCAACTGGGCGGAAGTGTCGCTGGGAGCGCTGTGCCGCAACTTTCGCGCTCTGCGAAAACTTGCCGGGACCGAAGTTGAAATCTGTGCGGTGGTGAAGGCGGATGCCTACGGCCATGGAGCGCGGGAATGCGCCCGGGCGCTCCAAGGCGAAGGCGCGCGCTGGTTTGGTGTGACCTCCACCGGCGGTGGTCTCCACCTGCGGCACTCGGGGATTAGCGGCCGCATTTTGCTCATGACCGGCTTCTGGCAGGGCGATGAGCCGGAAATAATTCACCACCAGCTTACGCCCGCGGTCTGGCAGGCCTGGCATCTCGATCGCCTGCAGCAGGCCGCGGCGAAGGCCCATGCCCGGGTGCCAGTGCACCTGAAAGTGGATACCGGGATGGGACGCCTGGGCGTGCCGGTGTCCGAGTTGCCGGCAATACTGGCGCAATTGCGGTCCGCTACTTGCCTGGCGCTGGAAGGTGTTTTCACTCACCTCGCGTCGGCGGAGGTGGCAGACGCCGCCGATGTGCAACAGCAACTGACCAGCTTCGAGCAGGCGATTGCGCTGGTTC
>DASYWT010000432.1:0-3551 GCA_035935775.1 Terriglobales bacterium
GCCGCTGCCGCCGCCGCTTGCCGCACCTCGGCGTTCGACAGCACCGTCCACCAGCGCGTGCGCGCAAACGCTTCGTCGCCCGCTTTTGGGGTTTCCTCCAGCCTCCGCTCAACGAACAATCGCCGCACCGATTCCGGCAGTTGCGGCGGCAGTGTGTATTTCTCCGCCACTCGATAGCAATCCTCGACCGTGGAAGAATCCGGCATCGTAGGCCCGGAGGCCAGCGCATCCGGCGAGTTATCGGGAACGTCCGAAACCAGAATCGAAACCTGCTGTGCCGGCGCCGCCGCCCGCGCCAGCCGTCCGCCTTTCACCGCCGACAGGTGCTTGCGGATGGCGTTAATCTCCACGATCTTGGCCCCGCTGACCACCAGCTTCCCGTACGTGGCCATCAGGTCGTCGAGCGATATATCGTCGCTGATCGGCCTCTCCAGCAGCGCTGACCCGCCTCCGCTGACCAGGAAGATCACCAGAGCGCCCGATCCTTGCTGTTTTAGCGCTCGTAACACCGCTTCCGCGGCCTGCCATGATTCGCCGTTCGGCACCGGATGCCCACCGCGAAAATACTGCACTCCCAGCCGGCGCTCAGCCGCGTCGGTCGCGCCTACGGCAATTCCTGTCAGCCGCGACCCCAGCTGCGCCTGCAGGCCATCCATCATGGTGTAGGCCGCCTTGCCTACGGCCACCGCGAACACCCGCCGCTCTCCGCTCAGGTCGTAAAGGTCCTCCCCGATGCGCAACACGCTGCGGTCGAGGTGCACATGCCGGCGAAACGCGCTTTCTATGCTGGCTTCGCGCAAGGCATGCACAAAGATCTCGCGCGCGGTCTGGCGCATCTGCTGCGCCAGTGCGGCATCAGGCTGGCGGGCACCCGTTTCTGGCGGGGGTTGCATGCGCGGATTATATCCACAGGCAGGAGTGAGGAGTCGGTAGTCAGGAGTCGGGAATCATCAACAGCTGCCTGGGCACGGTCGCCTTCGCGCGGGGTCCGCACCCGTCTTTGGTGCGCTGGGTGCTCGCCTGTGCGACCGCGTTCGCTTGAGGCAGCACTGGCCGGGTGCCTTCGGAAGGGCACAGCTTTAGCTGTGCCGAAAAGCGCTCTTTCTAATCCTTGTCATCCTGAGCCCCGCGACCGAGCGCCAGCGAAGGCAGCACTGGCCCGCCGCCTTCGGAAGGGCACAGCTTTAGCTGTGCCGGAGAGCGCTCTTTCCAATCCTTGTCATCCTGAGCCGCGCGACCGAGCGCCAGCGAAGGAGCGCGGCGAAGGACCTGCTTTCCGCGTAACCCTGCAATTGCCGCTTGCTGGAATCATTTGCGCCCGCGCCCTGTTCATCCGCTGAAAATCACTTGGAAGAGCAACCCTGACTCCTGACTCCTGACTCCTGACTCCTGACTACCGACTCCTGACTACTTCTTCTCTCACCCACTCTTCAATCGCCCTTCGCAACTCCGCCAGACGCCCGGCAAAAAAATGATCCGCCCCTTCAATAATCACCAGCTTCTTCGGCTCGGGCAACGATCCCACCAGCTGTTCCAGCCTGGCCCGCGGCCCGAACTGGTCGCGCGCCCCGCTCACAAACAGCTTGGGGAGCGTGCAGCCCGCGAGAAAGCTGAAGTCATACGCCCGGTCATCCACCGGCGCCACTGGCGTCCCCAGCGCTATCATGGCCGCCACATCCGGATCCGGACACGCGGCCTGCAGTCCCACCGCCGCGCCAAACGAAAATCCCGCAAAAATAATGGGCAGGTGAAATTGCTCCCGCAGCCACTGCAGCCCGGCCCGCACGTCTTCCACCTCGCCCCGCCCTTCGTCGTGCTCGCCCTGGCTCAGGCCCGCGCCGCGAAAATTGAAGCGCAGCACCGGAAAGCCGAACCCGTTCAGCGCCTTCATGGTGTGGAAAACAACTTTGTTGTGCAGGGTACCGCCGAACATGGGATGCGGATGGCACACC
The DNA here is from genome assembly GCA_035935775.1 of Terriglobales bacterium. Lineage (GTDB taxonomy): Bacteria > Acidobacteriota > Terriglobia > Terriglobales > Acidobacteriaceae > JAICWP01. The sequence continues at coordinate 1,953 of DASYWT010000432.1, forward strand.
AGCGCCGCGTGCGTGGCGCTCTCCGCGCCCTGGTTCAGCAGGGCCTCCAGCTGCCCCGCCAGACCCTCCAGGAACAGCGATCGAATCTGCATGTCAGCCATGGAATTCAGTCATTGAATCATTCAGTCACCGAGTCATTACGGCCTCGCAAACACACGTTCTTGATGGAATGACTAAATCTCTCAATCGCTGAATATACGTTATCCTGCTTCCGCCATGGACCTGTTCTCCCTCACCCGCCAGTTGGTGGACATTGAATCCATCACCGGCAACGAAACCCGCGTCGGCGAATTTCTTTCCGCCGAACTGCAGCGCCTCGGCTACCGCGCCGAAAAGATGCCGGTCGAAGGCAGCCGCTTCAACCTCTGGGCCACCACCCCCGAACAACCAGGCCCGCAAATTGTTTTCTCCACCCACATGGATACCGTTCCACCCTTCATCTCCTCGCAGGAAGATGGCGAACGCATCTGGGGCCGAGGCTCCTGCGACGCCAAGGGCATCATCGCCGCGCAAATCGCCGCCGCCGAGCGCCTGCGCGCCCAGGGCATCCACGTCGGCCTGCTCTTTCTGGTGGGAGAAGAAAAAGACAGCCAGGGCGCCCAGATCGCCAACCAGCAGCCCCGCGGCTCCCGCTTCCTGGTGAACGGCGAGCCCACGGAAAACCGCCTGGGCCTGGCTTCCAAAGGCACGCTGCGCGTCGAACTCACCGCCCGTGGCCGAATGGCGCACTCCGCCTACCCCGAACTGGGTGAATCGGCCATTGATAAGCTGCTGATCGCGCTTACCCGCCTGCGCGCCATGCCTCTGCCCTCCGACCCGCAAATCGGCCCCTGCACCCTCAACATCGGCATGATCGAAGGCGGCCGCGCTCCCAACGTCATTCCCGACTACGCTCACGCCGATCTGCTTTATCGTTTGATTGGGCCGACCGACGAGCTACGGCGGCAAATCGTCGCCACTGCGGGCGAGCAGGTCGAAGTCACGTTTCCGCTCGAATTACCCTTCCAGCGCCTGCGCACTGTCGACGGCTTGCCCACCATGATCGCTGCCTTTACTACCGACATCCCCACGCTCACGAACTGGGGCGAGCCGATGCTGATCGGCCCGGGATCGATTCACGTCGCTCACACCGACGGCGAGTACATTCCGAAGCGCCAGTTGCACGAAGCCATCGACCTCTACTGCACGATCACGAAAAAATTGCTCGCCTAGTTTTTTGCGGAGAGCAGATAAATATCGAACTGGCCGCCGGGACGAACGTAAACGATCTTTGAAAGATCGTGCGAGATGTCGTAGGCATTGCCCGCATAGGCTTGAGGGAAAGAGAAAGGCAACCTCCAGACGGGCTGGGCAGCGCCGGTCACTTTCCCATTCGACCAGGGAACGCGATAAAGAGCGACTTCCCCACGAGCGGAAACCGTATAGTTGACGAATTTTCCGTCGCGGTTGAATTGGGGAAAGAATGTGCTTACGCCCGGCACCAGGCTCGTGCATTTCTTATCGGCAGTCGACAGCTCCGAAATGCCAGCCTGATCGCCCGCCAGCGTCGTCATCAGGAGATAATTTCCGTCCAGCGAGACGTCGATAATGAAACCGCAG
>DASYWT010000433.1:0-6067 GCA_035935775.1 Terriglobales bacterium
CCAGTGACATGGTCCGGGAAGAGAAGCTGGAGGACGTTTCTGACAAGGCTGAACTCAACGCCGAGGAGCGCCTGCTCGATCTTCTGCTGCCCACCCCACCCCCCAGCCGTCCGGGCGGCGATGGCGGTTCGGGCGTGGTAATCGAAGGCTCCACTCTGGCTGAATCCAGCTCCCGCACCCGCGAGAAGTTGCGCCAGCAGCTGCGCGAGGGCCGCCTGGACGACCGCCTGGTCGAACTCGATGTTCGCGAAAAATCTTTTCCCGCCTTCGAAATTGTCTCCAACCAGGGCGTGGAGGAGATGGACATCAACATCAAGGACATGCTGCCCAACATCTTCGGCCAGCGCACCAAGAAGCGGAAGATGAAGGTCAGCGAGGCCTTCGACTACCTCATCCAGGAAGAGGAGCAGCGCCTGATTGATATGGACCAGGTCACCCGCATGGCCATTGAGCGAGTGGAAAACTCCGGCATCATCTTTCTCGACGAGATTGACAAGATCGCGGGACGCGAAAGCGGCCACGGGCCCGACGTTTCCCGTGAGGGCGTGCAGCGCGACATTTTGCCCATAGTGGAAGGCACCACCGTCAACACTCGCTACGGCATGGTGCGCACCGACCACATTTTGTTCATCGCCGCTGGAGCCTTCCACGTTTCCAAGCCCAGCGACCTCATTCCCGAACTGCAGGGCCGCTTCCCCATTCGTGTGGAGCTGCAGTCGCTGACCATGGAGGACTTCATCAAGATTCTGACCGAGCCCAAGTCATCGCTGGTCAAGCAGTACACGGCGCTGCTGGAAACGGAAAGCGTGAAGCTGGAGTTCACCCGCGACGCGCTCGACGAAATCGCCCATTTCGCCTTCCGCGTCAACGAGGGCACGGAAAACATCGGGGCGCGCCGCCTGCACACCATCATGGAACGGGTGCTCGATGAGATAAGCTTCGAGGCTCCCGACCGCAAGGGTCAGAACTTCACCGTGGACGCCGAATACGTGCGCAAGAGCCTGGTGGACATCGTCAAAGACCAGGATCTGTCGCGCTACATCCTGTAGGAATTGAGTAATTGTGTAATTTGTAAATTGAGTTATTTAAATGGCCCCCCGTTTACGAACCGCAATCGATTCTATTGAAGTTCCACACTCAGGAATGTCACCCTGAGCGCAGCCCGTCTGATTCGCTTGCGAATCAGCGGGCGGAGTCGAAGTTGAGGCGTTTTGGCGGCGTCTGAGCCGCCAGCCGAAATCCTGAGCGCAGCGAAGGAGCTCAATAGAAACTCCCTCCAGCAACAGGGCACATCGCGCAGTGTAGGGTGTTTCGCCAGCCTCGTGTCCATATATCGAACCGCTCAAAACTGTGCTAGGGTCCCGCCGCCACCCAGCACCACTGCCGCGGCCAGCGCTGCGGACTTCTGATCCTGGCTCCACGGCGGTCCGAGGTGCTTGGCCGCCACCGCCAGCTCCTCTGGCAGTGAGGCCGCGGATTTCTTGAACACCGTCTGCGCACGCTCCTTCAATTCACGCTCGCGAATCCTGGCAACCGGAATACTCAGAGCTTCGCACGCTTCCGAAAAAGCCTGTCGGAAGAATTCCCCTTCGGCAGTATGAATAAGGGGATGGGAGGCGAGAATCCGCTCGAGTTCGGGCAGCGGCCTTCCGGAAGCGAGCAGCACCGCGGCCCCGGTTACGCGATGCTCGCGGGAAAGTTGTTCTACAACTTCGCCGAGCGCGGTCTGAGCCAGCCGCAGGGAAGCCGCGGCGCAACGGGCAATGTACTTTTTCGCCTCTGTCAGCGACTGCTCCCGCGCGAAGTGGTAGGGCTGGGCATGGCCCTTTATCTTTCCATCTACAACACTGATGCGCCGGCGTTCCAGCACTTGCCAGTTCCCGGATCCGCGAGAGACCGCCACCAGCGCGCCCCAACCCGAATGAACTCGAAAGCCAAGGCACGCTGTCTGCACGGCGACTTACGCTCTCTTTCAGATAGAAACGGCTTGGATTAAGGCCTCGGCGTGGCCTGCCGCGGCTAGGCTCTCATGCGGAAGGCGGCCGCTGCCCCGCTCAGTTCCCTGGCCTCATAGGGCAGCCCCAAAGCCTGCGATAGAAACTCCACCAGCGGGCTCAGTTTCCGGCACGCGCTCATGAAATCCGCCATGAATCTGGGACTGCATACTTGCCTGTCTGTGAATTCCACGCTGGCCAGAAAATCTTTGCGTTTCAGGTCCGCCACCAAGGGATGGTCGCAGGGATAGCCGCGCGGCGGACGGCTCAGAGCGTCTCCTTCCAATTCCAGGCCGCGCACGGCTTTCTTCCATCCCTCCGGCCGGCCCACAATGGCGTTGCGAATCTGGATCAAGGTAGGGTTGTCCGGGTGCCAGCACCCGGCGGCGGCAAAACAGCTTGCCGGTTCCAGGTGCAGGTAGAAACCGGGTACATGCACTTTTTGCTTGCTGCCGCGGTGAGGAAAGCTCATGCCCACATGCGTCTTGTAGGGCCGCTTGTCGGAGGAAAAACGAGTATCGCGGTAGATGCGAAACAGGGAACCCCGCGTCGGGTGCGGATCCGCCACCAGCCAGGGGCTGATTTCCTGCAGCCGCCCGCCCAGGGCGGCGATGAACCGCAGGCAGGGATCGCGCACCACCGCTTCATAACGTGGTTTGTTGGCCTGGAACCACTCGCGGTTGTTGCGCCGCCGTAGTTGCTGTAGGAAAGCTAACAACTCAGGCGTAAAGTATGCGTCACTCATAGAACTCCCGGCCGAAACAAACTGACCTTGCCGGCACCCTCACCCCTGACCACCGGTCTTCAATCTCCCTGCACTTCCTTCCGCACCCGTTTGGCCATTTTCTCAATTTCCTTGCTCCTCTTCACCGCGTCCACCGAGAGTGTGCCGGCAGGTGTTTTTTCCAGCTCTTGCTTTAGTTCCGTCACCAGTTGGCTTAGGCGGTCTGTGTCCTTTTGTACTTCCGCCTTGTGTCGTTCAGCCGCTTCCTGCATCTGCACCAGATCCGCGTTTCTCGCTTCGTGCTTCACCGGCATTTGCTGTGCGCCCAAAGGCGGGCTGGGCCAGTTCGAGCCTTCCCGGCGCTGCCCCCAAGCCGCCCCACTCATTGCCACCACCAGGGCCAGGGCGAACCCCGCTTGGTAAAATTTCGAACGCATAAGTAACCCCCAATCACCCGGCGGAGAAGTATATCGCCAATTTTCTTATTCGAGGGCCCTCGGCCGCGGTTACCCCAATCTCGATTCGGATGACCTCATCTGGTTACAGACGATTCTCCGTGGCATCCCACAACCCTGCTGGTCCCGCACCCACCGTTTACTCCCCGAATCGGCGGTCCGTTCCGCATGTCACGGATATCTAATGATTTCCCCCCATTGCGGCTACTTAATACTCAGGCTATTGTGGCCCTAACGGAAGCCAATTCTAAGCGGGCGGAAGTGTGTGGCGCTGAAGTCTGGCCCGAGCCGTTCTTTGTACCTGCGCATCCTGCTGCAGTCCCGGCGGTGCTGGCCGCACTTGGCCGCCATTGCGGCCCTCAGCCTGCTTTCCATGCCTCTTACCCTGCTTTACCCTCTGCCGTTGAAAATCGCCGTGGACAGCGTTCTGGGCCAGCAGCCCCTGCCCAACTTCCTGGTCCGCTTTCTGCCACCCATGCGCCCGGGACCGGTTGCGATTGGTTTCGCAGTAGCCTTGCTCCTGGTCATCGCCCTGTTAGCCAACCTGCAGGGCCTGGCGAGCTGGTATCTGCAAACCTACACGGGGGAAAAGCTGGTGTGGGATTTCCGCGCCGAGCTGCTCAACCACGTCCAGCGCCTGCCTCTCGCTTTTCACGACCGCTACGGGCCGACTGACTCCGTCTACCGCATCCAGCACGACGCGCCTTCCATTCAGTATGTCGCCATCCAGGGCGTCGTGCCGCTGGTTACTGCCCTCTTCACCCTGGTGGGGATGGTGTACGTCTGTGCCCGCATTGATTTTCAACTGGCCCTGGTCGCCCTCGCGATCAGCCCGGTGCTATTCGCGCTCTCGCTGGGGTGCAGCCGCCTGGTGCGCCGCCGTTCCCAGGAGATCAAGGAACTGGACAGCACGGCCTTGTCCGTTGTTCAGGAAGTGCTGGGTTCCATTCGCCTGGTCAAGGCTTTCGGCCAGGAAAATCGCGAGCAAGGCCGCTTCGTGCGCCACTCCAGCCGGCGCATGTCCGGCCAGGTGCAGCTCTCCGTGATGCAGGCGGTGTTCAATGTGCTGATCGGCTTGACTGTCGCCGGCGGAACCGCGGCGGCGCTCTACATCGGGGTACGCCACGTGCGCACCGGCCTTTTGACTGTGGGCTCGCTCCTGATGGTGATGGCTTACATCGCGCAGATGTACGGCCCGCTGCAGTTGCTGAGCACCAAGGCCACGGACCTGCAGGCCTGGTTCACCAGCCTGGAACGGGCTTTCCTGCTCCTCGACCAGGCGCCGGAGATTGCCGAGAGCCGGCGGGCCTTGCCCCTGGCCCGAGCCCGAGGCGATTTCGAGTTCCGCGACGTCTCCTTCGCCTATGACGAGAGCGGACGCGGCCTGCATCACATTTCCATCCACATCCCCGCCGGCACGCGCGTGGGCGTCGTCGGCGTTACCGGCGCCGGCAAGAGCACTCTGCTCAATTTGCTGATGCGCTTCTACGATCCGACCCACGGCCAGGTGCTTTTGGACGGAGTTGATATCCGCGACTACCGCATCGCCGACTTGCGTCGCCAGTTTGCGGTGGTGCTGCAGGAGCCGGTGCTGTTCGCCGCCAGCATTGGCGAGAACATCGCCTACGGCAGACCCGAGGCCAGCGATGCCGAGATCGAGAGCGCGGCCCGCTCCGCCAGCGCCCACGATTTCATCGCCCGCCTGCCAGAAGCCTACGAGACCAGCGCCGGCGAACGCGGCGCACGTCTTTCCGGTGGCGAACGCCAGCGCATTTCTCTGGCGCGCGCCTTTCTGCGCGACAGCCCCGTCCTTATTCTCGACGAGCCCACGAGTTCGATTGATATGCAGACCGAGGCCGCCATCATGCAGGCTACGGAAGAGCTGTTGCGCGGCCACACCACCTTCATGATTGCCCACCGCCTTCACACCTTGAAGAGTTGTGACCTGATCCTGGTGCTTGATAAGGGCCAACTGGTGGACGTCCGCCGCAGCCAGCCGGGCGCCACGATGGATGCAGGCAGGTTTGTGCGGGACGGGGAGGAACGCGATCGCAATCCGGAAATGATTGGCGTGGAGCAGGAGGTGGAGGAATCGCGGCCGCACGCCAAACATGCCACGGCCAGCGATTAAAGGTGCGTAGGAATGGCGTCGCTAAAGACGGAATTGCACCTTGATCTGGGTTTCGACTTCGACCGGCTCGCCGTTCAGCAGGTACGGCTTGTAGCGCCATTGACGAACCGCCTGCAAAGCGGGCGGGATGAGCAGCGCCGGTCCGCTGATCGCCCTCACGTCGCTCACCGATCCATCCTTGCTGATCAAGGCTTCCAGCAGAACATCTCCCTCCACCCGCGATTCCCGGGCCATCGAAGGATATTGCGGCCTGACCTGGCGTACCAGCAGGCCTTGCGTGACGCCTTGGGAAACCTTGACACGTTTCGGTGGCACCACCGCCGCTAATTTCGGCAAGCCTACCGGAGCCGCATTCATCACCGGCCCTAAGCCAGGTTTAGCCGCACCCGCCACAGTATCCAGACTGGGCGGCGCTACCTGAGTGTCCGTTGAGGGCGAGGATGTAGCGACATGCCGCTTGCCGCCTTCTACCACGAGAGGAGCGGGTGGAAGAGCTATCTCCGTAGTGCTGTCGGCTGCGGTAACCTCGGCGGTGTGCCCGGCCGGAGGCGCAATTCGGCTAGGCTTCGCCTTAACGGTTATTGGCCTCTCCGGCGGTGTTGTTTCCGCAGCGGAATTGTCTGTGGTGTCAGTACTCGAGTTGTCTGACTGGCTGCTGGGCGAAACCGCAGCGGGAGCTTGTGTGTCGCTGGCCGGCGCCTCCGCCGCGGGTTGCTGTTGTGGTACCGCCACGGGGGCTTGTACCTGGTCCGCCGGCGTGACG
>DASYWT010000434.1:0-14096 GCA_035935775.1 Terriglobales bacterium
CTGGTGCAGGAATTTATTTTGCAGTCGTTCTTGTTCTTGCACTGCGAGCGGATTTTGAAGAGTGGCAAGAATGCGGTTTGGGCGGCCGGCGGGCTGTTCTTTCTCGCCCATCTGCCCAACCCGGTGCTGCTGATCGAGGCGGCGATTGCCGGTCCGCTGCTGTGCGAACTGTTTCGCCGTTACCGCAATATCTATCCTTTGGCTATCGCGCATGGGCTGGTGGGGCTGGCCCTGGCGGTGGCGATTCCCGACGTAATCCATCACCAGATGAAGGTGGGCTTTGGCTACCTTTATTGGCGATAGCATCAGGGCAGCGAGGGAGCGACAACTTGCCTTCAGCGCGAGATGCCCGCTAAGCGGCGCCGATAGCGGTCTACTGTCACCAGCCCCGCCACCCAAAAGGCGGCGGCGGTATAGCCGGCAATGACGTCGGTGGGCCAGTGCACGCCCAGGTAGACGCGGGAGAATCCGATAGCTCCTACCAGCAGGGCGGCGAAAATCCAAGTAAGAATGCGGGCCGGGAGGTTGCGAATGCGCGCCGTCAGCAGGCCGGCGAGCACCATGTAGAAGCAGAACGAGCCCAGCGCATGCCCGCTAGGAAAGCTGTAGCTCTCAAGCTGGGGAATGAAATAAGGGAGGGGCCGCGCCCGGTGAAAAAGGTCCTTCAGGCTGAGATCCAGGGCCAAAGCGCCGGCCATGCTGATGGCCAGCCAGATGGCGGCGTAGCGCCAGCGGACCAGCAGAAAAGCGATGACCAGCACGGCGAACAGGGCGCTCAGAAACACCGGCGACCCCACATCGCTGAGCGCCTCCATGGCCAAGGTCAAGTTGGGATTGGCGTAGCCATGAACGACCAGGCGGATGTGCATATCGAAGGTCGTCAGCTCGCCTTCAAACACTTCCCGTGTCAGCCAGGAGAAGAACACGAGGGCGAGCAGGGAAACACCGAGGCTGGCGATAAGTACCGCACCCAGCGCAGGACCGCTTTGCCGGAGCGGGGATTCGGGGATGCGGGTATCGTGGGTCAAGCTGGTGGAAAGTATAGCCGGGAACGGCAGCCAGGCTGAGCAGCGGCAACGCGCGCCAGGCATTACACTGGTAACGGTGGACGTCATTTACGGCATCAACGCAGTGGGCGAGGCGCTGAAGTCGCGCGGCCGAGGATTTGAATATGTAGGCGTAGCCCGCGAGCGCCATGATCATCGTGTTCAGCGCATTATTGATGAGTGCCGCCGGGTGGGGGTGGCGGTGCGTTTCGTTACCCGCCAGGACATTGATCGCCTGGCCGGTACGGCTTCTCATCAGGGCGTGGTGGCCGTAACTTCGGCGAAAACCTATGCCGAAGTGGACGAAATTCTGGCGCACCGGCGCGGCGAGCACGCTCTGGTCGTGGTGCTGGACGGTGTGGAAGACCCGCACAACCTGGGCGCTATTATTCGCACCGCGGATGGCGCGGGGGCGGACGGTGTACTCATTCCGGAACGGCGCGCGGCGGGAGTGACTGCCACGGTAGCCAAGGCCTCAGCCGGCGCGGTGGAACATGTGCCCATCGCCAAGGTCACGAATGTAGCGCGCACGCTCGAAGAGCTAAAAAGCCGGAACCTTTGGACGGTCGGCCTGGATGAGCGCGCTCCCCAGGCCTATGACGCGCTTGACTACAACATGGATTGCGCGCTGGTGCTGGGCGCGGAAGGAAAAGGGCTGCACGAACTGGTGCGTAAGAAGTGCGACTTCCTGGTGTCCATTCCCATGCGGGGTCAAGTGCCGTCTCTGAACGTATCCGTGGCCGCGGCTGTGGTTCTCTACGAGATGGCGCGGCAACGCCGGCGCAGCACGGAGAACAGAACGGACCGCCAAGATCGCGGCGAGCAGCCCCTCCAGGCAGTGCCCTCCAAAGCCGAATGAATCTGTTCCGTCTTCTCGCCCTATTCGCGCTAGCTTGCAGTTCCACGTGCTTTGCGGCAGTGGATCGGGGTACGTTTACTTTCACGAACTATGAACTGGAACTGAGAGTGGATCCGGCGGGGCAGGCGCTCACCGCCCGCGGAAAGATCACTCTGCGCAACGATTCCGGCCAGCCCCAAAGCCTGGCCGCCATGCAGGTTTCTTCGAGCCTTACCTGGCGGATGGTACAGGTGGGCGGCAAGCCGGTGCAGTTCGTGAGCCAACCCTACACCACCGACATTGACCACACCGGCAGCGTGACGGAGGCGATTATTACTCTGCCCGCGGCCGTTCCTCCTCGCGGCACGGTGGAAATCGAAGTGGGGTATTCAGGCACGATTGCCGCCGATGCCACCCGCCTGACGCGCATCGGGACCCCCTCCACGGTGGCGCTGCGCAGCGACTGGGACCAGATTGGCTCTTCCTTCACGGCGGTGCGTGGAATTGGCTTCGTCGCCTGGTATCCGGTGGAAATGGAGGCAGCGAGTCTTTCCGGCGGCAACGAGTTGTTTCAGGCGCTGGGCGAGTGGAAGGCGCGAGAAGCACGGTCCAGCCTGAAGGTGAATTTCTGCTGGATCAGTGACGAGTCTCCGCTCACGGTGGTGGCTAACGGCCAACTGGAGGGAATTGGACGCACCAGTCCCGGCGGGGAAGGGGCGGGAATCATCGGGTGCACACCCTATCGCTTCGCCCCCCTGGGCCTGACGGTGCCAACCTTTGCGATCGGGGATTTTGTGGCGCTGCAACAGCCGCTGCTCACGGTGTACCACCTTCCGGAACACGCAAACCCGGCTAACGATTACGCGGCGGCGGTTCAGAAAGTGGCGCCATTTGTCGCGCAGTGGCTGGGCCAGCCGCGCCGCAAGGTGGAGGTGGTGGAACTAAATAGCGCTGAGGCAGCGCCGTTCGAAAGTGGAGGAATGTTTTTTACCCCGCTGAACTCCGAGGACGCGAAGCCGCTGCAGTTGCAGATGGTGCACGAGCTGGCGCACGCTTCCCTGGAATCGGACCGGCCGTGGATTTACGAGGGCGTGGCGCACTTTCTGCAGGCGGTGGAACGCGAGCAGCAGGACGGCCGCGACGCGGCCCTGGAATACATGAGCGGGCAACTGCCGCCACTGATCGAGGCGGAGCGGACGGTGGATGAAGCGGCAGCCAAGGGTCAGCCGGCGCCCGCGGAAGCGACCAGCCAGTCGCTGATCAATGCCACCGACGACGTCTTCTACCACACCAAAGCCATGTACGTATGGTGGATGCTGCGCGACATGCTGGGCGAACCGGAGTTGCGGCGGGCGCTGCAGTCCTACCGCGCCGATCAGGACAAAGAGTCCTCCTACATGCAGCGGCTGGTACAGGCGCAGACCAAGCAGAGTCTGGAGTGGTTTTTCGACGACTGGGTGTACCGCGACCGCGGACTTCCTGATTTCCAGGTGGAATCCGCCTATCCGCGCAAGCTTCTGGCGGGTGAGTATGTGGTAACGGTCACTGTGAAGAACACAGGCGACGCGCGGGCTGAGGTGCCGGTAATGGCAAAAGCGCCGCAGGGCGAGATGTCGCATCGGGTGCAGGTCCCGGCGAAGGGGACAGCCGTGGTTCGCATCCGCATGCCGGCTGCGCCGGTGGAGGCCGTGGTTAATGACGGCAGCGTGCCGGAGAGCGATCCTAATAACAATTCGCTGAAGATTACGACTCCGCCACAATCGCCTTAGGACTTTCGCGCTCTTGCTTGCACCTATTTCGGGCACGTGCTTCCGTAACAACTCTGTCGTGTGCGGGCAAATGTACAATTCGAGTGTCTGCAGGAAGGAACAAGCGTGAGCTACATTCAGTTTCTGGGCGCGGCCGGAGGGGTGACCGGCTCCAAGCACTTGATCAGCACCTCCTCCAACGGGGATAAAGACGGCTTTCGCGTCCTGGTGGACTGCGGCCTGTTTCAGGGACAGAAAGAATGGCGGGAACGTAACTGGAAAGATATGCCGGTGCCGGCGCGGAACATCAATGCGGTAATCCTGACCCATGCCCATCTCGACCATTCCGGGTGGATTCCGCGGCTGGTGAAGGCAGGCTTTCGCGGCGCCATTTACGCGACGCCGGCGACCATTGACCTGTGCCGGATCCTGCTGCCCGATTCCGGGCACCTGCAGGAAGAAGATGCCGCGTTCCACAACTACCACAAAACATCGAAACACGCGCCCGCTTTGCCGCTCTACACCTTCGAAGAGGCGCAGAAGTGCCTGCAATATTTCCAGCCGGTGCAGAACGGAAACACGGTGCAGGTGTGCCTGGAAATCTCTTTTCGCTTTGTGCGCTCGGCGCACATTCTGGGGGCGGCCATGGCGGAAGTTACACTCAAGCTCAACGGCGAGTCGCGACGGCTGCTGTTTACGGGCGACATTGGGCGGGTGCGCGACCAGAACATCGCGCCCGGGAAAGTGGTGTACTCCGGGCCCACCGAGGGCGAAGTGGCGGACGTGGTGGTGATGGAGTCCACCTACGGCAACCGCCCGCATCCCGACAGCGATCCGCGCCCCGAACTGGCGGACCTGATTCGGCAAACGGTTGCTCGAGGGGGGTCGGTAGTGGTGCCGGCCTTTGCCGTGGAGCGCACCCAGAAATTTCTATTTATGCTGAAGGAACTGATGGAGTCGGGACAGATTCCGCGCGTGCCGGTGCATGCCGACAGCCCCATGGCCATCGGGGCGGTGGAAATTTTTCTTAAGTACAAAGATGAATACAGCGAAGAAGCCAAGCGCCTGATCGGGCAGTACGGCTCGCCGCTGGAGTGGCCGGACTTTTATTTCGATTCCACCACGGAGCAATCGAAGAAGATCAACGAATCGCGCTTTCCTCTGATCATCGTCTCCTCCAGCGGCATGGCCACGGGCGGCCGTATTCTGCATCATCTGGCGCAACGTTTGCCTGATCCGCGCAACCTGGTGCTGTTTATCGGGTTCCAGGCTCCGGGCACGCGCGGCGCGACGATCAAGAGCGGCGCCAAGGAAGTGAAGATTTTCGGACAGATCGTGCCCATCCGCGCCCAGGTGGCGGCCCTGGAGCAATTCAGCGACCACGCCGATACGCCCGAACTGCTGCAGTGGCTGCGCACCTTTCCGCAAAAACCGGAGGTCACTTACCTGGTGCATGGCGAACCGGCGGCCGCCACCGCCCTGCGCCAAGCCATGGTGCAGGCCCTGGGCTGGGATGTGGAGGTGGCGCAGTGGATGGAGAAAGTCAAGATCAATTGATGAATGAAGAATGAAGAATGAAGAATGAAGAATGAAAACTGAAGACTCAAGAATGAAAACTGAAGACTCAAGATTGAAAACTGAAGACTCAAGACTGAAGAATGAAGAATGAAGATTGAAGAATGAAGATTGAAGATTGAAGAATGAAGATTGAAGAATGAAGATCCAGCCATCAGCATTCAGTAGTCAGCACTCAGCCACTGAACAGTGATCCGACCAGAATAGAGTGCCCGTGAACGGGGCCGTGTTGCCGCCGGCCTTCACAGGCGAAGCGTCACAGCTGAATGCTGATTGCTGACGGCTGAGTGCCGGGTTTTCAATCTTCATTCTTCAATCTACAATCTTCATTTAAATGACTTCCCAGGAATTCAAGAAACTGCTGGACACGGCGGAAAAGAGTCCGGAGCAGGTGGCCCGGGCGGTAATGGGACTGCCTGCCAAAGTACTGCAGTACAAGCCGGCCCCCAACAAGTGGTCGGTACAGGAGATTCTGGCCCACCTGGCGGACGCAGAACTGGTGTATGGATACCGGCTGCGGCAGGCCATTGCGGACAAGGATCCTACCTTCGCGCCCATTGACCAGGACGCGTGGGCGGCCAAGCTGGGCTACATGGAGCCGACCACACCGGAGCTGATTGCGCTCTATTCCCTGCTGCGGCGCGCCAACCTGCGGGTGCTACGCCGGTTGAAGCCGGCCGACCTCGAAAAGGGCGGATTCCATCCCGAACACAAGCGCAAAGTCACCTTAGCGGAGATTGTGCAGATGATGGCGAAACATGGTCCCAACCACCTGGAACAGATCGAGCGCCTGAAACAAATGGCGGGGGCGGGAACGCCCGCAGCCGGCAAGAAGCCGCGAGTGCACTAAGCGAACTGGCGATTGAAGATTGTTGATTGACGATTTAAGACTCAGCAGTCAGCCTTCAGCACTCAGCCTTCAGAGGATTGAAGGTGGGGAACTTAGCACCTTCGCCGACGTACCGCGTTTCCCTTTCCCACTGTCATCCTGAGCGTCGCGCGACCGAGCCCTGCGAGGGAGTGCAGCGAAGAACCCCCGCATGGTTTGGTCTTTCGCTGGCCCTCCAGGGAGTTCGCTTCGACGATTTATCACAGAAACTCCTTCTGCAGTTCGTCGATTGTAGCCGTGCAGGGCTCTTTCGACTCGGGCATGCGCCCTCGCTCAAGATGACAGCCGGAAGAGAGGTTGGTTGTTAATCACACATGATCGGCAGCACCTGAAAGTCGGCTGCACCTGAAAGAAAGCAGGTCCTTCGGCGCTCAATCGCCTCAGGATGACAATTCAGAGCAAGGAGAAAGGGGACGCCTGCGGGCAAGGGCACCCGCGCCACAGGTGTGTCGGCAGCGCGTGCGATAGGGTGTTCTTGTTTTTCAATCGTCAATCGTAAATCTTCAATCGTCAATTCTTGAGTCCTGACTCCTGACTCCCGACTACTGACTCCCGACTACCGAGTTCGTAAACCGCACCATAGCTTCCAGTTTGCGGCGGGCGGCGCCGGAATCGAGCGACTGGGCGGCCAGAGGTAAGGCCTCGCGCATGTGATCGGCGCGGGCAGCGGCCACCAGGGCGGCGGCGGCGTTGAGCAGCACCACATCGCGGCAGGCCGACTTCTTGCCTTCCAGAATCTCACGAATGATAGCGGCATTGTCGGAGGCATCGCCGCCGGAGATGGCCTGCAGGCGGGCGCGCGGTAACCCGAATTCCTCAGGTGTGACTTCGTAACTGCGCACGCTGCCGTCGCGCACTTCGGCCACGCGGGTTGATGCGGTGATGGTGATCTCGTCCAGGCCGTCGTCGCCATGAACCACGAGAGCGCGGTGCACGCCAAGCATGCTGAGCGCCTCGGCCAATTTCTCCACCAGGTCCGCCGAGTACACCCCCACCACCTGGGCGGAGGCGCTGGCGGGATTGGTCAGCGGCCCGAGCAGGTTGAACACGGTGCGCAGGCGCAGTTCCCGGCGGGCAGGCTGCACGTATTTCATAGCGGAGTGCATGGCGGGTGCGAACAGGAAGGCGATGCCCACCTGCTCCAGGCAGGCGGCAATGCGGGCCGGGGACAGGGAAATGTTTACGCCCAGGGCCTCCATGACGTCGGCGGAGCCGCATTTCGAAGTCACACTGCGGTTGCCGTGCTTGGCCACGCGCACGCCGGCGCCGGCAACCGCCAGAGCGGTGGCGGTGGAAATGTTGAAGGTGCCGCTGGTATCGCCGCCGGTGCCGCAGGTGTCCACCAGGGCGTCGCGCTCGGTGCCGCTGACGTCGAGGGCGGAGTCGCGTTTGATCGGCAACGGCGAAGCGGCAGCGCGAATGGCCTCGGCGAAGCCGACAATCTCTTCCACGGTTTCGCCCTTCATGTGCAGGGCGACCAGCAGGGCGGCAATCTGGGCATCGGTGCAACCGCCCGCGAGAATTTCTGCCATGACCGCACGCGCCTCTTCGCGGGCCAACGACTCGCGGTGGTTGGCGATGCGGTGGAGAGCGTCGGTGATTGCGGGTGTCAGTTGTCGGTTCCCCAGTTGTTTTCAATCATCGCACAAACGTCACTTTTGTCCCGAGCTTCTTCGTAGGATGAAGCCAAAAGCAGGTCCTTCGGGGCCAAGGCCCCTCAGGATGACAACCAAATGTGAGCTCAGGATGACAACGAAAATGTGAGCTCAGGATGACAACGAAAATGTGAGCTCGGGATGACAAAAGAAATATACCTTGGGATGACAAGGGAAATATGATTGGAGCTACGAACTGGCAACTGCCGAACTGCAAACTGAGAACTGCAAACTGAGAACTGACAACTGACAACTGCCTCCTATACAATCAAACGTTTGCTGCGTGCGGCGGGAAGCGCGCAGTAATTCCAGTCATATGAAAATTCACGAGTACCAAGCCAAGGGGATTCTTGCCCGCTACGGCGTAGCGGTGCCGCGGGGCGAAGTAGCAACCACGCGCGAGCAGGCGGAAGCGGCGGCGGAGAAACTGTTCGACCAGGGCGCACCGGGCGTGGTGGTGAAGGCGCAGATCCATGCCGGCGGGCGGGGCAAGGGCGGAGGCGTGAAGATCGCCAAGTCCGCGGCGGAAGCGGCGGAAATCGCCGGACGCATGCTGGGCATGAAGCTGGTGACGCACCAGACCGGGCCCGAGGGCAAGGAAGTGCATCGCCTGCTGATCGAAGAGACTCTGCCCATCGAGCGCGAGCTTTACCTGGGCATCGTGCTGGACCGCGCCGCAGCGCGCCCGGTGTTCATGGCGTCGCCGGCGGGCGGCATGGAAATCGAACAGGTGGCGGCGGAAAATCCTGAGGCCATC
This sequence comes from Terriglobales bacterium, assembly GCA_035935775.1. GTDB lineage: Bacteria > Acidobacteriota > Terriglobia > Terriglobales > Acidobacteriaceae > JAICWP01. Next base: position 8,509 of record DASYWT010000434.1, read on the forward strand.
ATCAAGGAATATATTGATCCCGGCACCGGCCTGCTGGGGTTCCAGGCGCGCAAGCTGGCTTTTGGGCTGGACCTGGCGCCGCAACTGATCAGCCAGGCCAGCCAGTTCATGACCGGGCTGTACCGCGCGTTTGAAGAAACGGACGCCTCGCTGATGGAGATCAACCCGTTCATCACCACCAAGGACGGCCGACTCTTCGCGCTCGACGCGAAAATCAATTTCGACGACAACGCGCTGTTCCGCCACAAGGACATCAAGGAGCTGCGCGACACGAGCGAGGAAGACCCGCTGGAGGTAGAAGCCACCAAGTACGCGCTGAATTACATCAAGCTGGACGGCAACGTGGGCTGCATGGTGAACGGGGCGGGGCTGGCCATGGCCACCATGGACATCATCAAGTATGCCGGGGGCATGCCCGCGAACTTCCTGGATGTGGGCGGCGGAGCCAACGCTGAGCAGGTGACGCATGCGTTTGAAATCCTGCTGATGGACAAAAACGTGCGCGCCGTGCTGATCAACATCTTTGGCGGCATTTTGCGCGTGGACACGCTAGCCAACGGCCTGGTGGAAGCGGCGCACAAGACCAATATTCAACTGCCTATCGTGCTCCGACTGGAAGGCACCAACGTGGAGAAGGGGCGGGAGATTCTGAAGGAGTCGGGCATCAACTTCATTGTGGCGGATACGATGAAGGATGCGGCGGAGAAGGTAGTGGCGGCGGCGAAAGCATAACGCTGCGGTACTTGGAATGTGGGAGCGAGTGACAGACGCAAGGTCCTTCGACTCAGACGGGCTTTGTTTGGCCCGTCCTCACTCAGGATGACAGAAGAGGTAAATGGAAATTATTCATGAGCATTCTGGTTAATAAGAACACACGGGTAATCGTTCAGGGGCTGACAGGCAAGGAAGGCACCTTCCACGCCAAAACCTGCGCCGAATACGGCACCAAGATTGTGGGCGGGGTCACGCCGGGGAAGGGCGGGACCACGCATGAGGGCTGGCCGGTATTCAACACGGTGCAACAGGCGGTAGACGCCACCGGGGCTGACGCTTCGGTCATCTTTGTGCCGCCGCCGTTCGCTGCCGACGCCATCATGGAGGCGGCCGACGCTGAGGTAGAGCTTATTGTCTGCATCACCGAAGGCATTCCGACGCTGGATATGGTGCGCGCGTGGGAGTTTCTGCAGGACCGGCGCTCGCGCCTGATCGGGCCCAACTGCCCCGGCATCATCTCGCCGGGAAAGTGCAAAATCGGCATCATGCCCGGCCACATTCACAAGGAAGGCAATGTAGGTATCGTCTCGCGCTCGGGGACATTGACCTACGAGGCGGTGCACCAGCTTACGCGGCGCGGAATCGGGCAATCCACAGCCATTGGGATTGGCGGCGACCCCATCATCGGGACTAATTTTGTGGACGCGCTGGAGTTGTTCGAGCGCGACCCCCAGACCGAAGCTATCGTCATGATCGGGGAAATCGGCGGCAACGCCGAGGAGACGGCGGCGGAGTACATCAAGGCCCACGTGCGCAAGCCGGTGGTGTCGTTTATCGCCGGGCAGACCGCGCCTCCGGGACGCCGGATGGGCCACGCCGGAGCCATCATTTCCGGGGGCCATGGCACGGCCGCGGAGAAGATTCGTGCCCTGGAAGCTGCTGGAATTCGCGTGGCCAAGTCGCCGGCGGTGATTGGAGATACCGTAGTGGAAGCGATGCGGCGAGTGGTTGTCAGTACCTAGTACCCAGTACCCAGTACCCAGTTCAAGCACCTGCCGGCCAGGCCGAGAGCCGAAAGCCGAGAGCCAACAACTAACATCCAACGAGGAAAGGAAACTGACAACTGGCCACTGACCACTGGCTACCGACAACTGGCCACTGCCTATGAAGACCATTCAACGCACTCTTGCCATCATCAAACCGGACGCGGTTGCGCGCGGCGCCATGGGCGACATTGTCAGCACCATCGAGCAACGCGGCTTCAGTGTTCTTAGTGCCAAGATGCTGCACATCACCCGCAAGCAGGCGGAAGGGTTCTACGCTGTGCATGCGGGTAAGCCGTTTTTCGCCTCGTTGACTACGTTTATGTCCGAAGGGCCCATTCTGGTCATGGCGCTGGAGAAGGAGAACGCTATTGCCGAGTGGCGCGAGATCATGGGCGCTACCAATCCGGCCAATGCCAAGGAAGGGACCATCCGCAAGAAGTGGGCGGAGAGCATCGAGCGCAATGCGGTCCACGGCTCCGATGCGGAGGACACGGCACGGTTTGAGCTGAGCTATTTTTTCGCGGGCTACGAATTGCAGTAAGTACCTGGCACCTAGTACCCAGTACCCAGTACCTGGTTCCCAGTTAACTCCGGTGGGGAGCATGGGAACTGGCAGCCGAGAACCGAGAACTGAGAACTGCCTTTATGCCGCAAGTGCAAATTACGATGCTGGAAGGGCGCACGCTGGAGCAGAAACGCCGTGTAGCGCAGCGCATCACCGACGTATTGGTCGAGGACGCGGGCGCCTCGCGCGAGGCCATTAACATTTCCTTCGTCGAAGTACCGAAGGAAAACTACGCTTCCGCCGGCGTACTGGTGGTGGACAAGAAGAAAACTTAGACTACACGTTCCTAAAAGGAAAAGGGCGCGCCGGGGTTTCAGCGCGCCTGCTTAGGGATCGAAACGTTCGTCATCAGCCCGCCTTGGCGAAGAAAGCCTTGGCGCGGGCTTCCATCTCCGCCGGCGTCAACTGTTCCACGCGGGTGGCCAGGCTCCAGCGCTGTCCGAACGGGTCCACCACCTGTCCATAGCGGTCGCCCCAGAACTGGTCGGCCACGGGCATGGTGGCCTTGGCGCCGGCCTTCACCGCGCGATCGAACAGACCGTCAACGTCCTCGGTCTGGATGTGAAGAGTGATATTGGTGCCGCCCAGGGTTTCACCCGAAGGGGAGCCCATGTTGGGGAACTCGTCGTTCATCATGATCAGCGAATCGCCGATGCGGATAGCGGCGTGCATGATCTTGCCGTTGGGAGTCAGGCTGCGGCCAAGTTCTTCCGCTCCAAAAGCCTGCTTGTAAAAATCAATGGCTTGCGCGGCGTTGCGCAGGGTGATGTGCGGGGTAAGGGTGTGCATCCCTTCCGGAATTGCTGGAGTCTTCGAAGGCATTGTGTGCTCCTTAAGTGATGTACGTTGAGGGTTATTCCCGGTGCACGGACCCGCGTCATTCTACGCGCCTCCACGCACACTTGTCACAAGGGCACAGACGAAACCGAACAGGGAACGGCCCTGTGGAAAACGCTAGATTTCCTCTACCGGGCGGAAGAATTCGCGCGTGATGTTTTCGATGAGCGGTCCCAGGCGGTCCGTGACGTATTGCTTGAAGTAGGGCGCCGCGCGGTGGGCGTCAAGCGCGGCCTGGTCCACGTATTGCTCGTAAAAGCAGAACTTGCGCGGATTCTCCGTGGATTGCTGGCCGACGTACATGCGGTTCCCCGGTTCCCGGCGCGTGTTCTCTTCCATCTTGCGCATGATCTCCAGGGTTTGCTTTTCGGCGCCGGCCTTGACGGTGAAGTGGACGATGAGGATGAGCATGACAGTTGGTAGCCGGAAGTTAGTAGCTAGTAGGTGGCCTGTGCCGAAAGCGAACGCCGAGAGCCGGCCGCCAAGCAGCTTCGCAGATTTGCTGGAGAAGCGCAACTCACGCAAGCACAGGCGAGGGCAAGCTGGCCTCGCGACAGCCGGCGAGACGCCCCATCGCGCCAAAAGCGGGCGCGCTGGGGACCCTGGCGAGACACCGGCGCTACCTAAATGAAAGATGCGGCGGCAAAGGTCGTGGCGGCGAGATCCTAGCTGGGCGTAGTTGGGCGAGGGCAGGATGCCCTCGCGACAGCCGGCGAGACGCCGGCGCTACAGTTTGCTACGCTCGCGCCGGCGCGCGGCGCTTGGCAGGCTCACCAGCGGTCTCCTGACGGCCTAACAGCGCGGCAAACTCCTGCACAAAGATGGTCTGGTCGCGCTCCGGGCTGGTGGAGATCATGCCGATGCGCGCGCCCGTTTGCTTCTCCAGGAAAGCCAGGTATTCGCGCGCTTTGGCCGGCAGCTTTTCGAAGCTGGTGATGCCCTGCGTGGACGTGCGCCATCCAGGCAGTTTTTCATACACGGCTTCAATTCTGTCGTAGCCGCTGGCGTGCGCCGGAATCTCCGCCGTCTTCTTGCCGTTAATCTTGTAGCCCACGCATAGGGGGATTTCGGCCAGTTCATCCAGCACATCGAGCTTGGTGACCACCAGCCAGGAGATGCCGTTGATCATGACCGCATAACGGAGCAAGGGCAGGTCAATCCAGCCGCAGCGGCGGGGGCGGCCGGTGACGGCGCCGTATTCGTTGCCGCGGGCGCGAAGTTGATCCGCCACCGCGTCGCGAATCTCGCTGGGAAATGGGCCTTCACCCACGCGAGTGCAATAGGCTTTGGTCACGCCGATCACCAGATCAATCGCGGTGGGCGCCACGCCTGAGCCGGTAACGGCGCCTCCCGAGGTGGCGCTGGAAGAGGTCACGAAGGGGTAGGTGCCATGGTCAATGTCGAGCATGGTGCCCTGCGCCCCCTCGAACAGAATAGACTCACCCGCAGCCAGCGCCTGGTTGAGCAGGGCGGCGGTATCGGTGACGAAGGGCGCAACCTGCTCCGCGGCGCGGGCGTACTCTTCGTACATCTTGTCGGGGTCAAGCGGCTCAGAGTTGAACAGTGCGTGCGCGATCATGTTCTTCTCGCGGCAGGCGTTTTCGATATGGGTGCGGAGCAACTTGGCATCGAGCAGATCGGCAACGCGCAGACCGCGGCGGCCCATTTTGTCCTCGTAGGCGGGGCCGATACCGCGCGAAGTGGTGCCGATCTTGACCCGGCCGGGAGCGTTCTCCGCCGCCAGTTCGATCATGCGGTGGTAGGGAAGAATGACGTGGGCGCGATTGCTGACGAAAAGATTGCCGTCTACTTTGACGCCGGCCTGGCGCAACCCAGCCACTTCCTTGAGAAAAGCGATGGGGTCGAGCACCACGCCGTTGCCGATGACGCCGCGGCAGCCGGGGCGCAGCACGCCGCAAGGCACCAACTGCAGCACAAATTTTTTGCCGTGAATGATGACGGTGTGGCCGGCGTTATGGCCGCCGGCATAGCGGGCGACGACGGAATAATGGTCGGAGAGGACGTCACCAATCTTGCCTTTGCCTTCGTCGCCCCACTGCGCGCCTACGACTACCGCGGTTCGGCTCTGCTTCACCATGAACTCCCTGGCATGATTTCGCGGGCGAGGACCTGGGTGGAACGGGCGTCCGCGCCACACATGATCGGCGCACACACTTCTTGCCCGCCTTCGACTAGCGCGTTACAGATTACTGGGATTCGGCGAACCGGGGTGTGTACATGTAATGATACCAGACAGCAAGGAGGCGGTCGACGGCTGACGGTCGACGGCTGACAGTCGACGGCGAACCGCTCCTTGGCCTTCGGCCCTTGGCCGACCTCCCCGACCCCGAGGCCGGGAACCGATAACCGAGAGCGCAGTACACTGATAACCGGCAACTGAGAATTGAGAACTGAGAACTGCTCTT
>DASYWT010000435.1:0-13870 GCA_035935775.1 Terriglobales bacterium
GGGGCGGGATATCCCGCGTATCGCGCACCGGTGGACAATCCTATGGCCAGGGCCGTGGTGCGCACCATTGAAGAGGCCATGGGCGGACCGATCATCCAGGTGGTGAGCCTGGGAGGCAGCGTGCCCATGTATTTGTTTGAAGGCAAGGAGCACCGGCCGGTGATCGGAGTGCCCATCGCCAATGCGGACAACAATCAGCACGCCGCCAACGAGAACCTGCGGCTGCAGAACCTGTGGGAAGGGGTTGACATTTTTGGAACGCTGTTCGCGCGGCTGGGGAGCAATGTGGGGGCGCATTGAACCGGGGCTAAAGCCCGAATCAAAATTGCCGACGTCATTTCCCACGGCTAAAGCCGTGCGCTTCCACGGTACGGCCATCGTTGGAGGCATTGGAAGTCAGGTTGCTGTCGTTAGTGGCAACCTCTCGCGGGCGAGGGCGCCCGCGCCACAAAACTGTACGGTCAACATGAGCGAGTCAGCTGCGCAGGGCGCGCACCGGGTCAGTGCGGGCGGCGCGCACGGCGGGGACGAAGCACGCAGCCAGCGCCGCCACGGTCATAATCGTTAGAGCCGAGAGGAACGCCAGGGGATCGCGCGGGCTCACCTGGTAGAGCAGGTATCCGAGCAGGCGCGACGAGCCCAGGGTCAGGGCAGCGCCCAGCGCCACTCCGGCCGCGGTTAAGGCGAGCCCATGCGACAGCACCAGCCGCAACAGATCGCGCGGCCCAGCGCCCAGCGCCATGCGCAGTCCCAGTTCCCGCCGGCTTTGCGACACGGTGTAGGACATAACGCCGTACATGCCGACGGCGGCCAGCAGCAGGGCCAGAATGCTGAAGACGGTAAGCAGCATCAGAGCGACATGCTGCGGGGCCATGGTGCGCGCCACCTGCTCGCCCATGGTAATGACTTCACCGGGAGTGATGTTCTCATCGAGCGCGTGCACCTCGCGGGCGAGGGTCAGGGCGATGGACTGCGGAGGGAGCGAAGTGCGGATGTTCAGGATGGTTCCGCCCGTGTTTTGGCGCAGGGGAACGTAGAAGAAAGGAGTGGGCGGCTCGTTCAAGCTGCTGTACTTGGAGTCTTTCGCCACGCCCACCACGCGCAACCAGCGTCCGTTGAACTGGAAGCGGCTGCCCACCGGATCGCGTCCGCGCCAGTATTGTGCGGCCATGGACTGGTTGACGATGGCCACCGGCGGCCCGGCTTCATTATCGGCCTTGGTAAACTCGCGTCCGGAGAGCAAGGGAATGCCCATGGTGGCGAAATATCCGGGGCCGACCTGGTTGTAGTTGAGCGTAGGCAGTTCGCCGGCGGCGTTGTCGAAGCCTTCGATCGCGACCGGTGCGGTGGCATTCGTGACATAGGCGAAGGGGGCAAATTCCGCGAAAGACGCGGACACCACTCCGGGCACAGTCTGGAGCCGATCAAGCAGCTGATCCTCGAAGTCGTTGACGCGCTGCTGGTCGTAACCGGCGGACTTGAGGTCCAGCCAGGTAACCAGCACCTGACGTGTAGAAAAGCCGGGGCTCATGTTCTGCATGTTGCGCAGGCTTAGCAGCAGCAGGGCGGCTCCCACGAGCAGGGCAAAGCTCAGGGCCACCTGCACCAGCACCAGGCTCCAACGCGTAAGTCCTCGGCGCCTTCCGCCCACGACGCTGGCTGATTCAGCCTTGATGGCGCCGGCCAGGTCCACGCGGCTGGCCTGGATGGCCGGCACCACTCCGAACAGGGCAGTAGCGAGCAGACACAGGACGGCGCTCAGCGTCAGCACGCGCCAGTCCAGCTCGCCGGGCAGGTTCATGGCCCGCCCGCCGCGCGAGGGAAGCAACAGCACCAGGAGGTTGCGGCACCAGTAGCCGAACAGAAGCCCGGCGGCAACGGCCAGAGTGGATAAAACCAAGGCTTCGGTGAGCAACTGGCGGAGCAAACGCCCGCGCTTGGCTCCCACCGCGAGGCGGACGGTCATTTCATGGCGCCGGGCCACACCCCGGGAAAGCAGCAGGTGGCTCACGTTGGCACAGGCGATGAGCAGCACGAAAACCACCACGGCCAGGGCAATTCCCAGTGTGGGCAGCAGAGTGCCGGCATCGTTGAACGGAGTCTGCCATAAGGGGAACAGTTTGATGCCGCGTCCTCGGTTGGTGGCGGGATAGGCGGCTTCCAGGCGGGCGGCTGCCGCCGAGATCTGGCTTTGCGCCTGCTGCGGCGTGACGCCGGGTTTGAGCATGACGAAGCCCTCAATCCAGCGCGAGTTCCGATCTTCGAGTTGGTAGCCGGTGGCGTCGAATGCCTCCTGCATGGAAACCGGAACCCAGAACTGCATGGCCCAGCCCACAAAGGTTCCATTGAAACCGGGCGGAGCGACGCCGACGATGGTGTGGGGGAGGCCGTTGAGCCGCTGCGTTTTACCGATGATGGCAGGATCGCCATGGAAGCGCTCCTGCCACAGCCGGTAACTGATCACGGTGACGGGATGGGCGTTGCGGCCTACCTCCTCGTCCGGCTGAAAACCGCGGCCAAGAATGGGGCGGACGCCGAGAGCGTCGAAGTAGTTGGCGGAAACGATGCTGCCGGTGGCGCGTTGGGCACGGTCGCCAATGCCGAGCGTGGTGCCCATGATCTTATCTGCGATGAAGGCGTCAAAGAGAGTGCAACTCTTCCGCAGGTCGCGGAAGTCGGGCCAGGAAACATCAATGGAATCGCCTGCCGCTCCGGCGGCGCCGCGATACGTTCCGGAGACCGCCATCATGCGCTCCTGGTGGGCGACGGCGGGGAAGGGACGGAGCAGGATGCCCTCGATCCAGCTCCAAACGGCGGCGTTGGCGCCAATTCCAATGGTGAGGCAGAGCAAAGCCAGAAGAGAGACGCCGGGCGCGCGGCAGAGCATGCGCCAGCCGAAGCGCAGATCGTCGAGGAAGCCGTGCAGGAAGTGGAAGGGCCGGGCTTCACGACACTGCTCTTTGTAGTTTTCGACACCGCCGAATTCGACCCGGGCGCGGCGTTGGGCCTCGTCGGGCTGGAGGCCAGCGCGCTGAAGATCGGCGGCGCGTTCGGCCATATGCGAGCGCATTTCCTCGTCCATATCGTGGTCGAGACGGGCTCGGCGAAGAAGGCGGTCGAGAACTGAGGCGAGGGACATGGATCAGGCCTCCTCAGGGCGGGAGCCCAGAACCGCGGACATAGCCGCGACCAGCCGGTTCCAACTCTGAGTTTCGTCGCGCAGCCGTTTTTCGCCCTGGCGGGTGAGGCGGTAATACTTGGCGCGGCGGTTGTTTTCCGATGTGCCCCATTCAGTGGCGAGCAGGTTCTGCTCCTGCAGACGGTAAAGGGCGGGGTAGAGAGCGCCCTGCTCAATCAGCAGGGCCCCGGCTGAAATCTGCTGAATGCGCAGCAGCACGCCGTAGCCGTGGAGCGGGCCGAGGGAGACTGCCTTGAGAATAAGGAGGTCGAGGGTTCCGGGAAGCAGTTCTGCCTTGGGCGCTGCCATCCGCACTCCTAAGTGGCTTAGGAATATAATCTCACTCTCCTAAGCTGTCAAGGAGGAGAAACTTTCCAGGGGCGCGTCGAGCGCCAGGGTCAGGCGCCCGCAAGCGTTTTTTTACAATCACAGCACAGTGTGTTCGGGAATCCTTGACAGGCGGGCTGCGGATTGCTGCAATTGGAGGAGAGATGCAGGCTAAGGCCTGTTGGATCAAAGCGTAATGAATTTCCTGAAACGAAAATGGCTGCTCGGGCTGGCATTGCTGGTGGCGCTAGCCGTGATAGTCGGTTTCACCTATAACCGCAGCCCGCAGACCCAATATTTCACCGCCAAGGCGCAGCGCGGCACCATTAACGATGTGGTGCAGGCCACGGGCACCATCAACGCGGTCATCACGGTACAGGTGGGGTCGCAGGTTTCGGGCATGATCTCCAAGCTGTTCGTGGATTTCAACTCCCACGTGCACCAGGGGCAGGTGGTGGCGCAGATCGAGCCATCGCTGTTCGAAGGGGCGCTGTTGCAGGCCAAGGCGGACCTGCAGAACTCGCGCGCCAACCTGGCTGCGGCCCAGGCGGAACTGGAAAAAGCCAAAGCCACCGCGGTGCAGACCAAGGCGGACTACCAGCGCACGGTGGGTCTGGCCAAAGAAGGCGTGATGAGCCCGCAGCAACTGGACCTGGCGCGGGCCAACGCGGATACCGCGGCCGCGGGAGTGACGGCCGCCGAAGCTACGGTCAAGCAGTCTGCCGCGCAGGTCAGCCTGAAGGCCGCCGCCGTGGACGTGGCCCAGACCAACCTGGACCACACAATTATTCATGCGCCCATCAACGGAATTGTGGTGGCGCGCAACGTGGACGTGGGGCAGACGGTGGCCGCGTCGCTGCAGGCGCCAACTTTGTTCAACATCGCCCAGGACCTGACCAAGATGCAGGTGGACACGCAGACCGACGAGTCCGACGTGGGCAACATCAAGGTGGGGCAAGAAGCGACATTCACGGTGGACGCTTATCCCAACGACACTTTTCGCGGGCACGTGGTGCAGATTCGGCTGAATCCCACGGTGGTGCAGAACGTGGTGACCTACGACACAGTGATTGCCTTCGACAATCCGCAGATGAAGCTGTTTCCGGGCATGACGGCTTACGTGACCATCCCGGTGGCGACCGCGGAAGACGTGCTGGAAGTGCCCAACACGGCGCTGCGCTTCAAGCCGGCGCTGAGCGCGGATAAGATTCGCCAGCTTTATGCGCAGTACGGCATCAGCGAGCCGCATGCCAGCCCCGCGCGCGCAGCCGACAATGGCGACTCGCCGAAGACCCAGGGGGTTGGCCTGCAGGGGCCGCGGTTGCCGCGGCGTGATGTGCAAATAATCTGGAGGCTGCGACCGGACCGCAGCATCGAGCCGGTAATGATCCGCACCGGAATTACCGATCACACGCAAACCGCGGTGGCGGAGGTACTCAAGGGTGCTCTGCAGCCGGGCGACGAGCTGGCCATCGGCCAGGAAGCCGGGGCGCGCGGGCCCAGCGGTCCCGGCATGATGCGGCGGTAAGAACGACGGGGAGAGAGTGCCGTTCCCGACCTGACACCAGACCCTGATCGGGAGACGTAACAAGTTACGTCTCTGCCGGTAGTAGAGGTTGCGTAGGGGAAGTTTATTGCGGTAGAGACGTTGCTTTGCAACGTCTCGTGTAAATCGAAAAGCAGGTGCTTCGCTGCGCTCAGCATGACAACTCAAGCAGGGGGTTGAGACGTAACAAGTTACGTACAGAAGAGATATAACAAGTTACGTCTCTACGGAAAAGTAAGGAAATTACAAATTACTAATTGCAAAATTGCAAATCGCCTTGTCCACCCTCACTCAAACCGCATCGCAAGCTGACGCCTCGCGCTCCCCCTCAGAACTGATCCGAGTAGAAGACGCACACAAGTATTACGAGCTGGGGGAAACCCGGGTGCATGCCTTGCGCGGGGTGAGCGTGACCATCAGCCGAGGCGAGTTTGTGGCCATCATGGGGGCAAGCGGCAGCGGGAAGTCCACGTTCATGAACCTGCTGGGATGCCTGGACCGGCCGAGCAGCGGACGCTACCTCCTGGAGGGCACAGACGTTTCGCAACTGGACAAGAAAGCCCTGGCGGCCATCCGCAATCGCAAGCTGGGCTTCGTTTTCCAGGGATTCAACCTGCTCTCGCGCACCACGGCGCTGGAGAATGTGGAACTACCCACGCTCTACGCCCAGCTCAACAAAGAAGAGCGGCTGCAGCGGGCACGGGAGGCGTTGCGGACGGTGGGCCTGGAAGACCGCATGGACCACTTTCCCTCGCAACTGTCCGGCGGGCAGCAGCAGCGGGTGGCCATCGCGCGGGCGCTGGTGAACCGGCCTTCCATCCTGCTGGCGGATGAGCCCACCGGCAACCTGGACAGCCGCACCTCGGTGGAGATCATGGATGTGTTTCAGGCGCTCAACGACAAGGGGCTCACCATCGTGCTGGTGACACACGAGCCCGACATCTCGCGCTTTGCCAAGCGGACGCTGCTTTTTCGCGACGGCAAGATCCGGCGCGACGAGCTGGTGGCGGAGCGTCCGCGGGCCGCCGAGGTGCTCAAGGCGCTTCCCAAGGTGGAAGACTGAGGACGCCATGGACCTGATGAACATTCTGCACATAGCCTGGCGGGCGCTCTCCCGCAACAAGCTGCGTTCCGGGCTGACCATGCTGGGGGTGATCATCGGCGTGGGCGCGGTGATCGCCATGGTTGGGGTGGGGCAGGGAGCCAGCCAGGCGGTGCAGCAGCAGATCGCGGCCATGGGGTCCAACGTGGTGTTCGTGGCCAGCGGCACGGTAAACCGCGGCGGCTTGCGGCTGGGCTGGGGGCAGACCAAAAGCCTGCTTTACGACGACATGCGGGCCATCGTGCGCGAATGCCCGGCGGTAAGAGCGGCAGCGCCGGGCGCCATGACCACGGCACAAATCGTTTTCAGCAACGACAACTGGTTTACCAATGTGCAGGGCACCGAACCGCAGTACTTCGAAATTCGGAACTGGACTTTTGCCGAAGGCGTGCCCTTCACTCAGGCCGACGCGGACGCGGCCGCGAACCTGGCGGTGATCGGAAACACGGTGCGGCAGAACCTTTTTGGCGCCAACGATCCGGAGGGGAAAACGATCCGGATAAAGGATTTGCCGTTCCGCGTGGTGGGAGTGCTCAATGCCAAGGGGGAATCGGCGCACATGGGGCAGGACCAGGACGACGTCATCTTTGTGCCCATCACCACGCTGCAGAAAAAACTGACTGGCGACACGTGGCTGCGGTTCATCATGGTTTCGGCGGTGAGCCGCCAGGCCAGTTACGCGGCCCAGCAGGAGATCACGGAGCTACTGCGCGACCGGCACCGGATCCGGCCGGGACAAGATGACGACTTCATGGTGCGCAACCTGGCCGATATAGCGCAACTGGCCGACCAGTCGTCACGGGTCATGACCCTGCTGTTGGCTTCGATCGCCAGCGTTTCGCTGATTGTGGGCGGCATAGGAATCATGAACATCATGCTGGTCTCGGTGACCGAGCGCACGCGGGAGGTCGGGATCCGCATGGCAGTGGGTGCTACCGAGGAAGACGTGCAACGGCAGTTCCTGATTGAAGCGGTGGTGCTCAGCCTGATGGGGGGTGCGGCCGGGATCCTGTTCGGAGTGGGGGCCTCGCTGCTGATCACGCGGCTGCTGGGATGGGCGGTGCTGATTTCGCCGGTGGCGATCGCAGTGGCAGCGCTATTTTCGGCAGCGGTGGGAATCTTTTTTGGTTTTTATCCGGCGCGCAAGGCGGCCCACCTGGATCCCATCGAAGCGCTGCGCTTCGAATAGTGGAGGTTTGCGGGGTGGCGGCCTATCCGCTTACTGCTCGCTGCTGGAGTCTGTGTTCTCGCTGGGCGCCATCGTCTTGGCTACCTGATCCTGGCGTTTCACGTCGAAAAGCAGGTTCTCGATGTAGCTTTTGACGACCGGGTTGCGGGTGCTCATCGCGGTATCTTCGTAACTGCCGTACTGCCGATCCAGATCGGCGGCCATGCGGGTCAAGAAAAGGTGGTCTACGGGCGCTCCGGAATGCTTTTCCAACTGCTGCTTGACCTTGCGGTCGCTGCGGCTAAGGCGCTGGGGAAGGATGAGGTGGACCCGCCGGGCGGCGGCGGCAAGTTCCTGCTGGGCGAGACTGCGCTGGGCCACCAGGGAACGGGCAAAATTGCGGGCGGAAGCGCTGAGGCCCTTGCGCGCCACGACCTGGCCCAGTTCAATGGCCGCCTGGTTTTCCTCGGCGGCATGAAGCAGAAAACTTTTATCCGAGCGGCTGAGCCTGGCCGCCTGGCTGGGGGCAGGCGAACCGTTCTCTTCCGCAACCAGGAATTGGCCCTGGCCGGGGAAGAGCAGCAAAGCAAAGGCAAGGAGCGATACCACAACCAGCCATCTCCTGCTTAAGGCGAAGGAGGCGAGGAGGGGGCGGCGAGTGGGCGCAAGGGACATCACTTCTTCAGTTACCATAAACCGGGTTAATTTGCCAAGGCGGTTAGCAAAGTTTAATGCTTTCTGATGAGCGAAAACAGGGAGGCGATAGCCGACCGGGTCGCATCCAGCTACAATGCCCCATCAGCGGCAGGAGGACAATTGTCAAATCTGTCAGCGAATGAATATCTGGCCCTGGCGGAGTTTCGGCATCAGCTCGAACGCTTTCTGCAGCGACGGCGCCGAGCGGCGCAGAGGGCCGGGCTGCAACCCAAGCAATACCAGCTCATGCTGGCGGTAAAGGGCACGCCCAAAGGCAGGCGGCCCACGATTGGCGAAGTCGCCGAGCATCTGCAGATACAGAATCACAGCGTAGTGGAGCTGGTGGACCGCCTGGAAAAACGCCGCTACATTGAGCGGCAGCGGGATGATGATGACCGCCGCGTAGTGCACTTAAGCCTTACTCCCACGGGCGAAGCGGTCCTGCGCAAGCTGGTGACCTCGAGCCTGTCCGAGCTCAGGGCAGAAGCCCCAGCGTTGTTGCGGGCACTGAGCGGCGTGTTGCGCAAGAAGTAGCCGGCGCTCAACGAGGGGAAAGCGCGGATTCCCGTTGTGCCGCCGCTTTCTCCAGTTCCAGCCGTTTTTTCCTGTCCAAATAGAAAAGAAGAAACAGCACCCCGCCCAGGATCAAGAGGGTAAAGGCGCCGGCGATCTGGAGGACCCGGCTGATGATGGCAGTGTAGCGGCCCGTATTGGGGTCGTAGTGGGAGCAAAAGAGCAGAACTTCATCGGCCAGGGAGCCAATTTTTTCCTGCGAGGACTGCACCAGCGCCAGGCGCAGGTCCTGCACTGGATAGTCAATGCCGTAAAAATACTGGGCCACTTTGCCGCTGGGGGTGAGCACCACGATTCCTGTGGCGTGGGCATATTGCCGGCTCTGGGCGTCCCAGGCAAAGTGGAAGCCCACCGCCTGAGTAAGGGCGGTAATTTCCGGCTGCTGGCCGGTTAGAAAGTGCCAGCCCTCGGCGGCCTGGGGATAGCCGTAGCTGCCGATGTAAGTCTGCTTGCTGGCTGCCGCGAGCTCCGGGGTCTCGTGAGGATCGAAACTCACGGTGAGCACATTGAATTGCTGTCCAATGCGGAAGGGAAGCTGTCGGAAAGCGCGTGTAGCCCCGGCCAGCACCTGGCTGCAGAGCATGGGGCAGCGATAGTAGGCGAGAATGAGGACCACGGGCTTATGTCCGAAATAGCCGCCCAGACGCACGGGCTTGCCGCTTTCGTCGCGGAAGGCGAGATTGAGCGGCACCTGGCTGTCTAGTTTCTGTTCGTAGCGGACGTTTTTGAGGATGGAAGGAAGCTGGGCCGAAGACATGGCCGGGGCCGGCGCATCTTGAGGGCCCTGGGCCGCGGCGGGCGGGGAAATGCCCAGCAGAGCGGCTAGGAGAATGATGGCAGGGAAAAACGAAATTCGGGCGAACTGCCGGGGGATCACCATGACTCCTGGGGGCCGTGCTCGCGGCGGAAAGAGATAGTATAGCTCGCCGCCTGAGCTGTCTTGGGAAAGAGCGGACACAAAAAAACCCGGAGCACGAAGCTCCGGGTTTTCGCCCCAACTCCCGAGCCTAATTTCCGCTGGCGGGAGGCAACACGGCGTAGATGACCGCGACCTGGGGACTAACCCCGGCCTTGGCCAGCTGCCGCTCGCGCGGGTGAACCGACAGGGTGCGGACGGAATCATCGGCGTTCGTCCAAATTTCGGACAGGAAGTATTCGTCGCCATAGCGGTGGAACACCAGCTTGGCAGACCGGATATCACTCCGCGATTCGATGGTCCGCGGCAACATTATTTCAGCTCCACGCTGCCCGGCTGAGAGCAATACCGACTGCTCGAGGCCGATCCGGCTGAGGGTGTACTGGCCCGCCGGAAGCGTTCCGTAACCGACGCAGAAGTTAAAGGGCACATCGGCCTTCATCAGAACTTGAGCGTTTCCTGGCGTGGCAGCCAGAGTGACGAAAGCAATACATGCCATCAGAGCGATTACCGCATAGCGTTTCATTGTCCTTCTCCCTTCGGGAATCTATGGCCGCCTCACGACCGCCCTGGGGGAGTGCATCCTGCGTGCCACAAAGGAAAGGTAGGCGCTGGAATGCTGGGGCCGGCCAGAACTGCTTTGCCATCAATAAGATTTGCTGGTGGCGAGGGAAGGGGGAAGGGTCCGCAACCGGATGCTGGGGGCGTTTTTCCTATCCGTTCGGATAGGCAGACTATCTCACCTGATAGTCGGGGGAGACGGCTGGAGGGAGAGGCGGGTTGCGGTTTTCACAGTTTGGACATGAACAGCCATGCCGCAGGGGATGGTTCTGGAGCTATGCTAGGCAGGACACAGGGGGAGAGTCAGGCGTGTTTCCGGTTCTAATCGCGATTGCCGGGCCCTTGAACGGGGCAACCGTCGAACTGGATGTAGCGGACGTGTGCATAGGGCGAGAGCCGGGCAACCAGGTGTGCGTGCAGAGCGCATGGGTCTCGCGGCGCCATTGCGTGCTTCGCCGGGAGAATGGTGGTGTGGTAGTTCAGGACCTTGACAGCCGCAACGGCACCTTCGTAAATGGAATTCCTGTTATCCGCCAGGAATTGAAGCACGGGGACCTGCTGACGGTGGGCGACTGTTCTTTTCGTTTTGCGTGCGAGGCGGAGGAACAGGGAGCGCAATCGGCTCCGGTTGAAATGGAGGACACGGATACGGTGCTGTTGTCGCCTTTGTGGCTGCCGGCCGAAGATCCTTATCCTGGCGCAAAGATTCGGACAGTTGCCGGGGGCGAGGCGCGGGTGCTGCGGGACCTGGGGGCGCTGCTGACCATGGCCAGCAAAACCGCTTCGGTGGAGGACTCCGAATCACTTTACTGGCAGCTGCTGGGCATGATTTTTGAAATTATTCCCGCGGATCGCGGGGCGATTCTGCTGACCGGAAGCAGCACGGAAGAGCTCTCGCCGGCCTTCGCGTGGGACCGGGCTTGCGGTCCCGGCGAGCCGGTGCGAGTGAGCCGCACGGTGGTGCGACAGGTTTTGGAGAAGAAGTCCGCGGTCATGGTCAACGATGTAGGCGCAGATGTGACCCTGCAGGATGCCGACAGCCTGCGGTTGCAGGGCGTGCGTACGTTGCTCTGTGCGCCTCTGCTGGCGGGCGGGCGCGCGCTGGGCGCCATCTATCTGGACTGCAGCCAGTGCGGGGTGCGCTTCGATGAGCAGCACCTGCAGATGCTGACGGCAGTGGCCGGCCTGGCGGCGCTGGCTTCCCAGCGAGTATGGCGGCTGGAGTCGCTGAAGAGCGAGAACCTGCGCCTGCGGGCGGATCTGAAGCTGGATCACAGCCTGGTGGGGGAGAGCGCCGCCTTGCGGCGGGTGCTGGAACTGATTGCCAGAATCGCGCCCGCAGATTCCACGGTGCTGTTGTGCGGGGAAAGCGGCACCGGCAAGGAGCTGGCGGCGCGCGCGCTGCACGGGGCCAGTCCCCGGGCCCAGCGGCCGTTTGTGACCATCAACTGCGCCGCGATTCCCGAGACTTTGCTGGAGAGCGAGTTGTTCGGGTACGAGCGGGGAGCGTTCACCGGGGCGGCAGGGCAGAAGAAGGGCCAGTTTGAAGTGGCCAATGGGGGAACCATTTTTCTCGACGAAATTGGAGAACTAGCCCCGGCGCTGCAGGCCAAGCTACTGCGCGTGCTGCAGCAGAGGGAGTTCGTTCGCCTGGGGGGAACGCAGCCCATCAAGGTAGACGTTCGCCTGATCGCGGCCACCAACCTGGACTTGCGGGCCGCGTCGGATGAGGGCCGCTTCCGCAAAGACCTGTTTTTCCGCCTCAACGTGGTGGGGATTACCATGCCGGCGCTGCGCGAGCGCGCGGAAGATCTGCCCCTGCTGGCCAACTACTTTCTGGCGCGCTGCAGCCAGCGCTGCAAGCGGCGGGTGCGGGGGATTTCGCCGCAAGCTATGGAATGCCTGCGGAGCTACGATTGGCCAGGCAACGTGCGCGAACTGGAGAACGCGATTGAACATGCCGTGCTGCTGGGGGCGAGCGACGTGGTGATGCCGGAAGACCTGCCGGAGGTGATTGCCGAGGGCCAGACGGCGGAGCCGGGAGAGGGGACCGGCTATCACGCGGCCCTCAGCGAGCTGAAGAAGAAGCTGATTGTGCAGGCGTTTCAGCAGGCCGGGGGCAATTACACGGAAGCGGCGCGCCGGCTGGGGGTGCATCCTAACTATCTGCACCGGCTGATCCGGAACCTGAACTTGAAGGCTATGCTGCGGGCGGCGGGAGAGCGGTCCGCGGACTGAACGTGTGCGCGCCGGTTGTGGATCAGAATCTTCTTGGCCGCGGATGAACGCCGATGCGGGCGGATTCCCGTCTTTTTTCTTCTCATTTAAAATAGTTCAGCAGGCTCGTTGAGGCGGGCTTGCGCGACAATTCGACGCCGGCGCGCCCGCAGACCACCGGGCAGGCCGAAGACGCGGAGAGATGGGTGAGTGGTTGAAACCGCACGCCTCGAAAGCGTGTATACGGGGAACCGTATCGGGGGTTCGAATCCCTCTCTCTCCGCCATGTATTTCTGGAGGTCCTTCGCTGCGCTCAGAATTTCGCCCGCGGGCTCCCAATCGTCGCCAGCGGCGACTCATTCACGCCCGCAAAACGGCTCAAGTTCGAATCCCTCTCTCTCCGCCAGTTCACGTAGTGCCACTGGAACAACATAAATTTCTCTGCTGCCGAGGTCCGCGCAACAAGCCGGATCGTGGCTGGACGCCAAAGGCATACAAGGAGCGCGAAGTACCCATCCCCACGCGCCTCGTGGCCGCCTTAAAGGCCCACAGGAGCAAAGCGGACAAAGACTGCCTGCTCCTGTTTCCCACGTCAGGCTGCAACCCCAAGCTGGATTTTCTGGACTGCCTGAAGGCGATTGCCAAGCGGGCCGGTCTGGACAAAGACGCCGTTTGGATGCACAAAATTTCGCGCTACCTTGCCACGCGCTGCCTGGCCAACGGCGTGGATCTTCGTACCGTGCAACAGTGGCTTGGCCATTCCGACTTGGAGAGCACGATGCGCTATCTCAAACCATCGCGCAGCAAGCAGGTGCGGGATAAGGTCAATGAGATTTTCGCATAACCGCCTGGGAGAAGTGGCGGCCGGGAAGAAGTAAGACCAAGGACGTGGGCATTTTTATGCAGCTATTTTCTGCAACTCTGGCATCTAATGTTTGTAGATGGATTGGCGAGGTCCAGTTGCGGTTGGAGTTGTGACCCTCTTGGTAGCCGGCCCTGTGCTTGGCGACGAGACGAAGCACGCTGAATTTTCACCCCCGAGCCCAACTAGCGTTAGCTTCGTACAGGGCGGGCCATTCACCGGAAACAACAGCACCAACTCCAGCGCGACGGTAGAAACTTTCCACTCCTGGCCCACATTGGAAGATCTGAAACCGCCTGTCCGCCTGGCGATCCAACCCAACACACTGCCGCCCCACAAAGCGAAAAGGTAATTCCCGCGCGGCAACAAAATGATTAAAGGTCCTCTGGTTTCAGGCCGGTTTTCTTCCCGATTTTAGCCATCATCGCGGGACCGATTTCGACGTCATGAAATGGCCACGTGTAGTCACCACAATCGGGATGCCTGAGTGTGATGTGCGAGCCGGACTGGCGAACAATTTGCCAGCCGTTCTTCTGCAAAGCACGAAGTACACGGCTAGCCTTCGCGCTTGGCCATTTCCCCACTTTCTTAGCTGAATGCTACGGCGGCAGAGACAGGTTTCTTGCTGGTTTCGATTTGCTCTGCTATGACGCGCAAAGCAAGGGCTTCCACGTTGGCCCACGCTTCATCGCGTGTGGCGCCATAGGCCATGACGCCGGGCAAC
>DASYWT010000436.1:0-21767 GCA_035935775.1 Terriglobales bacterium
TACCACCTATGAGGTCCTAGCAATTCCGCTGACCTACAACCAGACGGGCGTGCGCGGCTTCTGCTCGGTGGAAGATGCAGTGATTCGCTGGAAGGCGGCTGGCAACACCCTGGCTGCCGGTACCTGCAATGCCCAGACGGCCCTGCAATAACACCAGCTGCTGAGGCTCTTCAGGAAGATGCCATCGGGGCAGGATACAGGTCCTGCCCCTTATTTTTTTCGGCGGCGAAAGTACTCAAGAATGCCGATCATTGCGATTGCTACGGCGCGCGTCCCATTCCTGGCGGATACGCTCGTAGTACCTGGCCAGCGATTCCAGTTCCTTATCGGACAAGCGCTCAATATCAATCATTTCGTTGTGCGCCCGCTCCGTGGAGCGGATCAGTTCATCCAGCTTGAGGTTGATCGCCCGGGAGTCGCGGTTCTGGGTGTTCTGAATGAGGAAGACCACCAGAAACGTCATGACGTTGGTCCATGAGTTCACCACCAATTGCCAGGCGTCGGAATAGCGAAAGACCGGGCCGGTAATGAGCCAGGCAACGATGGTGAGGACGGCAAAAATGAATGTCGCGGGCGACCCGACAACAGCGGCGCTGCCATTGGCAAACCTGGTAAACCAGTTCCCGGAGGTTGTCTTACGTGGATTGGCCATGTGACATGGGATGAGGCCTGAGACTGTGCAGTTGGTAGTCGGCTCGGCCAAAACCAATAGCGGCAAGGAGGTAAAGACCGGGGGTGACGGGCGTCACAAATGCCGGTGACTCGCCTCACTGTGGCTTGGCCGTCCCTGGCGAGACCATGCAAGCAGGCCCAAAGTAAGCCGGGCAGGCGGCGCCCGGTGGACCCCGGGCCCGAGGTGCAGCATGCCGGAAGTGACAGCGGCCTTTCGCAGCGAATCGGAGCTCATTCACCACGAACACCGAGCTCTTAGCAGCGAACTGGCAGCGCTGGAATTCGCGCTCGATTCCCTCATTTGCTATTCCGAGGTCTTCACCAACCTGGCTGCCACCGAGCGCGTGTACCGTTGCGGCCGCCACCTGGCTCGCACCCTGCCGGAGCACTTCGAGAACGAAGAGGCCACAGTACTGGCGGAAATTGCCGGGGTCAGCCCGGAACTGGACAAGTTCGCGGAAGAGATGAAGCGGCAGCACCGCGAGCTGCGGCAGAAGCTGACTGGGTTCTGTCTGCTCATTGACCAGGTGGAGAACAGTAACGATATCGAGCAGACGGTCTTCGAAGTCAAGGAACGCGGTTTGGAATTGGCGCGCTCGCTGGCGGCACACATGGACGCCGAAGAGCGCAAATTCAGCAGCATGGCGCATTAAGTTTGGGCAAGTCTCCGTGCGGGGGCGGAGGCTTTCGCACCCAAACGGCGGGCCCGGCGTAAAGCTGGGCCCGCCGGCAGTACACAAGGGGGATCACGTGGCAACCGCAAGTGTGAAGAGTGAAGAAGCCGGCAAGGGTGTGGCCGAGGCGCGTTATCCGGGTATTGCTTCTACCGTAGACGGGTCGGGCGCGGTGGTCTGGGTGGAGTCCCACATCGTGCAGGGGGCGTGCGCTTATCCGATTACGCCCTCCACGCCGATGGGCGACGGCTTCGCCGTGGAATTTGCCAACGGCAAAAAGAATTTGTGGGACGAGCCGCTGCAGTTCCTGGAGCCGGAGTCGGAGCACAGCTCAGCCTCGGCTTGCGAAGGCTTCGCGCTGGCCGGCGGCCGGGTGAGCAACTTCACCTCCGGGCAGGGCCTGATCCTGATGAAGGAAGTGCTCTACGTGATCGCGGGCAAGCGTTTGCCGGCGGTGTTTCATATTGGGGCGCGGGCGCTGACTTCGCACTCCCTGAACGTACACTGCGGCCACGATGACGTCATGGGGGTGGCTGACGTGGGCTGGGGCATCCTCTTCGGGCGCAACGCCCAGGAGGCCGCGGACCTGGCGCTGATCGCGCGCCGCGTTGCCGAAGACACGGAAACACCGTTCCTGAACGTGCAAGACGGCTTTCTGACCACACACACGCTGGAAACCATCCGCCTGCCCGAGCCTGAGTTCATGAAGGAGTTTGTAGGCGCACCACAGGAACGGATTCGCCGGCTGTTTGATACCCAGGCGCCTCTGCTCAGCGGTCCGGTACAGAACCAGGACAGCTACATGAAGGGCAAGGTGGCGCAACGGCACTTCTATGACCGGGTGGCGCCGGCGCTCAAACGCGCTTTCCGTGAATTCACCGATGCCACGGGACGGCACTATGACAGCGTGCTTCCTTACCGCATGGAGGACGCGGCTTACGCCATTATCGGCATGGGCTCGATGATGGAGACGGCGGAGTCCACGGTTGACTTCCTGCGCAAACGCGGAATGCGCGTGGGATGCATTACCTTGGTGAGCTTCCGCCCCTTCCCTGCGCTGGAGCTGGCGCTTTTGTTGCGCAACTGCCGCGCGGCCACCGTGATTGAACGCGCCGACGTGCCTCTGGCGGAATCGAACCCGCTGACCACGGAGGTGAAGGCCGCACTGGCCGACGCGCAGATGGGCAACGGCGGAGCGCAGTTCGAGCGTCTGCCTGAAATCTACTCCGGCGTCGCCGGTCTGGGTGGCCGCGATGTTCGCCCCGGCCACTTTGTGGCGGCAGCGGAGAACATGGCGGGCCACGATCGGCACCGCCGCTTCTTTGTGCTGGGGGTGAAACACGAAAGCGAATTGCCCCTGACCGAAGATCCTGATGTGCGGCCCGCGGGCGCTTTCTCACTGCGCGGCCACTCCATCGGCGGCTTCGGTTCCGTGACCACCAACAAGGTGATCGCTTCGGTGGCAGCCGACCTGTTCGGTCTTTATGCCCAGGCGTTTCCCAAGTACGGTTCCGAAAAGAAGGGCCTGCCCACCAACTACTACCTCACTCTGGCGCCCCAGTTCATCAAGCTGCACTGCGAACTGAAGATCGTTGACTTCGTTGCGGTGCAGGACGCTTATGCCTTCATGTCTGGCAATCCACTGGAAGGATTGGCGGAGGGCGGGCTGGTTTACCTGCAATCGAACCTGCCGCCGGAAAAGGTCTGGTCGAGCCTGCCGGAGAATGCGCGCCAGGAAATCCGCGCGCGCAAGCTGCGGGTGTACGCGCTGGACGCGGGCAAGATCGCGCGCGAGTCGTCCAGCCGCGCCGACCTGCAGATCCGCATGCAGGGAATTGTGCTGCTGGGCGCTTTCCTGCGGCTGACGCCCTTCCGCGAGCAAGCCGGCCTGGACACCGAGCACTTGTTCGCCTCGCTGGAAAAAACACTCACCAAGTATTTTGGCAAGCGTGGAGCGCGCGTGGTGGCTGATAACCTTGCGGCCGCTCGGCGCGGCTACAACGAAGTTGTCGAAATTGTTCCTCCCAGTGTCGAAGAACTGCGTGTCCGCGCGGCCAAGGAACACAAATTTGAGCCCTCCTCCCACTCCGGCAATGGCCACGGCATTATCGAGCCTAATTTCTGCGACAAGGTGATTGGCACCTACGCTCGCGGCCGGGAAGCTGATCTGGATGCAGATGAATACGTGGCGCGCAGCCTGATGCCACCCTCCAGCGCCATGCGTCGCAGCTTCCGCACCCTGGCGCCCGAGATTCCTGAGCTCATTGCCGCTAACTGCGTGGGCTGCATGGAGTGCGTGAACGCCTGCCCCGATACGGCCATCCTGGCCAAGGCGGTAGACGCGGCGGTGCTGGAGGAGAAGCTCGGTCAGATCGAGCGCGCCGAGCTGCGCGAGTCGCTGCGCAATGACTTCATCAAAACCAGCAAGTACTACGAGATTCCGCAGAAGAAGGGGCAGCAGGGCGGCCTGTTTTCCATCTTCGTGGATCCGGACAAGTGCAAAGGTTGTGGCGAATGCGTAACCGCCTGTGGCCGCCACGAAGCTCTGAAGATGGTGGTCAAGAACGGCAACATGGCGAAATACGACCTGGCCATGGACCTCTACCATCACCTGCCGGAAACGCCGGCGCACCTGCTCAACGAGAAAGCGCTGGGCGATATGATGCTGGCCGGGCGCTCGCTGCTCTACGCGGGAGGCGGCGGCTCCTGCATGGGCTGCGGCGAGGCCACGCCCATTCGCCTGATGCTGGCGGCTACCGGCTTCGTTTACGGCAACGAGGTTGGAATTGTGGCCGCCACCGGCTGCAACAGCGTCTTCGGCTCCACCTACCCATTCAATCCTTACGCTATTCCCTGGACCAACTCGCTGTTTGAGAATGCGCCCGCGGACGCGCTCGGCATCCGCCTGCGCTGGGACCAGGAAGGCCACCAAAACCGCAGGCTGTGGGTGTTGGGCGGCGATGGCGCCATGTACGACATTGGCTTCCAGTCGCTGTCGCGCATGCTGATGTCGGGCAAGGACATCAAGGTGCTGGTTCTGGACACCCAGGTGTACTCCAACACGGGAGGACAGACCTCGACTTCAACTTTGACCGGGCAGGACGCCAAGATGGCGGCCTTCGGCAAAGCTCAGCCCGGCAAGCGTGAGCACCGCAAGGAACTGGGCGAGATCGCGATGATGCATCCCGGAGTGTTCGTGGCCCAGACCACGGCGGCGCACCTCAATCACTTTTATAAGACCATCATGGAGGCGAATGCCTATCCCGGCCCGGCGCTGGTGATTGCCTATGCCACCTGCCAACCCGAGCATGGCGTGCCCGACGACCGCTCGCTGGAGCAAGCCAAGCTGGCGGTGGAATCGCGTACCTTCCCTCTGTTTGTTTACGACCCGCGCAAGGGCGACCGCATCCGCGAATGCCTGAGCCTGGCGGGCAATCCGGCGATGAAGCAGGATTGGTACATTGATCCGCACAACAACCAGCCGGTGAACTTTGTCAGCTTCGCGCGCACCGAGGGGCGATTCGCACGGCACTTCAACGAGCAGGGCGAGCCTGACGAATTCATTGAGAAGGCGACGGAGGACCGGCTGGCCAACTGGCATCGCCTGCAGGAGCTGGCCGGGCTCAGATAGCAGCTCTCACACTTCGAGACGTTGCGAGCAACGCCTCTACCGGGGAGCATCTCGGCCAGAGCTGAGTCGCATATTGGTAGAGACGTAGCTTGCTACGTCACGCCCCCCGCAAGCTCTTCCGTGACAAAGTAGCCCGTCTTGTGCCAAGCTACTCGGCTCCATGATTCCACTCATAGCTCTTCTGCTGACCATGAGCTCGCAACCAGCCACCCCCTACACCAGCAACATCTCCCTCAGCAGCCAGCACGTGAGGCGCGATTTTGTGCCGGACGGCGACCTTGATAAGGGCGTCTGGCGCCTGGTCCCGCATGCCACCTTCGAGCACAACTTTACCGGCGAAAAGCGCTACCCGGAGCTCAAGACGGAAGTCGCCAGCCTGTGGAGCGACAAGTACGTTTACTTCGCGTTCTGGTGCAAATACCGTGAAATAAATGTTTATCAGGGTGAAGACCCGGCTAAAGAGCGCTGGGGATTGTGGGAGCGCGACGTGGTTGAGGTGTTCCTCAATCCGGAACCGGCGAAGGTCAACCACTATTACGAATTTGAAGTGTCGCCCAACAACCAATGGCTGGACCTGGAAATTAATCTCGACAAGAAGCCGTTCAACGATGCGGGCTGGAACTCCAGCTTCGAGCACGCCGTGCGGATTGATAAGGAACGGCATCTGTGGATGTGCGAGATGAGGATTCCCCTGAGCGCGATGAAAACGCGCATTGTCCCAGGCTCGCAGTGGCGCGGCAACTTCTACCGCGCGGAGGGAACCGGCTCCGACGAGCAACGCTCACTCCTGGCCTGGAGCACGGTCGTGGCCAGACCGGAGGCGTTCCACAACCCCAGCCGCTTCGGCGTCATTCGCTTTGTGCCGTAGTGTTGAGCGCGGATACGTGCCCTTCCGTTGGGTCTTTCTGCCGGGTCTGCCCAGGACAAAAGTGGCAGTTTGCGAACCTCCAGAATGAGACTGAATTCCTGGAAGCTACCTCCGTGCGCCCCAGCCGATAGATTTGGGAAAGGCTTGAAGATGGGAACGGCCTCCCCTTTGTAAGGGGATGGTCCGAGATGGGCGCAGGCAAACCGCATGCTACGGTGGGCCTGTGAACGCGTCCAACATCACCACGGCGCTTGCGCCCGGCGCCCGGAATCCGCTTGCCGACTTGGTGCGGGCGAACGCCAAGCGTCCGGTGCGCATTTTTCTGGTGGATGATAACGAAGATGATGTGATTCTGTTTCGCCACCTGCTGGCCGGCGCCCTGCCCCAGGATCCTGTCCACCTGGCTCATGCCGGCGCGATAGCGCCGGCTCTGGAGCAGTTGCAGCAGGCCGAGTATGACGTCCTTTTTCTTGACTATCAGCTGGGAGCGGAAACGGGATTAGACCTGCTGCGCGAAGTGCGCCGCCGCGGGCTGGACCTGCCCGTCGTTCTTCTGACCGGCCATGGCGACGAGCAGGTAGCGGCGCAGGCCATGAGATGTGGCGCGTGCGACTACCTCTCCAAGGGCAAGCTTGATGTGGCCACGCTGCAGCGCACGCTGCGCTTTGCCCTCAGCCTGCAAGAGCATCAGAACCGGCTGAGGCAGGCCCAGGCGGAGCTGCGGAAACGCGAGCAGCATTTTCGCGCCCTGGTAGAAAACGCGTTTGACGCCACCGTGCTCATGAACGCGGAAGGCATGATTCAGTGGGTCAGCAGTTCCAGCGCCCGGATCCTTGGAGTCGATGCTTCGCACCTGCTGGGCAGCAACGGCTTCGATCTGCTGAATGGAGACAATCCCCGCCTCGCCCGCCGCCTGTGGAAGGACCTGTTGCGTCATCCCGGCGAGCCCTTACAGGTTGCTTTTCGCCATGACAACGGAAGCTCGCGCGATATCGAAGGTGTGGGGACAAACTGGCTGGATGATCCCGCGGTCGGCGCCGTAGTGTTCAACTTTCGCGATGTCACCGCGCGCCGGCGGGCGGAAGCCGCCGTGCAGGCAGAACGCCAGCGGCTGCATAACGTCCTGGAAATTTTGCCGGTCATGGTCTGTCTGCTCACGCCCGATCATCATGTGCGTTTCGGCAACCGCTGCTTCCGCGAGAACTTTGGTGAGTCCGGGGGCCGGCGCTGCTACGAATACATATTCCATCGTTCCGATCCCTGCCCCGACTGCCAGAGCTTTACCCCGTTTCAAACCCACGCACCCCATCATTGGGAATGGACGGCGCCCAACGGCAGCTGCTACGACGTCCATGACTTCCCCTTCACTGACACGGATGGCTCGCCTCTGATCCTGGAAATGGACGTCAACATCACCGAGCGGCGGCGAGCTGAAGAAAAGCTGCGCAAGCTCTCCAGCGCCGTGGAGCAGGCCGCCGACGCGGTGGTGATGACTGACTGCGAAGGCGCCATCGAGTACGTCAATCCCGCCTTCGAGAAGCTCACTGGGTACTGCAGGGAGGAGGTGGTGGGACAGAACCCGCGGCTGCTCAAGTCCGGCTCCCAGGATGGGCATTTCTACCGGCAGATGTGGCAGACCATCCTGCGGGGCGAGGTCTACCGCGGGGTGATGATCAACCGCAAGAAGAGCGGCGAGCTGTATTACGCGGAGAAGACCATTACTCCGGTGCTGGATGCTGCCGGCCAGATTACTCACTTCATTTCCAATGACCGCGATATTACCGAGCGCCGCAAGCTGGAAGAACAGCTGCAGCAAGTGCACAAGATGGATGCCATCGGCCAGCTGGCGGGAGGCGTGGCCCACGACTTCAATAACTTGCTCATGGTTATCAGCAGCTACGCCGAACTGATGATGGATGCGCTCGCGGCCGACAGCCCGCTGCGCCATCACGGCGATGAAATCCTGAAGGCTTCGCGGCGCGCCGCCGGCCTCACCCGCCAGTTGCTCACCTTCAGCCGCAAGCAGGTGCAGACGCTGCGCGTACTCGACCTCAACAGCGTGCTGCCAGAAATCTGCAAGACCCTGCAGCGGCTGATCGGCGAGGATGTTCAATTCTCCCTGCAACTGGGCCAGGAGTTGTGGCCCCTCAAGGCTGATCCGGTGCAGGTGGAGCAGATCGTGATGAACCTGGCCACCAACGCGCGCGATGCCATGCCGCATGGCGGGCAGCTCAGAATTGAGACGCGCAACGTGGAATTGGACGAAGCCTACTGCCGCACCCAACCGGATGCCACCCCGGGCGAGCACATCCTGCTCGCGGTCAGCGATTCCGGCACGGGCATTGATCCCGCCATTCTGCCCCACATCTTCGAGCCATTTTTCACCACCAAGGAGAAGGGCAAGGGAACGGGCTTGGGGCTGGCCACCATTTACGGCATCGTCAAGCAGAGCGGCGGGCACATTACGGTGCACAGTGAGGTTGCGGCCGGCACGACTTTCAAAATCTTCCTGCCGCGGGCGCCCGCGACCACCGCGAGTGCGGAGCCTGCGGCGCGCCACGCCGAGCAGTTGCGCGGCCGCGAGACCGTGCTGCTGGTGGAAGACGAAGATGCGGTGCGCGAGTCGGAACGCGAGTACCTGGGGCAGCATGGGTATACCGTGCTGGCCGCCCCCAACGGCCCGGCAGCGCTGGAGTTGGCGGCCAGTTGCGGCCGCGAGATTCATCTCCTGGTTACCGATGTAGTAATGCCCGGGATGAGCGGCAGCGAACTGGGGCAGAAGCTGCTGGCCCAACGGCCGGGGCTGAAGGTGCTTTATGTTTCCGGCTATGCCGAGAACACGGTCATGCAGCACGGCCTGGCCGAACTGGGCAGCCGGTTTCTGCACAAGCCGTTCACCCTGAAGGCGCTGACCGCCAAAATCCGCGAACTGCTGGACGCGGCAGACAAATCGTCCGGAGGAGAGGACTAAACCATGGCCATTCCGGCGCGCGCTTCGCAGTGCGGCAACCCGCTTCCTAGCCCGCAAATTGTTTCAAGGGACCAGGAAGGCCGTGCAGCTTCCCACCTGTCGCCGCCGCCGGATCAGGCGCCGCGCTGGCCGGCGATGGTAATGGTACTCGCGGGCGCGCTCAGCCTGGTGGCAGGCGTGTTGGTGGTAATCGGGTGGCATACGGGCTACATCCGTTCTTCGAGCGCGTTGCTGTTTCAATCCGTGCCCGTGCGTTATAACACCGGGCTCTGCTTTGTTGGCGGCGGGATTAGTTTGTTACTGCTAGTCCGGGGCAGGATGGGCTGGGCCAAAGGAATTGGGGCGGCGATGGGCGCCGTTGGCTTCGTCACCCTCTGCGAGTATCTGTTCAAAGTCAGCCTGGGCATAGACAGTCTGTTTTTCGACACTGCCCGGGTCGCGCCCTCGATTGAGCCACGCATGGCGCCTAATACCGCGCTGTGCTTCACTCTCCTGGGCGGCGCCCTGTTGCTGACCAGCAAGAGGAAAGGCACACTGCGCAACGGCCTGCAAGCGTTTACCGCGGCGCTGGTCGCTGCCCTGGGACTGGTGGGATTGATTGGTTACCTGGCGGACGTTCCCACGGCTTACGGCTGGGGACGCTTTACTCCCATGGCCGCGCACACAGCGACCATGATGGCAGCGCTCGGACTGGCGGTAATTGCCCTTGCCTGGCGCCGGTACACGGCCTATTCTGCGGCCCTTCCCCCCTGGTCCTCTCTGTTGGCCAGCCTGATTGTGGCGGCGGGCTCGGTGGCGTTGTGGCAAGCGCTGCACGTCCTGCACCCGCGCCAGAGGTTGGACACATTGGCTCTGAGCGTGGGATTAGTCCAGGCGGCGCTGCTTTACCTGGTGCTAGACCTGCTGCGCACCGCTCGGGAGCGCGCCGGCGAGTTGCACCGGCTCAACAGTGCGCTGCAAATCCAGATGCATTCGGTGGAACGCGCGGAAAACGAGCTGCGGGAAACGCAGGCCTACACGCGCTCCCTGATCGAGGCCAGCCTGGATCCGCTGGTGACCATCGCGCCCGATGGTAAAATCACCGACGTAAACGCGGCCACCGAAGCGGCCACCGGCTGCTCCCGCCCGGAGCTGATCGGAGGGGATTTTTGCGACTACTTTACCGATCCCGCCAGGGCGCGTGCCGGGTACCAGCAGGTGTTCCGCGAAGGCGGGGTGCGCGATTACGAGCTGGAAATTCGCCGCCGCGATGGCCGCGTCATGCCGGTGCTGTACAACGCTTCCCTCTACCATGATCAAGGCGGGAATGTGATCGGCGTGTTCGCCGCCGCCCGCGACATCAGCGCGCGCAAGAGGACAGAACACGCTTTGCGCGGGAGCGAGGAGCGCTACCGCGCCCTGGTGCTGGCCAGCGCGCAGGTGGTGTGGACCACCGACCCCCAGGGCCTGGTCATCAGCGACATGCCCTTGTGGCGGGAGTTTACTGGCCAGACGCAAGCTGAGATCCAGGGATGGGGTTGGATCAGTTGCCTGCACCCCGATGATCGCGAGCATACCGCCGGGGTCTGGTCGCAGGCCCTGGCTAGCAGGTCGCTGTACCAGGTGGAATACCGAATGCGCCGGCGGGACGGTGAGTATCGCCACATGGCCGTTCGCGGAGCGCCGGTCCTCGAGCCAGACGGGAGCGTCCGTGAATGGGTGGGCACCTGCGCCGACATCCACGAACGCAAACAAATTGAAGACGAACTGCGCAAGCAGGCGATGCTGTTGAACCTTGCCCATGACGCTATCATCGTTTCCGACCTGCAATATCGCATTACGTTCTGGAACCGCGGCGCGGAGGAAACCTATGGCTGGAGCGAGAAGGAAGCGGTAGGCCGCATGGCCCCGGAACTCCTGCACACCGAGTTCCCCGTTGCCCTGGCCGACATCCGCGAGGCGGTCAACGAGCAGGAGGAGTGGGAAGGTGAACTCAAGCACCTTACCCGGGATGGCAAGAGAATTGTGGCGGCCAGCCGCTGGTCGTTGCAGCGCGACCACCACGGTACGCCAGCCAGCATTCTGGAGATCAACCGTGACGTCACCGAGCGCAAGCGCCTGGAGGAGGAACTAAAAGCAGGGCAGTCCTATACCCGCTCCCTGATTGAAGCCAGCCTGGATCCGCTGGTCACCATCGCGCCCGATGGCACGATCACCGACGTGAATGCCGCCACCGAGGCGGCGACCGGGTGCACTCGGCAGGAGTTGATCGGAGCCGATTTCTGCGACTATTTCACGGATCCGGACAAGGCCCGCGCCGGCTACCAGCAGGTATTCCGCGAAGGGGGCGTGCGCGACTACGAACTGGAAATTCGCCACCGTCAGGGACGGATTATGCCGGTTCTCTACAACGCTTCCACCTACCACGATCAGGCGGGGGCGGTGGTGGGGGTTTTTGCCGCCGCCCGCGACATCACCGAGCGCAAACAGCTGGAAGAAGAGCTGCGTGCCCGCCAGGCCTACACCCGCTCCCTCATCGAGGCCAGTCTCGATCCACTGGTCACCATTGCCGCCGATGGACGGATCACCGACGTCAACCGGGCCACCGAGGAGATTACCGGAAAAGACCGCGCCCAGCTGGTGGGCAGCGATTTCTCCAACTATTTCACCGAACCGGAAAAGGCGCGGGCAGGCTACAAGCAAGTCTTTGCTGAGGGCCTAGTGCAGGATTATCCGCTGGCGATTTGCCATCGTTCCGGGCGAACCACTGACGTTTTGTACAACGCTTCGATCTTTCGCAATGAGGCGGGCGACGTGGAGGGGGTGTTCGCCGCTGCCCGTGACGTCACCGAGCGCAAGCGCCTGGAAGAAAACCTGCGCCAGCGCACGCTGGAACTGGAAAACAGTGTGGCCGAACTGGAAGCCTTCAGCTACTCGGTTTCCCACGACCTGCGGGCGCCGTTGCGCAGCATTGACGGCTTCAGCCAGATTCTTCTGGAAGACTACCGCGACAAAGTGGACGCGGAAGGACAGGATAGTCTGCGCCGCATTCGCAATGCCAGCCAGAACATGGCGCAGCTGATTGATGCGCTGTTGCAGCTCTCGCGCGTCATGCGCAGCGAGTTGTCCCGCCAACCCGTGGACCTGAGCATGCTGGCTCTGTCTACCGCGGCCGTAATCCAAAAAGCCGATGCGGCGCCGCGGGTGCGGTTCCGCGTAACCAGCGGGTTGCAAGCCAACGGCGACCGCCGCCTGCTCGGCATCCTGCTGCAAAACCTGTTGCAGAACGCGTGGAAGTTCAGCGCCCGCAATCCGGAACCAAGCGTCGAATTGGGCCGGGCGCAAAAGGAAGGCAAGACCGCCTACTATGTGCGTGACAACGGCGTCGGCTTCGACATGACGTATGCCAACAAGCTGTTCACACCCTTCCAGCGCCTGCATGCCAAGGAACAGTTCGAGGGCACCGGCATCGGGCTGGCGACGGTGCAGCGCATCGTCAAGCGCCACGGCGGCCGGGTGTGGGCGGAAGGCGCGGTGGACAAAGGCGCGACTTTTTATTTTTCGCTGGACTGAGCAGCGAATCATCTGAATAGGAGTAGAAATGCAAAATGCAAGTATCCTGCTGGTAGAAGATAATCCCGACCACGAAGCGCTCACCATCCGCGCTCTGAAGAAAGCGCATGTGATGAACGAGATCATCGTGGCCCATGATGGCGCCGAGGCTCTGGAGCTGCTGTTCGGGGCAGAAGGGGACCCGGGGCGGCGGCCCATTGAGCTGCCGCAACTGATGCTGCTCGACCTCAAGCTGCCCAAAGTGGACGGCCTAGAGGTGCTGCGCCGCCTGCGGGAAGATCCCCGCACCAGGCTGATTCCGGTGGTGGTGCTGACTTCCTCCGACGAAGAGGGAGACGTGGTTAACAGTTATCGGCTGGGAGCCAACAGCTACGTCTGCAAGCCGGTGGATTTCGTCCAGTTCATGGAGGCCACCAAGCAACTCGGCCTGTACTGGCTGGTGCTGAACGAGGTGCCCAGGGCGGCCACGGCAGCTGGACACTGAACTGCAGCTGGGTTCTGGGTGGGCCTAGGGAGCTACTCGATCTGTACCAGCCCGCCAGGCTCGGGAATGGACTGGGGCATCGAGGGGCGCTGTGGAGCGCGCCACTTATCAATGTAGGCCACCTGGTGCACGCAGGAGACGGTGCAGTGGGGCGCGCAGGATTTTTCCGTCAGGTACTCGCGCCGGATGTCCTCCACCGTGTATTCGAGCAGCGGCTTAGCGGGGTAGCCACGCTGTTGTGAGCAGTAATGCACCAGCCCATCTTCGCAGACGTAGAGATATCGGGCTCCGGCTCGGCAACGCCATTCATTGGGCCGCCCGTCGGCGATATTGTCCTGGAAGGAGTTGATGCGGGCATAACTGCCCTTCTCCATCGCCTTCATCTGGCGATAGACTTCGCGCTCCTGGGTACCCAGCGGCTGCAGTTGGCCATCGCCGTCATGAATGATGCCGACAGTGGATGTGAAGCCCAGTTCCACCGCCCGCCGGCCCACAGCGAGCGCGTCCTGCGGATCGCGGATGCCGCCTCCGACCACGGAATTGATGTTGACGTGGAAGTCGGCGTGCTCTGCCAGCAGTTGCAGCTTCTTGTCCAGCACCTTCAGGCTCTTCTTGGAAACGTCGTCAGGCATGACGTTATCAATCGAGATCTGCAGGTGCTCCAGCCCGGCGCGATTCAAGCGCTGGATGCGCTCCGCCGTAAGCAAGTAGCCGTTGGTGATAAGCCCGGCAATAATGCCATGACGGCGCACACGGCTGATGACGTCGTCCAATTGCGGGTGCAATAACGGTTCGCCACCGCTGATGCACACCACCGTGGTGCCCAGCGCCGCCAGTTTATCCACCCGCTGGAACATGGTTTCCAGCGGCACTGGCTTGGAGAAATCGTCGTACTCGTTGCAGTACTTGCAGGCCAGGTTGCAACGGCGGATGGGGATGATGTGGGCCAGAATGGGATGGTCGGCGTCCGCCAGGCCCTTGAAAATCATCGTCCATTCGCGAGCCCGGCGATGGAACCGCAGCAATCGCCTTTTGGCCAGCACGCGAGCAGTCGGCATAACGGATTACCTAGTAAATCACATCCTTTGAATCACTTGCACGCTTCTGCAGCGTGCGGCAGCTTTTGAGGGGTAAATGGTGATTTCACGGCTCCGGAACAGAGCGGCGGACTCGCAGCCACCACATCCTTGGCGTCATGCAGAGGCGCTTTAGCGCCGAAGCATCTCGCGTGCAGTACTGACCACTTCGCAGGCAGCGCACGCGAGATCCTTCGGGACTAAAATCCCTCAGGATGACACGGCGGAAAGTATCGGGCCTCCTTTCAGAACAGCCCCACTGTCCCCCGTACCGACTCAATCAGCTTCTGCGAGTCGTAGCCCACGCCGTCCTTGAACACCGTGTCCACGTTCTCGATGTCATTGATGCGGGCTGAGGGATCGCCGTTGATAAGCACCAGGTCGGCCTGCTTGCCAGCGGCGATGGTGCCGATGCGCTGTAGCTGACCCTCATACTCAGCCCCATTAGAGGTCGCGATGTGGATGGCCTCCAGGGGTGTGAACCCGGCTTCCACCAGCAGTTCGATCTCGCGCTGGTCGCCGAAGCCGGCCAGTACCCCGCCGATGCCGGTCGGGTCGCAGCCCGCCAGCAGCAAACCTCCGGCCTTGACGAACTCGTGCTCGAATTGCAGCTCCTTTTTGAACAGCGTGCCAACCTCGGGCGAGGGCCGGCTGGCTCGCGCCTGCAGATAGTTGATCTCCGCCTGGGGCAGCATAGAGTCCAGCACTTCCTTGCGCAGCGGCGGTCGGCCAGGAACATCCAGCTCAAATACCGGCAGCGTCGAAGTTACCGCTACGTGATGGTCAATCAGCGTGTGCATCATTTTTTGCACGGCCGGTCCGTCCACGTCCTCTTTGAGCAGTGAATCGAAGTCTGCCTTTCCGGCGGGACACTGGTCGGGCTGCTTGCCGGGCACAAATTCGGTGTCCACGAACATGGGCCCGTGCTCCAGATCATCAATGCCAAGTTGGGCGGCCTCGGTCTGGGTGACCGAGCACAGGTGGCCGGTTACTTTGATATTGCGCTTGTGGGCCTCCTGAATGGCCGCTCCCAGCTCGGCGCGGGTGATGTTCATATAGGCCTTGAAGGAGGTGACGCCCTGGTCCGCCCAGTAGTCCACCAGTTTGCGAGCGTCATCCGGACCGGTGAGCTGGTGCATCTGGGTGAAAAACGAGTGCGGACCCTCCAGGTAGGGGCCGGTGACGTCGATTTTTGGTCCCGGCATCTTGCCGGCTTCGATCGTCTGCTTGATGTTGAGGTCGGCGTAGGGTTCCAGGCTGCCTGCGGTGCGCAGCGAAGTAACACCGGCGGCCAGGTAAAGGCGCGGAAAGCTGAAGCCCACTTCTTTGATCATGATGGGCTGGGCCACTGAGCCATCGAGATTGCGCGCCAGGCCCGCGGCGTAGAACAGGTGCTCGTGCATCATGACCAGGCCGGGAATCACAGTTTCGCCGGGCACATTAAGCACTTTGGCATTGGGAGGAACAGAAACCGTGGCGGCATCGCCCACCGCCTGGATCTTGCCTTCCGAAATAACAAGGGTCTGGTCGGCGCGCGCCGGCGCCCCAGTGCCATCAATCACCCGAACATGGGTGAGGGCAATGACGGGCGCATCCACCTTGACGTACTGCCGTACATCTGGTGCAAGAGAAGAGGCGGATTGCGCGGGCGCGAGGACCGAAACACGGCACAGGAAAACGATGATGATCAGAAAACGGACTCGCATGAGGCTCTCCGGGCACGAATCTGTTGGGCTGAGCATTGTACCTGAGAGAAGCACTCAGCATTCAGCCCTCAGCATTCAGCCCTTGAACCTCATCGGAAATCGCTTAAGAACGCCACGCCGCGGAACAAAGGCCACACCTCAGAACAGGCTTTTGAGGGATCCCGCACAAATGTTCAAGGGCTGAGTGCTGACCGCTGAGTGCTGATTGCTGCCTCCCCACCGCCCACTGCTTTCCGCACTGCCGCCCTCGCCAGGATGCGCGTGGAGTCGAGCGTCGGCAAAGGAGAAGCCTCAGGCGTAACCAGCAGCGGGATTTCCGTGCAGCCCAGTACCACGGCGTCGCATCCCACGGCCTTGAGCCGGCCAATGACTTGAAGATAGTAGGAGAGGGATTGCGGCGTGAACTTCGCGTACACCAGTTCATCCATGATGATCTGATCAATGCGCGCGCGTTCTTCGGCGGTAGGCGCCACGTGCTCAATGCCCGCGGCCTTGAGTTTGGCGGGATACACCGGGCCCTCCATCGTGTAGCGCGTGCCCAGCAGGGCCAGGCGGCGGTAGTTCTGGCGGCGGGCCTCGTTGGCCACCTCCTCCACGATGTGCAGCCAGGGCCGGGGCGAGCGCGGCGCTACCTGATCGAAAGCGCGGTGAATCGTATTGTCGGGGCAGATGAAGAAGTCAGCGCCAATGCGGGCGAGCTTTTCCGCAGAGGAGAGCATCAGCTCCGCGACCCCCTGCCAGTCGTCGGCATAGATGCAGCGCATATAGTCCGCCAGCGGATGGGTATGCATGGAAACTTCAGGGTGAGCGTGGCGTCCCAATACTGCCGCGCCTTCCAGACAAACGGTGCGATAACAGAGCGCAGCGCCTTCCGCGCTGCAGGCGACGATGCCGATGTGTTGAGTCATTGTAGCTGGCAGTTAGCAGTTGGTAGCTGGTGACAATGCCACAAGCATGACTTGAGTCATCCTGAGGGACTTCAGTCCCGAAGGACCTCGCGTGCACCGCTACCAAACTTCAAGTGTCTCGTCACACCACGCGAAATGCTTCAGGGCTGAAGCCCTTCAGCATGACGCCATACCACGATAGTTGGTAGCTTGTCCTGGTGCAAAGCACCAACTACTAACTACCGGCTACCAACTACATTTTGATTACAAATCTGTCTTGACCGCATCCACCGCGTTCAGGAACGCCAGTTTTTTTTCCGCCGGCAGGAAAGACGCCTCAAATGAATTACGGGCGACCTCGCGCAGCTGCTCGTTCGTAAATCCAAACGCGTCCTGCGCCAGCTGGTACTCGCGCCCCAGTGAAGTGCCGAAAATTACAGGGTCATCGGAATTGAGTGTCACCATGATCCCGGTATCGAAGTACATCTTCAGCGGGTGCTCCTGCACGGTCCGGCAGCAGTTGGTGCGCAGGTTGCTCGTGACCGCTATCTCCAGCGGAATCTGCCGCTGCACCAGTTCGGCCATGAGTTCCCGGTCGTACCAGGCGGTCAGGCCGTGGCCGATGCGTTCCGCTTTCAGGTTCATGGCCCCCCAGATGGATTCGGGCCCGGTGGTCTCGCCGGCATGGGCCACGACATGCAAACCGTGCTCGCGGGCGTAAGCGAAGGTGTCGCGGAACAGTTCGGGACCGGCGCGGCGCTCGTCGCCGCCAATGCCAAAGGCCACCACGTTGCGGTCGCGATAACGCGCCGCGTCTTCGGCCACGCGCTGGGCGCGCTCTGGGCCGAAATGGCGGGTAGCGTCAAAAATCCAAAGCAGCGACACGCCGAAGTCGCGCTCACCCTGCGCCCGGCCGCGTTCCAGTGCCTCAAAGATGGCGGCAAAGTCCTTGCCCTGCCAGTGGCACACGCCTACCGAAACGTACACTTCGGCGTGCAGCACGTTTTCTGAGCGCAGCCGCTGCATCAACCGGTAAGTGATCAGTTCCCAGTCCTCGGGCGCCTGCAGATGCTCCGTCACCGCCTTGAAGGCCATCAGGAAGCCGTTAAAATCGTGGTACTCGTAGAGGCGCTCGACCTCTGCCAGATCAGCGCCCGGCATTCCGTGGCGCTTCCGCAGTTCGACTAAAGTGGCCGGTTCGACCGAGCCTTCCAGGTGCAGGTGCAGCTCCGCCTTGGGCAACGAGAGAACGAAGGGGCCAGGTGTCGCTAGTTTGTAATCGAAGGTGATCTGCTGGCCGGAGCTCATAGCCGATTCGACTTGGCAAACTCGCTGTGATGCCGGCTGTAGAGGAAGTAGATGGTGAGGCCGATGGCCAGCCAGACAAAGAAGCGCAGCCAGGTGATGACCAGCAGGCCGCTCATCAGGCCCACGCACAGCATCACGGAAATCAGCGGGAACCAGGGCACAAAAGGAACCTTGAAACCGCGCTGGCGGTCGGGCTGCGTACGGCGCAGCACGATCACGCCCAGCGAAACTAACAGGAAGGCGAACAGGGTGCCGATGTTGGAGAGGTCCGCGGCCTCGCTGACCGCGAAGATGCCCGCGGGGATGCCCACCGCGAAGCCGGCAATCCAGGTTGACCAGTGTGGCGTCTTGAACTTCTTGTGCACGGATGAAAACAGCTTGGGGAACAAGCCGTCGCGCGACATGGCGTACCAGATTCGTGCCTGGCCGTACTGAAAGACCAACAGGGAGGAAATCATTCCCATCAAGGCGCCAATGATAATCACCGCCTGCGACCATTTGTTGGCTGCCAGATGCTGCAGAGCATAGGCTACCGGCGCCTGCGCCGCTTCCCCGGAAACGAAGGTCGGGTATCTCATCATGCCCAGCAGAACGATCGAGACGCCAATGTAAAGCACGCTGCACACAATCAGCGAGCCGATGATGCCGATGGGTAAGTCGCGTTGCGGATTTCGCGCCTCCTCCGCCGCGGTGGAGACCGAGTCGAATCCTATATAGGTGAAGAAGACGATGGCCCCGCCGCTGACTATGCCGGCAAAGCCCGAGGGCGCAAACGGCTTCCAATTACCGGGACTGACCAGCATGCCGCCGATGACCAGGAAGGTCAGGATGGCTCCGATCTTGATCGCCACCATGACGTTGTTAGCTTCCGCCGACTCACGCACGCCGCGCACCAGCAGCACCGTCAGAATGAACACGATCAGGAACGCGGGAATGTTGAAGTAGGCGCCGGTCCAGTGCCCCGCGTCCCACACTGGCGTGGACCATTTGTCGGGCAAGGGTATGCCAAAGGAGGCTAATTGCGCCTTGGTGTAAGCGCCGAAGCCGATGGCCACCACCACGTTGCTGACCACGTATTCCAGGATCAGGTCCCAGCCGATAATCCAGGCAAAAATTTCGCCCAGCGTGGCATAGGAATAAGTGTAGGCGCTGCCGGCGATGGGGATCATCGAGGCCAGTTCGGCATAGCACAGCCCGGCGAAGCTGCAGGCAAAAGCAACCAGCAGAAACGATATGGCGATGGCCGGGCCGGCTGCCGGACGGCCATGCATGAGCACGCTGGCGGTGCTGCCGTGGCGCAGCAGGCCAATGATCAGATCCATGACCTGGGCGTGCAGGATAGAGGGCACGCTGAAGTTCTCGCCGGCCGCCGCCGTGCCGGTGAGCACGAAGATGCCGGAGCCGATGATGGCGCCGATGCCCAGAGCGGTCAGGCTCCATGGCCCCAGCGTTTTTTTGAGCCGGTGTTCTGGCTCCTCGGCTTCCGCGATCAGCTTGTCAATGGATTTCTTGGCAAGCAACTGGCTGCCCTGCGGGGCAGCCGGAGGTTTCTTGGCTTCCTTCGTGGTCGTCTCTGCCACTGTGCTCCTGTGGGGCCGTGGGGGTAACGCCGGCTTCTCGCCGGCTGCGTGTGTCTTGAACGGACTTTAAGTCGTCGTCCTAGCCTTGGCGCCGTATCAGGGCACGACTTCAGTCGTGCCGATGAGCTGTGTAGACCGGCTTTAGCCGCTGTGTTGTGCGCAGCGCCTAAAGGCGAATTTATTTACCGCCGGTACGGCATGGCTAAAGCCATGCCCTGATACGAATCTCGCTGCAAACTCTTACTTGCCACGCATACGTTCAGCTAAGGTACGCAGGCGGAGCCAAGCTTCGTCTGCCTTATCGCTTCGCCTGGCCGCGCGCCATCTTCTTCATCTTGCGCTTCTTCGAGCCGCGAGCGTAATCCCGCTTCTTCTTGGGATTCTTCTGCTCCCGCTCCTTGCGCTTGGTTCGCTTGGCCTTCTTGCGTTCTTCCTTGCTCAGGTTCTTAGTATTTGCCATGAGTGCGTTTGTTCTCTCCGTTTAATTTTCGATGTGAGCCGGCGTCATCCTGAGGGCCTCGAGGCCCGAAAGCCTGTTCTGAGCCTGTCGAAGGGAATCTAGCGCGCACAAGCGAGAATCACCTTGCTGCGCGCGAGAGGCTTCGGGACTAATGAGTCTGTTTTACGAACATTCTTTCGCCCCGCCGGGGCTTGATTTCACTCCGCTTTTTAACCCACGGCTTGCGCCGTGGGCTACATTCTTTCGCCGCTTCCGCGGCTAAGATTACGCCAGCTACGAACTACCAGCTACTAACTACCGACTACCAATTAGCGGCTACCAGCTACCACCTGCCACTATCCGCTGATTACCGACTCCTGACTACCGACTCCCGGTTTTACGCCTTCTCCAGCTGGGCATACTTCTCCACCAGCTTTTTCAGGCCAAATCGAGGGAATTGTACAGTAATCTTGGCTTCCTCGCCCTCTCCTTCGCGCTTGAAGACGGTTCCCTCGCCGTACTTGGGGTGGCGGACTCTCTGCCCAGGCCGGAAACCGCGCGCACCGCTGGGCGGCGGCACCTCTACCTTGGGGCGGGAGAACTTCTTGCCCCGGGAAGCAAAGAACTCGGCAATGTTATCAATGGAATTGTAAGTAGGCCCGCCATAGCTGGTTTTGCGCGGGCCCCGTCCCGTCCTGCCGGCTCCCGAATTGCGCTTCCAGGCCACGCTCTGGTCTTCATCTTCATAGGCGTAGTGCAGGTCCTCCGCATGGGAATGGGCCTCGGCCCCGGCCCAGAGGGGCCGCGAGGCCGCTTCCACGCGAGCCCGGCGCGGCGAGCCCAGGTCCTCCAGAAGCTGCGCCGGCACCTCCTCCAGGAAACGCGACGGGATAGCCGCTTCGGGCAGATCGGTGCCGTAGCGCCGCCGGTAAAGAGCTCGGGTCAATATCAAAGTGTTCATAGCGCGGGTCATGCCCACGTAGCACAACCGGCGCTCTTCCTCTATGTCGTCGGGGTTGACCAGCGTGCGCGAGTGCGGGAACAAGCCTTCTTCCAGCCCACATAAAAACACCAGCGGAAACTCCAGGCCCTTGGCTGAATGCAGGGTCATTAGCGTGATCTGCTGTCCGGCCTGATACTGGTCGGTGTCGCTTATCAGGGCGGCGTGATCGAGGAACTGGTCCAGGGTCTCGTCGCGGTCGCGCGAATCCATGGCCGCGTTCACCAGTTCGTGGATGTTCTCTACCCGGGAGAGCGCTTCGGGCGTGTCCTCTTCTTCCAGTTTGCTGATGTAGCCGGTGCGGTCAATCAGGAATTTCAGGATTTCAGCGGTGCTCGCCGGGCCGCCGGGGGTGCGGAAACCGTCGACGGCTAACGGCTGACGGTTGGAAGAATCGTCGACGGCTAACGGCCGACGGTCGCTGGCAAAATCGCCCGTAGCGCCGGCATCTTGCCGGCTGTCTTGGGGGCGTCCCGCCCCCAGTTCTTCCGTATCTTCCTCCATCCCAAAGTCGAAGGAGATATCAGCCTGCATTGACTCCTCTTCGTTTTCGTCGTCAGCCGTAGACGGTCCACCGTCGACAACTTCCCGCCCGAGAGCCGAGGGTCGAGAGTCGGCAGGGTCCCCCGCCTCCTGCTCAAGCTTCTCCACGAACGTCCCTGCCAGCATGGCCCGGGCATCCTCAATAATCCGCTTAAAGCCGCCCAGGGCGACCGCCGCCCTCGCGGGCACCAACTGTTCTTCAATCGCCTGCCCGATCGCGCCCCAAAGTGAAAGTCCGGTGTTGAGCGCCAGGTGCTCGAGCGTGTCCACCGTGGTTTTGCCGATGCCACGCGGCGGCGTGTTCAGCGCCCGCAGCAGCGCAATGGAGTCGTCGGGATTGTGGATGACCTTCAGGTAGGAGATGAGGTCCTTGATT
>DASYWT010000437.1:0-7170 GCA_035935775.1 Terriglobales bacterium
GGACCACGCACTGAAACCTGTAACGCGGAGAACGCAAAACATCTTTAGTGCAGAGCACGCAGCGAAGAACCACAGCTCTACCTACCGCCCTGACGCGTTCGAGCTACTGAACTGATCCACATATAGCGCAAGGTCCTTCAACTCGTGCTCGTTTCGCTCGCTCAACTCGCACTCGTTCAGGATGACATTGGTGGGTTTTTTCTGCCTTCTCTGCGATCTCTGCGTTAGGGTTTTGGGTTTTCCTCGTGCTCGTTTCGCTCGCTCAACTCGCACTCGTTCAGGATGACATTGGTTGGTTTTTTCTGCCTTCTCTGCGATCTCTGCGTTAAGGTTTTGGGTTCTCCAGGCGGAGCAGGTCGGAGAGCTTTTCCCGACGGCGGATGAGGCGGGCCTTTCCGCCATCTACCAGAACCTCAGCCGGGCGGGTGCGAGTGTTGTAGTTTGACGCCAGCACCATGCCGTAAGCGCCAACGTCCAGAATAGCCAGCAAATCGCCATCCTTGACCAGTTGCATTTCGCGGTCACGGGCGAAAAAATCGGCGGTCTCGCAAATCGGCCCGACCACGTCGAACAACTCGTGTTCGCCGGCGGCCGGATCGCGAATCACAGGAACAATTTCGTGGTAGGCGTCGTAGAGAGCAGGCCGGACCAGGTCGTTCATGGCCGCATCTACCACGACAAACTTCTTGCTGTTGTTGCTTTTGTGGTAGACCACGCGGGTGAGAAGCGCGCCTGCAGGCCCAATAATGGAGCGCCCGGGTTCCAGCAGCAGGTGCAGCTTGAGATCGCGGAGCGGAGCGGTTATGGCAGCCGCATAGCGGGCGGCAAAATCCGCGAACTCGGGCAGGCCAAGCTGGGTGTAGGCAATCCCGAGGCCGCCCCCGGCGTCTACATAGTGAATCGAGTGGCCGTCCCCACGTAACCCGCGCACCAGGTCCGCGACCCGCTCCATGGCGGCGGTAAACGGCCCCAACTTGGTGATCTGGGAGCCGATGTGCACGCTCACGCCCGCTACTTCCAAAAACAGACTGTCGGCAGCGCGGGCGTAAAGCCGGGGCGCATCGTGGATGGGAACGCCGAACTTATGGCGATGCAGGCCGGTGGAGATGTGAGGATGGGTCTCCGCGGGCACATCGGGGTTGACGCGCAAAGCGACGCGGGCCGGGATGCGGCGGCGCTCAGCGCGTTCCGCCAGCAGTTCCAGTTCGCTCTCGCTCTCGACATTGAAAAGCAGGATGCCGGCTTTGAGGGCCGCGTCCATCTCCTCCGCCGTCTTGCCTACACCGGAAAAGACGACCTTCCTGGCAGCCCGGCGGTCCACGTGGAGCACACGCTCCAGTTCGCCGCCGGAGACCACATCAAAGCCGCACCGCAGGCTCGCCAGCAAGCGTAAGATCGCCAGATTGGAATTGGCTTTGACGGAGTAGCAGACAGTGTGAGAAAAGCCGCGAAAAGCGCGGTCGAATTCGCGATAACGTCGGCGGATCGTGTTGGCAGAATAGACGTACAGAGGAGTAAAGAATTTTTCAGCAAGCGAGGAGAGCGGGAGCCGTTCGCAGTGCAATACCGTTTCCGTGGCCGAGCCCTGTCGCCGCGTGCCCGCCACATGGCGATACACGAACCCGGGCGAACGGAGAACAATCTGGGAGGAAGACTGGTTGTCCCTTGCAGAATGGGATTTAGAGGTGGGCACCTACTTGACCTTTAAAGCGACTACCGTTTGGTCGTCAAAAGCCTCCATGCCGGAGGCATGCTGATTAACCGCGGCGAAGATTTCCGCCACCACGTCAGTAGCGGAACCGTCGCCGGCGCGCGCCACCACCTTCTCCAGGCGCTCGCGCCCGAATAGAGCGCCGTTGTGGCTGCGGGCGTCGAGAATGCCGTCGCTGAAGAACACGAACAAGTCTCCGGGATGGGCTTCAAATCCAAATTCGTCGTAGTCGGCGTTCTCGAACAGGCCGAGGGGAAGACCGGTAGCCTCGATAATTTCCACTTTTCCGTTGTGCCAGTAAATGGGCCGGGGCAGGCCGGAGTTGGCAATGCGCAAATGACGTTCCTCGTCGTCCCAGACGGAATAAATAATGGAAACAAACTGGGCCTCGATGGGCCGCTCGCCCAAGGAGAGATTCACGGCGGAGAGCATTTCCGCCGGCGAGGGCTCGACGGCACAGTGGGAACGTAGGATGCCGCTGACCAGAGCGGCATAGATGGCGGCGGGCGCTCCCTTGCCGCTGACATCGCCGATAGCGATGGCGTGCCGGGCCAGGGAGTAATTAAGAAAGTCGTAGAGATCGCCACCGATGGCTCGGGCGGGCACGAAGCGCGCCGCAATATCGAGGTTCTTCGTGTTAGGCTGCGCTTGCGGCAGCAGGCGAAGCTGCAGCTCGCGGGCCAGCAGGAGGTCCCGTTCCAGCCGCTTCTCCTGGCGCGCTACCTGTTCGTAGAGGCGAGCGTTCTCAATGGCGATGGCAATCTGAGCCGCCAGGGTAGAAATGGTGCGCTGGTGGTCCTCGTTGAAATATCCCACTTTGGTGTGCTCGATATCGAGCACGCCGATGGCTTTGTCCTTGTACACCAGGGGTACACAGAGCTCCGAGCCGGTTTCCGGGTTAAGCTCGATGTAGCGCGGATCCTTGCTGACGTCGGGAGCCAGGACCGCCTGTTTGTGACGTGCCGCCCAGCCCACCAGTCCGCGGTCCAGCGGGATATCGTGCTTGATGTGCACGCTGGTCTTGAAGCGCAGGGAAAACCGGTGTTGCAGCTTGGTGCCGGTGGGGTCAAGCAGCAGCACGCTGAACATCTGGTAATCAATCAGCCGATTCAGCATCTCGCCAACGCGCTTGAGCAACTGGTCGAGATTCAGGATGGAGGTAAGGTCGCGGCTGATCTCGTTGAGCAGGGTCAGAGTGCGCGCCTGGCGATTGGTGCGGGTATAGAGACGGGCGTTTTCAATTCCACTAGCCACCCGCGATGCAACCAGCGCGAGCACCCGCCGGTGCTCTTCGGTGAAGTAGTTGGGGTAGGGCGCCTCGATATCAATCACCCCGATAACGCGGTTCTTCGCAACCATGGGCACTGCAAGTTCCGAGCGCACGCGGGCGATAGCATTGATGTAGGCGGGCTCCTCGGAGACGTCGTTCACCAGTACGGCGTCGCGACGCTGGGCGGACAGGCCGGTAACTCCCTCTCCCACCTTAATGCGGATACGTTCCGCCACTTCCGCAGGATGGCCAATCTGGAACCGGATGCGCAGCTCCTGGGTCTTCTCATTGAGCAAGAGGATGGCAAAGATCTCGTAGTCAATGATCCGGCGCACGAGTTCGGCCACGCG
Organism: Terriglobales bacterium; assembly: GCA_035935775.1. Classification (GTDB taxonomy): domain Bacteria; phylum Acidobacteriota; class Terriglobia; order Terriglobales; family Acidobacteriaceae; genus JAICWP01. Next base: position 3,332 of record DASYWT010000437.1, read on the forward strand.
CTTGAGCGTGGTGTCCAGGTCGAGCGAGGTATTGACCGCGTCGGCCACTTCCAGCAGGAACGATTCCACCCCTGCCGGCGAAACGGTTTGAGCTTGCGTGCCTTCCACTGTGCTTATGATACCAGCCACCAGTCAAGGGCCACGCCGGGCGGAACCGGCGCGTTAACGGGGCACTGGTCACTCGCCGAGCACAGCCATTACACTTAAATTGTGAAGATTGCCCTGGGGCAGATCAACACCACCATCGGGGATTTCAGCGGCAACGCGGCGAAGATTATCGGCTTCGCCCAGCGGGCGCGTTCCGCCGACGCCGGGCTCATTCTTTTCCCCGAATTGGCCGTCTGCGGTTACCCGCCGCGTGACTTGGTGGAGCGCCCATCCTTCGTGGCCCACAACCTGGAGGCGCTGGAGCGCATAGCTCGCGAGACGCAGGGCATCGCGGTGATTTGCGGGGTGGCGACTCCGGCCGAAGCGGAAACGGGCAAGCGGGTGATGAATTCCGCGGCCCTGCTGCGCGATGGGCGGGTGGCCATGATGCAATCGAAAATGCTGCTGCCCACCTATGACGTTTTCGACGAGATGCGCAACTTCGCTCCCGCCCAGAAACAGGAACTGTTCTCCTTCTGCGGCAAGAATATGGCGCTAACGGTGTGCGAAGACGCGTGGAACGACAAGCACTTCTGGCCCCGGCGCCTGTACGGCTTCGACCCGGTCGAGGCCCTGCTGAGCGCGGGCGGCAATTTCCTGCTGAATATTTCGGCCTCGCCGTTCTGGATCGGCAAGCGCGAATTCCGCCAGAAGATGCTGGGCACGGTTGCCCATAACGACAAGGTACCGGTAGTGATGGTAAACCTGGTGGGCGGCAACGACAGCCTGGTGTTTGACGGTTCCAGCTTCGTGCTGGCGCCCGACGGGAGGGTGGTGGCGCAGGGCAAGTCCTTCGAAGAAGACCTGGTCTTTTTCGATCCGGACGCGCTCGCGGGAGACTTGCACGAGCAGGTGGAGGGCGAGGATGCCAGCGCCTACGCCGCCCTGGTGCTGGGCACACGGGACTACTGCCACAAATGCGGGTTTACCCGCGTGACCATTGGCTTGAGTGGAGGCATTGATTCTGCGCTGACGGCTTGCATCGCGGTAGACGCGCTGGGAGCCGAGAACGTGCAGGGAGTGAGCATGCCCAGCCAGTATTCCTCGTATGGCAGTATTGAGGATTCGCGGGTCCTGGCCGCCAACCTGGGAATTCGTTTCGAGGTTCTTCCCATTGGCGACCTGTTCGACAGCTATCGCAAGGCGTTGCGCCCGGCATTTGATGGCAGGCCGGAGGACGTGACCGAGGAGAACATACAGTCGCGCATCCGGGGCACGTTGCTGATGGCACACTCCAACAAGTTCGGCGGGATTGTGCTCTCCACCGGCAACAAGTCGGAGCTGGCGGTGGGCTACTGCACCCTGTACGGTGATATGGCGGGCGGCCTGGGGGTGATCTCCGATGTGCCCAAGACCATGGTCTACCGTCTGGCCGAGTACGTAAATTCACGAGCGGAGCGCATTCCGCGGGCTACCATCGAGAAACCGCCGTCGGCGGAACTTCGGCCCAACCAGAAGGATACGGATACACTCCCGCCCTACGATATTCTGGACCGGGTGCTGGAGGATTACATTGAAGACCTCAAGACGCCGGAGCAGATCGCGCGCGAGCGCGGTTTCGACTTGGGTCTGGTGCGGCGGGTGGTGTGCATGGTGGACCGTTCCGAGTACAAGCGTCAACAGGCCGCGCCGGGACTGAAAATCACTGAGAAGGCATTTGGCATAGGGCGGAGGTTCCCGATCGCGGCGAAATACGAGTGAGTCGAGAGTCGAATCACCACAGAGACGCACAGGCACCGGGCAAACCAAGTCAAAAACCCTGAATTGCAAATTTGACCAGGGCCTGGAACGAACAAGAACAGTAGCAAAACCTGAGGAAGATGTTTGTGCTATAAGACTTCAGCTCCGAAAACCGACTAACAAGGAAAAAAGAATGTTTTTCAGTTCCCGCAAACTGGTTGTGCTGTTGCTGATTGGCTACGCCGCACTAAGCCTGGCCACTACCCAGAAGCCGGCGCTGGCCAAAGCCCATAGTGCCGCGCCCTCGGCCGCCGCGCCGCACCTGCCCACGGAAGCCACGGTGAACGAGTTTTTGAAACACATGTTCGGTTACGACGGTTCGATCAGCTGGAAGGTGGAATCCATTAGACCTTCCAAGGATCCCTCCGTGGGCGAGGTGAATGTGATCATGACCGGCAAGCAGGGAGCGGAGCGGTTAACGTTCTACGTGACGCCGGACAACCAGAACGCTATTTCCGGGAACATGGTGCCCTTCGGATCCGATCCCTTCGCAAAGGCTCGGGCGGAGCTGGAGCGCGGAGCGCATGGCCCGTCCCGCGGTCCGGCTAATGCGCAAGTTACGCTGGTGGAGTTCAGCGACCTGCAGTGCCCGCACTGCAAGGAGGCGCAGCCCACCATCGAAAAACTGCTGGCCGACGAGCCCAATGTGCGTTTTATCTCGCAGAATTTTCCCCTGCCTTCGCACAACTGGGCGTTCAAAGCGGCCTCCTTTGCTGATTGCGTGAGCCGGGGAAACAATGCCGCGTATTGGAAGTTCGTGGACAGCGTTTACAACCAGCAGCAGAACATTACGGAATCGAACGCCGACGACAAGCTGACCGAGTTGGCGACAGCCGCGGGAGCAAACGGAAAAACGGCGGCCACCTGCGCCGCGGAACCCGCTACCCGGCAGCGGGTGGAACAGTCGCTTGCCCTGGGCAAAGCGGTCGGAGTGACGGGGACGCCTACTTTGTTCATCAACGGCCGCGCCACCAGCATGGGCATTCCGGTGGATGTTATGAAGCAGATAGTGGACTTCGCCGCGATTGAGAAGTAGCGCGGTGCAGGCCCACGGACTGCTCCGGCGGTTTGGCGTGGGGGCGGGAAGAAGCGATAATCTTGCCAATGGCTGATCCGGCGATCCTGACCCCTGACGCGATGCGCACGGAAAAGCGCGCCGTGGCTGCCAACTCGGTGGTGGCCGCCATCGGCATCACCGCGTTGAAGATCGTTGTCGGTATCTCCACCGGCAGTCTGGGTATTCTTTCTGAAGCCGCCCATTCCGGGCTGGACCTGATCGCCGCTCTTATCACGCTGTTTTCCGTCCGGGTATCGGACAAGCCGGCCGACGCCGATCACCAATACGGCCATGGCAAGGTGGAAAGCTTCTCGGCTTTCCTGGAAACCGGGTTACTGCTGCTCACCTGCGTGTGGATCATCTACGAAGCTTTCATCCGGCTGTTTTACCGGCACATTGAAATTGAGCCCAGCATAGCCGCCTTTCTGGTGATGTTCCTGTCCATGGGAGTGGACTTCTGGCGCTCGCGAGCCCTGGGGCGGATTGCCCTCAAGTACGACAGCCAGGCGCTGGAAGCGGATGCGCTGCACTTCAGCACCGACATCTGGTCGAGTTCGGTAGTCGTGCTGGGCCTGCTGCTGGTGACTCTAGGGCGAACCTTCAGAGTGGGGTGGCTGCGGGACGCCGACCCCATCGCGGCCCTGTTCGTGGCTGGCGTCATCATGTACGTAAGCTCACGGCTGGCACGCAAGACCGTGGATGCTCTGCTTGACGCCGCACCCACCGGGGTGCGTGCGCGCATCATTAATGAAGTTTCCATGCTGGAAGGGGTGCTGGAGCTGGATAGGGTTCGAATTCGCCGCTCCGGGAACCACTACTTCGCCGATGTTTCCGTAGGGCTGGGACGAAACCTCACCTTTCAGCGCTCGGAACAGATGGCGCACTTGGTGAAGGC
>DASYWT010000438.1:0-12313 GCA_035935775.1 Terriglobales bacterium
TGCGAAATATGAACGTCTGGTTGCCCACTGGCGCGTGGCCACCAACTGGACGCAGACGGTAGATGAATATGGCGTGCTCTTCCGCAACCTGTTTGCCGCCGCCGATGTGGCACCCAAGGCCATCAAGGGCATCGTGATCGCCTCCGTGGTGCCCTCCATGGACAGCACTCTTCGCGAAGTGGCGGAGCGCTACTTCAACACCAAACCCCTGTTCCTGGAGCCTGGCGTGCGCACGGGTATGCCGGTGCAGTATGAAAATCCCGCCGAAGTGGGCGCTGACCGCATCGCCAACGGCGTAGCCGCACTGGAGAAGTACGGCGGCCCCTGCGTGGTGGTGGATTTCGGCACCGCCACGACCTTTGACGCGGTCTCGGCCAAGGGCGAATACCTGGGCGGCGTGATCTGCCCGGGCATCGGCATATCAGCCGAGGCGCTATTCTCGCGCACTGCCCGCCTGCCGCGCATTGATATTCGCAAGCCGGAACGCGTGATCGGCACCAACACCGTGGGGAGCATCCAGTCCGGACTGTACTACGGCTATCTCGCGCTGGTGGACGGCATCATCGAGCTGCTGCTCAAGGAACTGGGAAGCGAAACCAAGGTGGTGGCCACCGGCGGCCTGGGCGGACTGTTTGGCACCGGCTCCAGGTACATCAGCGAGGTAGATGACCTGCTGACGCTGAGAGGGCTGCGCATTATCTGGGAGCGCAACCAGGCCGCCCGCAAGCCCGTGGGCAAATCAGCCGGTGCCCCCGGCAAACCGCGCCGCTGAGCCCGCGGAAGATCTCGTGGAAAACTACTTCAACTATTTCACCGAGATCGAAGAGCATTTCCATCGCCGCCGCGGCTCCACGCTGCTGCTCTCCACTCTGGACTGGGCGCTGATCGAGACCTGGAAGGATGCCGGGATCCCACTGGAAGCGGTATTGCGCGGCATAGATGCCACTTTCGACCGCTACGAGAATCGTCCATCGCGTCCGCGCAAGATCAATGGCTTGGCCTATTGCTCGCAGGAAGTGCTGGCCGCCGCGGAAGAAATGAAGGAAGCGGCGGTGGGGGCACGCCGCGAGCCCGGGGAAGCTCCTGGATTGAATGCGGCTGAGATTGGTGCATTCCTGGACCGGAACGCAGACATTCTGGAGGGACTCGCAAGCGTGCGAAATAGCCTCGCCGGACAAGCGCCTGATAGCCGAAACTCGGGTGCTGTAAAACCATTGCCTCCGTCGGCGCACACCATCGTAAAAGATGCCGCTCGTACTCTGCGCGATCTGGCCGGTGCCTTGCAAACCGTCAAGCCTGTTTGGGAAGACCTGGAACGACGACTCACGGTAATGGAGGAGAAGCTTTTTGCCGTGCTGCTGGCGGCCACACCTGACGACGAACTTGTTAGCGTGCGCGCGCAGGCTGACCGCGAACTCGCTCCCTATCGGCGTAAAATGCCGGCCGCGCAAATCGAGCAACTGCACAAGCAATTTGTGCACAAGCGACTGATGGAAGAGTACGCAGTGCCGCGCCTGAGCCTGTTCTACATGTAATTGACGATTGCAGATTTACGATTGACGATTGGGTCTAATGGCTGACTGAAGATTTACGATTAATGATTGAAAAGCTCGTATTGATCCGCGTCATCAGCGTTCCTTCCCACGTCCCGAAAGGGACGGGAACCGTCAATCGTCAATGGTCAATTTCTCTTTTGTGGCGCGGGCGCCCCCGCCCGCGAGACGCTGGTGAAAATTCATTCCCGCGGATGCACCCAGATGACGCGGATCAGATCCGAGGTTTCAATCGTCAATCGTAAATCTTCAATCGTCAATTCTCCGAATCACGCCACAAATTACAATCGTTGCTTGGACCTTACCATCGAAAAGCTGGTTTACGGCGGCGACGGCCTGGCGCGCCTGCCCGCGGATGAGCGGCGCCGCCGGAAAACCGTGTTTGTGCCTTTCGTGCTCGAGGGCGAACAGGTAGAGGCGGCACTGGTGCAGCAGAAATCGGAGTTCGCCCGCGCCCGGGTACGTCGCGTGCTCCACCCCTCGCCGGCGAGGGTTACGCCGCACTGCCCTTATTTTCTGCGTTGCGGCGGCTGCCACTATCAGCACGCCCCGTACGAACATCAGCTTGAGATCAAGGCCGCCATCCTGAAGGAAACCCTGGCGCGCATTGCCAAGCTGCAGCTCACAACCGAGGCACTGCTCCATCCTTCGCTACCCTGGAACTATCGCAATCGCACCCGGATGCGGCTGCGCAGCCAGCCCTTTGCCATGGGCTACTACCGCTTCGGCTCGCACTCGCTGCTGCCGGTGGAGGAGTGCCCCATCAGTTCGCCTCTGATCAGTCGCGCGATAGGCTCGATCTGGGAACTGGGCCGCGCGAACAAGGTTCCTAAAGCGATTGGCGAGATTGAGTTCTTTGCCAGCGCAGAAGATACGCAGCTCCTTCTGCAACTGCAGCTGGCAGAAAGCGCTCCTCGCCTTCGCTTGAGAGAGTTCTCGGAAGCGCTGGTGCAATTGCTGTCCGAAACCACGGGCGTGACTTCCCTTCGTGCGGAACCCGCGGCGCAGGCGCCGGGTGCGGAGACATGCCCGCAAATCATTCATGGCGCTGGGAAACTGACGTACAAGGCCGCGTTGGGAGAATACCGTGTGAGCTCCGGAGCATTTTTTCAAATCAACCGCTACCTCACCGACGAACTGACTGAGATCGTCACCCACGGCCGCGCGGGCCGTACCGCCCTCGACCTGTATGCCGGAGTAGGGCTGTTTGCCGTGCCCCTGGCGCGCAACTTCGAGCGCGTAATCGCGGTGGAGTCGTCACAGACTTCTCATTCCGACCTGCAGTACAATTCGCCCGGAAACATGCAGGCGGTGCACGCCACCACCGAGCAGCACCTGCAGAGCTTCAGCGACACTCCCGACCTGGTGGTGGTGGATCCGCCACGCGGCGGGTTGGGCGAAGCCGTCGCGCAGGCCCTGGGGCGGCTGCAGGCGCCGCGCCTCACTTACGTCTCCTGCGATCCCGCCACCCTGGCTCGCGACTTGCGCGTCCTCACCACCGCCGGCTATGCCATTGAGCAGGCGCACCTGGTGGACCTGTTCCCGCAAACCTTCCACCTGGAAAGCGTGCTGCAGTTGGTAAGGAAGTAGTCAGGAGTCAGCGGTGGCTGTGGCACAGCAGTTACGTCCCTACGGCGAGGGAGCGGCTCCAGCCATCACTCCTACTACGCCACCTATCCCGGTGCGGGCGCGACTCGCTCCCCGCCAGCCGCTGCTCTATGCCGTGCTCAGTTTTTCTGCCGGAATTCTGCTGGGAACGCGCCTCTGGCGTCCGCCAATACTGTGGACAGCCGCATTCCTGGCATTTGTGGCCGCCAGCGCCTGCCTCCTGCGGCGCCGGCCACGTTGGGGTCTGGCATTGGCTTGGGGCTCGCTGGTGCTTTTGGGAGCTTTTGTCATTCAGGCGCGCGGCCCTGTCGCCGCCAATATGGAAATCCTCCGCTATGCGGATGGCAGCGAAGTAGAGCTGACCGCTCACGTCACCCGCGACGGCTTCCGGCGTGAAGGCGGCTTCGGCGCCGATCGCCAGGTACTGGAAGTCGAAACCGAGCAAATTGCAGCCGGTGCAGCCAGCGAAAATCTGCGGGCCATGCTGCGCCTCACCATCTACTCCCGCCCCGAACGTAGCGGCGACCCCAAGGCGGCTATGTCAGCAATGCCGCTCTACACCTATGGCCAGCGGCTGCGGCTGACCGCCAAGCTGCGCCCGCCGCGCAATTTCGGCAATCCCGGCGCTTTCGATTACCGCGGCTATCTCGCCCAGCGCGGGATCGCGGCCCTCGGCTCCGCCAGTCACGCGGACGTGCAGGTGCTGCCCGGCTTCGCCGGCAACCGCTCGGCCGACTGGCGCAACCGCCTGCGGCGCAGCGTGCTCGCGCAAATCCATGCCCTGTGGTCCCCCGAACAGGCCGCACTCATGGACGCCATGGTCGTAGGCGAGGACGCCTTCATTGACCGTGATACGCGCGTCAATTTCCAGCGCTCCGGCACCTATCACGTGCTGGTGGTTTCCGGCATGAACCTGGGCATTCTGGCCTTCGTGGTGTTTGGGCTGTTGCGACGCCTGCGCATCGGAAATTTGTGGGCCAGCATCGCCACCGCCCTGCTGGCGTTCGGCTACGCCTACCTGTGCGACTGGGGATCGCCTATCGTCCGCTCCGCGCTCATGCTGCTGTTCTACCTGTCCATGCGCCTGCTCTACCGCGACCGGTCGGCAGTCAACGCGGTGGCCGGCGCCGCCCTGGGTATTCTGGTCCTCGAGCCTCGCGCCCTGTTCGATCCCAGTTTTCAGCTGACATTTCTTTCTGTGCTGGGCATCGCAGGCATCGGCGTGCCGCTCATTGAGCGTACCTCGCAGCCCTATCGCCGTGCCCTGCGCCTGCTAGACACGGCGGCCTACGATCTCTCCTTTGCTCCCCGGATGGCGCAGTTTCGCCTCGACCTGCGCCTGATCGCCGGCCGTCTGCGCCTTTTCGTAGGGACGCGCGCCGCTTACCTGTTGCTGGCCGGTGGCTTCAGCTTCCTTCTGCGTGTTTACGAGGTCACGCTCATCTCCGCGCTGATGCAGATCTCGCTGGCACTGCCCATGGCCTGGTACTTCCACCGCGCCACCACCCTGGCTCTGCCGGCCAATGCGCTGGTGATCCCGCTGACCGAAATATTGATGCCCTTCTCCGCTCTGGCGGTCGCGTTGGCATACCTTTCCCTGAGCCTGGCCAGGCTGCCTGCCCTGATTGCCGGGCTGGCGCTGCAGGGCATTACCGGAACCATTCATGTAGTAGGACGGCTGCAACTGGCTGACCTGCGCGTAGCTACGCCGAACGCGGAAATCGCCGTGGCTGCCGCTCTAACTATTGCGCTGGCGCTGGCCACAGCGCGAAGCCGCCGCTGGCTGGCCGCGGCCGGCCTGTCCACCCTCCTTCTGAGCGCGCTGTGGATCACCGTCGTTCCACCGCGGCCAAAGCTACGCCGGGGTGCCATGGAAGTGACCGCCATTGACGTAGGCCAGGGCGATTCGACGCTCGTGATTTCGCCGGAAGGCAAAACCCTTCTGATTGACGCCGGCGGTCCCTTTGGTCCCTGGCGTTCTGAATTCGATTACGGTGAGGATGTCATCTCACCTTATCTGTGGTGGAGGGGCATTGCGCGCCTGGATGCAGTGGCCCTCACCCACGGCCACAGCGATCACCTGGGCGGCCTGCCCAGCGTGCTGGCGAATTTCCGGCCGCGCGAGCTCTGGCTCGGTCCCAACCCGCCGACCCAGGCCCTGCAACGAGTACTCAGAATTGCCCGGCAGCAGAACGTGATTCTTGCGCAACTTCGTGGCGAAGATGAATTTCGCTTTGGCGGAATGCAGGTTCGCGTGCTCTCCCCGCCACGCAACTGGCGGCCAACCGCCGAGCCCCGCAACAATGATTCGCTGGCCTTGCGCTTTGCCTATGGGCAAACGGCATTCCTGTTGGAAGGTGATGCGGAAAAGAAAATGGAACTCGCGATTGCCGCTCAGTCTCCGCCCGCCGATCTGCTCAAAGTGGCTCACAACGGCAGCGCCAGTTCCACCTCAGCCCAACTGCTGGATGCCGTGCGCCCCCGGTTCGCTCTGATTTCGGTGGGCGCCCGGAACCCGTTTCATCATCCTCGCACCGAAGTACTGGACCGGCTGCAGAGGCATGGCGTGACCACTTACCGTACAGACCTGAGCGGCGCCCTCTCTTTCTATCTCGATGGAGAAAAAACTACTCCGGCGCGGCTTCTTCGCTGAGTTCCTCGTCTTCGGAGGCAGGCGCCTCCTGCCGGTAGGCCGCAATCAGTTCCTTCGCCTCTTCGGCCTGTTCCTCCCGCACCACGATGGCGACTCCGCCCACGGGAAACAGGTCCTGCTCCAGGTCATTGGGCTGAGTCAGGCTCTCGATGCCGTTGGATTCGAGCAGTCCGCGCACGACCAGCGCTTCGCTCTCCTGCTCCGCGTCGAACACCTTCACCAGTCGTTCCTTGGGATTCGGATTTTCAGGCATGGCTCCTCCCTCTATTGTCGCCCGCAGCCGCGCAGGTGCTATCATCCGATGATACCCCCGAACGCAGTACGGGAGCTGTAGTCCGCGGGCGGTTCATCTCGGATCTGGCAGCTCACCTCGAATTTCACGAGGCGAACTTATGCACCGCCGGTCTTCCTGCGCTTTCCTGGGCACGCTACTCGCCGCGCTTCTGCTCACCGCGGCATGCTCCAGCAGTTCCGAACCGGGCCCTCTGGGCCGCGCTTATGCCTCGCTGCGCAACCGGTTTTCCAGCGGCCAAAGCGAACTGCAACAAGCATTTGATGCCAAAAAGGCCGCCCATAGCTGGCGCACCTTGACACTGCTCAAGATGCATCCCGGACGTGCCCTGGAGACCACCATCGAGGTCTCCTGCCCTGACCGCGAGCATATTGTCACCACCCTGGGCGACGCGCACTACGAAGCCATTCGCGTGGGTAACCAGGCCTGGATTCGCAGCAACGACGGCGGGTGGAAGACGCAGCCGGAAGCCGCCGATGCCTACCCCTGTGGCTCTAATCCCGGAGCGCCCGCTCCCTGGGCCATGATGAACGAAGGCCGCGACCCAGTGTCGGTCATCTCCACCATGGCCAACAAGATGAACGCGCAGGTGGGCCGCGGCGAGCTCGCCAAGGTGGGCGACACTTCCTGCCAGCGGTGGGTGGTCAGCTTTCAACATCCGGGAAGCACCGGCCGTGGACTGAATTACACGGTGTGCATCGGCATCGGCGACCACCTGCCGCGCGAAGTGGTGATGGGTAGCGGCGGCCTGGTCACTACCTACTCTGATTGGAACAAACCCATGCAGATTGATCCGCCAGCGCTTTCGGCGAACTCCGGCGAAGCTTCGCCGGCTCATTAAGATCCAATCACCAGCCAACCACCAACTACCAGCTGCCGACTGCCGGTTTCATGCACTTTCGTAATCCTTCCCCGGCTCCGGCTATTCCTTTTCCTTTGACCGACTTACGTTGGGGATGCAGAAAACGCAACACGCCTGCGCGGGAAAACATCCAAATGCTGGTAGAATCCGCTCCCAGAACGCCTTTTGGGGTGTGGTTTTCGGTGAGGAGTGACATGGACAACGAGGCGCGCGAGTCGGGGAAGCAGGCTGAACCAGGCAACGCAGTCGAGGATGAAGACCGAAAAATTCGCCGCCTGCAAATTATGATGAATATGGTCATGTCGGTGATCAGCCAGGACACCGACCTCACCGTGGAAGAAGCTTCCGAACTGGTGGCCAACAGCAAGCGCGCCGCCCTTGCCATGTTCCCCGACAAGGAATTTGCCTACGACATCATCTACAAGCCGCGCCTGCAGCGGCTCATGAACGAGCGCTTCCGCTTGCAATAATTGATGATTGTTGATTGAAGAATGAAGAATGAAACCTCGATCGTAAATCTTCAATCGTCAATTGCTCTTCTCCACCCGCGCCAGGCGCACATTGAGCGTTCCCCATTTCACCTTGGCTTTGAACTGAACCGGTATGCGCTGGCCGTCGTCGCTATACCAGACCCACACCCGGCCCTTGTTCTTGAGTGGGCCGCCGGTGGCGATAGCGCGTACGCGCAGGGTCGGGAAAACTCCGGCCGGGGTCTTCACCTGCTCCCGCCCTTCCACTGTAGCGGTTATCTCTCCCGTGGGCCCGCCATCATTGAGCGGAAAGACGAAGCTCTCCCCGGGCGACAGGGGCAACGACCCCACGTAGTAGAACCCAGACATCACGTCCGTGACGCAGCGGGGAATGGGGTGCTCGACGTGTTTAACGGCGCCCGTCTTTAAGTCTTTCTCCTGCAATACGCTCTTGCCGTGGGCGTAGTCAAAGTGGACTTCCGTCTCGCGCCGCCGCGACCCTTCCTCGGTCCGCTTGGAGACGGCCAGAGAGCAGAAGCTGTGCGGGTTGATGGTGGTGCGAAACTGGTCATGCACCGCGAACAGCAGGTTCACGAAACCCGAGGTGTCGGCCGTCATGACCGCATGCTGTCCCTTGGGCGAGGCTTCCATGGTCAGCTTCGCGGTGCCGGCGCTCAGCAGGTGCCAGTCAGCGCTATAGAAATATTCCTGGTGGCTAGGAAAGCGGTAACGGTCGGAAGGCGGCAGGATGCGGGCCGCGGGCGAGATTTCCAGCGTGCTTTTCGCATCCGCGGGGCGAGGATTGTTGCCGGGCGAACCGGCAAAAACCGCTGCGCCACCGCCCAGAACCAGCAGGGCTATCCCTGCCCACAAACTGCTCAATCGCGCGAATTGGATTGGCAAACGCATCACTACCTGAACCACACCATTTTGACTGCCAGCGCCGCCATCATCGCTCCGGCGCCGAGCAGGACTTTGTATTCTCGATGCTTCCAGTATAACTGGCTGCGGAACTTGCCCTGCCGGGCTTCAGCCGGCACCCAGCGGGGCAGGAAGCGTGGCACGCGCTGCGCATATGCGGCAAATTCCGGGAACTGCAGGCGCAGAAACTGTTCCTCTGACTGCACCACGGGCAGATAAATGCCTGCAAACAGGACCACGATGCCCAGGGCAATCCAGGCGCTCCGCGCCGCCACTGCAAATCCCGCCGCCAGCACCAGGGACCCAAGATACAGGGGGTTACGAGTATAGGCATAGGGGCCGGTGGTGGTAAGGCAGGTGTTCTTTTGGACGTGTCCCGAAGCGAGGGTACGCAGCATCAGCCCCGGAACGCAGATTGCCCCTCCCACCAGCAGAGATTGCCAAGTGGGCCTTGCCAGCCAGACATAAAGGATGGCAAACGCGAAACCCAGTGGCACGCGGATACGACGGGCGATGTCTCCCCAACTACGCAAGCCCGCTCCCCAGCAATTGCCGCGCGGCCTCAAGGACCTGCTGGGCCGAAATTGCGAGCAGTCCCGGATCCGGCCGTTTGCGACTCGAGCGCGCGGCCGCCCGTTCGGCGGCGTCGGTAGCAGAGCTCAACGGGCTGCGCAAAACCATGCTGCGCGTGCCAAAGGGCCCGTTACGCGCCGGACTGGTTGGCCCGAACAGCGCGACCACCGGCACGCCTAGCGCCGCCGCCAGGTGCATGGGGCCGGTATCTCCTCCGATGAAGAGCCGGGCCCGCCGGGTAAAAGCGACCAGTTCGCTCAACGGACACGAAAGCACCTCCGCAGTTCGATCACTGGCGGCTTCCACCGCCCGCGCTAACGGTTCTTCGCCCGGACCGAAGTTCACCAGACTGCGCAGTCCGATGGTGCGTAATCCCCTGGCTACTTCGCCGTAGCGTTCCGGCGGCCACTGCTTTCCTTCCCAGCCCGCTCCGGGATTGAGGAGCGCGAGCTGCCATCCCTCGTGCTGGCGCAACCGCCGTTCGCACGACTCTTCCGCTGCCGGATCAACCGGGAATTCGACCTCGGGAATTTCCGCCGTCACGCCCGCGATGGCGCTTGCCAATGCGGCATTCTGCTCAATCACATGCGTACCGCCCGCTTCCACCGTGTGGGTGTAGAACAGGCTGGCGGCATGCTCGCGTGGCCGCTCAAAACCGACGACGGCCTCCGCGCCCGTAGAGCGCGCCATCACGGCGGATCGCACCGCGCCCTGAAAATCCACCGCCAGCTCGTACCTTGCCGCCCGAGTTGCTCGCCAGGCGCCAATAGCTTCCTTCCAGGTTTCGTCGGAAAAGGGTGCCGCCCGCCACCCCAGCGTGTTCACCGCATGCACCGCATCCAGCAGCGGCCGTCCCGGGGAACGTGGGCCCACACGCGGTGTGCCGGGCGCGCACAGCAGTTCCGCCCAGCGCTCTTCGATCACCCAGCCAAGGCTAGCGGCAGGAAAACCGCGACGCAGCAGAGTGGCGGCGGGCAGGGCGTGGATCACGTCTCCCATGGAACCCAGGCGCATGATCAACAGGCGTTCTACGCCTTGCGCCACCTCTTGCACCTCGGCCTGGTGCCGGCGCATTAGCCCGCTCTCTTCTGCTTTCGAAATGGTCGCGAGCTGCATTTCACTTCTTCATGGCGCGCAGCATCTCGCTGCTGGAATGGTCCTTGGGATCGCCTACAATCTCCACCCGGCCGCCGCACTCCCGAACCACGTCACGCTCGGGCACGCTCTGCGCCGTGTAATCGGTGCCCTTGGCCTGCACGTCAGGGCGAATTTCGCGCACCAGAGCGCGCACATCGGGCTCGGAGAAGACAACCACCGCGTCCACATCCTGGAGTGCAGCAATAATTTCCGCCCGCTCCTGCTCGGGCATCAGGGGGCGTCCTTCGCCCTTTAGCCGGCGAGCGCTGGCGTCGGAATTGATGGCCACCACCAGCCGGCCGCCCAGCACCTTCGCCGCCCGCAGGTAGCGAATGTGGCCCACATGCAGCAGGTCAAAGCAGCCATTGGCCAGGACCACCGTCTCCCGGTTGCGTCGCCATTCCGCCACCAGCCGGGGCAGCGCCTGCCGGTCCACTATCTTGTTGGAGGGCACACTCAATGTTATCGAAAACGCGCGCTCAATGTGGCCGGACGGCAGGCGGAGCATGCTGCAACGCGTCCAGCAGTTCCTGCCGCGTGACCGTGGCCGTCCCCCGCTTCATCACCACAATACCGCCGGAGTAATTGGCCAACTGCGCCGCGGCTTGCGGATCGGCGCCCGCGGCCAGCGCCGCCGTGTAGGTGGCGATCACCGTGTCGCCCGCTCCCGTCACGTCCGTTACCTGATCGCTGCCGTAAATAGGAATGTCCACCGCTGGTTGTTTGCGGGCAAAGGCCGCCATCCCGTCGCGGCCGCGGGTTATGACCAGCGACTGCAGCTTCATCTTCTTCATGATCTGCTCACCGGCGGAGAGCAGCCTGGCCCAGTCGTTGCCGATTTGCATGCGCAATAGTTCCTCAACTTCCGGCTCGTTAGGGGTGGCCGCGCTCACTCCCGCGTAGTCCAACATGCGGTGGCGCGAGTCCAGGGTGATGGGGATGCCGTTCCACCCGCCAGAACGGATGGAATCGAGAATTTCTGGCGTGGCGGCGCCGTAGCCGTAGTCAGATACCAGCAACGCATCGGAGGCGCGGGCGTACTGTTTGGCCGCCAGGATGAGCTCGCGCACCACGTGCTGGCTGGGCTCGCTTTCAGGTTCGCGGTCCACGCGCACCACCTGCTGCCGCGCCGAATGCGTCATGCCGGCCAGAATGCGAGTCTTGGTGACGGTGGCAAAGCCCTTCTCGCGAACCAGCCCGCTGGCGGGGATCCGCTTCTGGCGGAAGCGCTTAAGAAGAAGCTTGCCGGCTTCATCTTCGCCTACCACCCCCACGGGAAGCACATTCACTCCCAGGTCAGCCAGGTTATAGACCGCGTTGGCGCCGCCTCCCGGCACTACATCGCGCTCGCGGTGCTTGAGGATAAGCACCGGAGCCTCGCGCGAGACGCGGGAAATTTCGCCATACACAAACTCGTCGGCCACCATATCGCCCAGCACGGTTACCGTGACCTGGGGAAAGGCTTCGACGATTTTGCGCAGCCGGTCGGTCTCGTTCGGCGGCCTGGTCATAAATATAAAAGCGCATTCTCTCATACCTGCGCAGGCTGGAAGGCTGGTATGTGGTTGATTCTGCGTGTTCGGGCATGAGGCTGCCGGCAGAGGGCAGCTTGACTGCTTAGCGCATGATCGCGAGCGTCAGTCCGGCCAGGCTCCCGACAACACCGACGGAAGTGGAGAAGAGCAACAGGACAATCAAAACCTGCAGCGTTCGGATGCGATTGGTGATGACCCAGTCTTCGGGATGGGGTGGATAGGGCGAACGGTGCAGCCGGCAAATGAAATGGTGCAAGCGCTTGCGGCGGTCGAACAAGAGTCCGCCCAAAAACCAAGTAGCCGACCCGAACAGCGACAGTATTATCAGTTCAGCAACTGCGTTCATGAGCGGCTCACTTCGCAGAGGCGGAAAAGGCTGCTTGCCCCTCGGCTCGAGGACCGCGGCGCAGCTTCTTTTCGAGGCGCTCCACTTCGGCATCCACCTTCGGCAGGAGCTCTGCAATGCTCTCGCGGTAGCCTCCGCTCAGGTTCCGGTAGATAGCCTGCGGCGTATAAATGAACCCCCAGGGAAATCCCCACCATCCGAACAAGGCCGAGATCACGGTGTAAATGATGGCCGTGCCCTGGCTCTTGTCGCTTCCAACTACTACTCGCGGCGACCGGAAGCGGGTGGTGACTACGAGAAACGAAATGCAGGCCTGATACTGGGTGACGACTGTCCGGGGCGTGATCTTCTTGCTGTTGTAGT
>DASYWT010000439.1:0-28681 GCA_035935775.1 Terriglobales bacterium
ATTGCGCCTGCGGTAACACTTTTACGACCCGCTCCACCCACCGGGGCGATATACATGTGGAAATCTGCTCCGCCTGCCACCCTTTCTTCACCGGCAAGCAGAAGCTGGTGGATACCGCCGGCCGCGTGGAGCGCTTCCGCCGCAAGTACGCCAACGTGCCCGCTGCCGCGGGGAAGAAGTAACTTCTTTCCCACCGCAGATTTACACGGATCAGTACAGATCAAGGCCTCCGGTCAATAGACCGGGGGCTTTCTTATTTGCCCTAATGGTCTCGGCCATGGTCTGATCCGGCGCCCCGGCACCAGCAATGCTCGTGTGGGCACAGGCGCCCTCGCAGCCCGGGGTCCCCAACACGCCCGGTTTTGGCGTGTTGGGGTGGTCGCCTGTGCGGGCGAGCGCCGCTCGCCTAACCTTAGCCGGGCTCCGCCCGGCCCGACGCCACACGGTCTTGGTAAGATAACTTCGTGCGCAAGTACTGGGAAACTCCGGCTAATGCCGCGGGCGAGGGCGCCCGCGCCACAAATTCTGTATCTGCCCTTGTGCCCGAATCCGTGTCCCTGGGCGGCGTGCGCATCGCTCCGGCCACGCTGCTGGCCCCCATGTCCGGGATTACGGACACAGTTTTCCGGCGCTTCATCCGCAACCTGGGCGGCTGCGGCCTGATCATGACCGAGTTCACCTCGGCCGACGGCATGCTGCGCGACAAGCGCATGCGCGGCCGCTACCTGCACTTCTACGACGACGAGCACCCCATCTCCGCGCAGCTCTTCGGCAGCGACCCCCAGGTGATGGCCGAGGCCGCCCGCATGGTGGAGGGCCTGGGCTTCGACCTGGTGGACTTGAACCTGGGCTGCCCGGCCAAAAAAGTGGTGAAGTGCAACGGCGGCTCCGGCCTGCTGCGCGATCTGCCGGCCATCGGCCGCATCTTCCAGGGGGTGCGCGCGGCGGTGAAGATTCCCTTCACCGTGAAGTTCCGTCTGGGCTGGAGCGACGACGAAATCGTCTGCGTGGAACTGGCGCGTCTGGCCGAGGACTGCGGTCTGGCGGCGGTGGCGCTGCACGCCCGCACCCGCGAGCAGGGCTATAGCGGGCAGGCGCGGTGGGAGTGGATCGCCGCGGTCAAAAACGCAGTCGGGATTCCCGTCATCGGCAACGGCGACATTCGTGGCCCGCAAGACGCGGCAGCCATGGTAGGTTCTACCGGCTGCGACGCCGTAATGATTGGGCGCACCGCCGCCTCCAATCCCTGGATCTTCCGTCAGATCGCGCAGTACACCGCGACCGGCGCCTACACCGAACCCAGCGAGGCCGATCGTTACGAGATGATCCGCACCTACTTCCAAATGCTGATCGAAGAAGAGCTGCCGGGCACGGAAGGCAAGATGAAACAGTTTTGCTCCTGGTTCACACATGGCGTAGCCAACAGCGCCGGGCTGCGCAAGGCGGTGTACGAATCGCACACCGGACCGGAGATCCTGACCAGGGTGAATGAGTTCTTTGCCGCGCACCTGAGTAGCGGCGTTGCCTGCAACGTCTGAGAAGCTTAGGGTGGAGCATGGCTTCACCTTTGCTATAGCCGACCTGCTATAGCCGACCGCATCCTTAATCGCCTGTCATGTTGAGCGAGGGCGAAGCCCGAGTCGAAACACCCCTGCGCCGTTGTGCGGAAAAGAGCCGTCCGAAGGAATTCTTACGATTCAGGCTTGCTGCCTGGAACCAGCGGGAACTCCCTAGAACGATGGTGACTGCACTGGAGACGCAGGGGTCTTTCGACTGCGCCGACCGATTCGCAAAGCGAATCGGCCTGCTCCGCTCAAGATGACATTCCTAATAATTGGACATTTGGAAAAATTGCTTATGCCGCACGGGCTGTGATGCGGCTCCCCTCCATCTCCACATACGCCCACGGCGTTGTCGGATCGTGGGTGAACGCCACCAGCCACTTCCCTGGAATCGCTTCCGCGTAAAACTTCTTGCGGCTTTCGATGGTCTCGAGGGGGAACAGATCAAATGCCATCACCCAGGTAAGGTCGAGATGGGCTGTAGTGGGGATGAGGTCGGAGATATAGCACATGGTTTGCCCGCCACCACGAATCATCACCGCCTGCATGTGGCGGGTATGCCCGGGATAAACCTTCACCGAAATGCCGGGCACGATTTCCTGGTCGCTGGTGAGCAACTGCATCTGTCCGCTGCGCACCAGAGGGTCGTAGTTGTCGCTGATGTAGCTGACGCGATCGCGCTCCAATTGGCGGATACCGTGTTCCCATTCGCCCTTCTGCACGTAGTACCGGGCATTGGGAAAGGTGGGCTCCACCTGGCCGTTACGGCGCACCGTATTCCAGCCGCAGTGGTCGAAGTGAAGGTGAGTATTGATGACAATATCAATCTGTTCGGGGCGCACGCCGGCCGCGGCCAGGCTTTGCAGCAGCTTCTCCTGCGGACAGTAAATCTGCTTCGTCTTCTCCGGCAGTTTGTTGCCCATGCCGGTTTCGACCAGCACGGTGTGCTTGTTGGCGCGCACCAGCAGTGAGTTCATGCCGCCGGAGATGCGGTTCAATTCGTCGGCAGGGAGGCGGCGCTGCCACAGCACTTTGGGCACAACGCCAAAGAAGGCGCCGCCGTCGAGAAAGTATGTGCCGTCGTCCACGTGGCTGATTTCGATCTGTCCCATTGTGATGCGGTTCAAGGAAACTCCTTCTCACCACACCCAGGTAGTTCGTAGCTAGTAGTTGGTAGTTAGTTACCCAACTACCAGCTACCTGTCTCCAGCAGCACTACTGCTCAAGTATTTAACAAAGTGATCCTCGATCATGTGAAACAGGTGCGTGCTGGCGGCGGTGCCGGAGATGCCGTGGGTCTTGCCGGGGTAGATCATCAGATCAAACTGCTTGCCGGCGTTTATAAGCGCCTGTGCCATCTGCACCGTGTTCTGAAAGTGCACATTGTCGTCTCCGGTGCCGTGCGCCTCCAGTAAATGGCCGTGAAGGTTGCCGGCAGTGTTCACCGGCGAACTGGTGGTGTAGTTCTCAGCATTGTCCTTCGGCAGGCCCATGTAGCGCTCGGTGTAGATGGAGTCATAGAGCAGCCAACTGGTGACCGGCGCAACCGATACGCCTGCTTTGAAGCGGTCGGAGTGGGTCATGGCATAGAGCGTGAAGTATCCGCCATAGCTCCACCCCCACCATCCCAGGCGGTTGCGGTCGAAGATGGGATATTGCTGCAGCGCCTGATCGAGCGCAGCCAGTTGATCCTTCAGTTCGGTATCGCCAAAGTGCCGGAAATTGGCCGCGGCGAATTTTTCCCCCCGCCCACCCATGCCGCGATTGTCCACAGTGAGCACCCCAAACCCAAGCTGCAGCAGGATCTGGTTGAACAGGCCCATGGACCCGCGCCACTCGTTAGCCACGTCCTCGGCGTGAGGGCCTCCATAGGGATTGATAATCAGGGGCACGCTGGCGGGGGCTGCGGTCGCAGCGTTCTCCGGCAGCCACAGAATGCCGTACAGTACCGTCCCGTCGTCCGCCTTGAAGTCCACAAACTTGGGCGGAACGATGTGGTACTCCTTCAGATCATTCGAGCCCCAGAACGGACTACAGCTCCCGCCTACTGCGCAAAGCGACATGACCGGCGGGGTCTGCAGCGAGGAAAAGCGGTCCACGTAGTGCTTGGCGTCATCGGCGAAGTCGGCGGCATGCGTGCCTGCCTCCTGACTGATTCGCGAGATGCCAGAACCGTCCAGCTTTACGCGGTAGAGCTGGCGGTCGCGCGCATCATCCTTGTTGGCGGTGAAATAGACCCAGCCCGCGGAATCGTCCACAGTGTCTACACCCGTGACCTCATAGTCGCCGCTCTCCAGTTGCCGCTCCAGGCGGGCGTCGGCGGATAACGGGTTCGACTTGTCGAAGCTGTAGAGATAGAGGTGGGTGTAACCTGTGCGCCAGCTCGACCACAGGAAGCGATCGCCCGATTTCAATACCTGAAAATCGTCGCTTACATCTATCCACTTGGGATTGGTTTCCTCCAGCACCAGCCGCGATTTGCCGGTGGCGGCATCCACGAAATAGAGGTCGAGCTTGTTCTGAGCGCGGTTGAGCACCTGCGCCCAAAGCCAGCCATCACGAATCCAGCCGAAACGGGGAATGTAGATGTCCTGGTCCTTGCCCAGGGAAATCCACTTCACCCTGCCGCCGTCGGAGGCGACCACGCCCAGTCGCACAACGGGATTGGAATCGCCGGGCTTGGGATATTTTTCCTTCTCCACGCTGGCCTGTACGTCGAGCAGGTCGGTGAGCGGGTAGGTAGGAACTTCCTGTTCCTCCATCTGCAGGAAGGCAATGTGCTTGCCGCTGGGCTCCCAGAAATAGTTGCTGCGCACGTCAAGTTCCTCGGCGTACACCCAGTCCACTTCTCCATTGAGCAGGTCTTCCGTCTCCGTACCGGAGTTGAGCTCGTGTTTCTTAATTTTAGGATTGGCGTCCTCTGTGACCTCCTTTTCGGCGGCGCCGGCTTCCAGTGGACGCACATAGATGTTGTGGTCGCGAATGTAGGAGATGCGCTTGCCATCCGGAGAGAATTTGGGGTCACCCGTAGCTTGCGGCGCGGTGGTGATCTGCACGGCTGTGCCGGTGTCCAGCGAGTAGTACCAGAGCTGGCCCATGGAGTCGAAAAGCAGGTGCCGGGAGTCGGGCGCCCAGTGGTAGGCGGCCACGTGGTAGCGCTCAATCCAGGTTTTTTCGCGTTCGCTCTTGATTTTGCTGATCGGCGGAGCCAGGGTAGCCAGCTTTTCCTCGGCCACCAGGATGGCTTTTTTGCCCGTGGCGGCGTCTACATACCACAACGCGCCGTGTTCGCCTGGAGCGTCGCGCTGGACGAAGGATACTTTCTTGCCGTCCGGGCTCCACTCAATGTTGGATGGAGCGCGCCCGGTAACCCCGCCCTCGGCAAAGATTTTTTCTATGGTCAGCTGCTGGCTGCCGGCGGATGGCTGGGCCTGCGCGACGGCGAGGCCGGCAAGCAGGAGAAGAGAACATGCGGCGGTCAACGACGCCCGGAAGGTCTTCACTTATTCGGCTCCAAGATGAGGGCTCGCCCGTGCAAGAGAGGGGCTGAAAAGTTTAACACCAGTTCTCAGTTCTCAGTTCTCAGTAGTCAGTTCTTCATCACCCGGCAGCATTCCGGTACAACAGAGCAGCAGCGTACGGCGGCCGCGTCTGCAACAGCAAATGGTTAAAAGATGAAGTGCGGAGTTTGCAGCGAGAAACTGACCACTAGCCACTGGCGACTGACCACTGACGACTGGCCACTGGTTTTACCGAAGCAGCAGCCAGATTCTCACCAGTTCGAACAGGGCAATACCGATTCCGGTGAGGAAGTAAAGTGTATGCGCGGTACTGCGGCGAGGCACGGAGGGCAGCACGAAACCGCGCTGCCGGAAGAGCACCACCAGCGAGGTCTCCTGCTCGAGCATGAAATCGGCGATAGGCCGGTGAAAAAGGGCAATCGCCAGCCCGATCAGCAGGCGAGTGACCTCCATCCCTATGTCCATGACTTTACTTCCAAGTCTAATTTGCGAGACTTGGCCTCTCAATCGGGGAAATTGCTGAGAAACGAGGGAGTCAGGAGTCCGGAGTCAGGGGGCAGAATAGTGGCGGCAGGCGGCCCAGGCGCCGGGAGAGAGGCCCGCAAAGCCGCATGAATCTGAGGCTTACGCGTGCTAGAATGGACAGAGCAGCACGCCGTTACGATGCTTCCAGATATCCAGAGGCTCATCGAGCTCCAGCAAGCCGACCGCGAAATTCAGCGCCTGCAAGACGAAGTTGCCGCTCTTCCCCGCCGTGTCGCCGAAATCGAATCCAAGCTGGCCAACACCAGAGCGCAGGTCGAACGGGCTCGGGCAGCCATCAAAGCCGACGAAAACAACCGCCGCAAGATGGAAGTAGACATCCAGTCCTTGCAGCTGAAAATTTCCAAGTACCGCGACCAGTCCCTGGACGTTAAGACCAACGATCAATACAAGGCGCTCATGCACGAGGTCAGCTTTGCCGAGCAGGAAATCCGGATTATCGAAGACAAGATCCTGGAAGGCATGCTGGACGTGGAAGAGAACGAGAAGAAGCTGAAGGCGGCGGAGGCGGAGCTGAAGGCGGAAACAGCCGAGATTGAGAAGGAAAAGGCGGAAGCCCGGCGCCGGACGGCCGAGGACGAAGCTCAGCTAGCCGAGCTGACGGCGCAGCGCGACAAGCTGCGCGGCGCCATTGCCGGGGATTTACTGCGCCATTACGACCGCGTCCTGAAGCTGCGCCGAACCGCTCTAGCCGAGGCCCGCGACCATAAGTGCTCCGCCTGCCAGGTGATGCTCCGGCCTCAGGTTTACAACGACGTCCGCACCAACGAGCAGATCATAATTTGCGATTCCTGCCAGCGCATTCTGTACTACCTGGCGCCCGCCGAGGGTGAGGCCGCCCCTTCTCTGGAAGAGAACCACGCCCAAGCCCCTGCCGCACAGTAGTTTAGCGATTCCGCACCGATCGTAATCCCTGCCCACGCCCATGGCCAGATGGCCGATGCCCGAGAGGTAGCATGCAAACTCTTGCATTACACAGGGGTTTGTCCCAAAATGGGCGTCCAAGGTACCAGCCAGGTGGCCACCCTTCCGAAGTCGCGTAACCTTTCTCGCCGCGGCCAGGAGGCTTGGTCCGACTCCCAAATCCTTCCCGTACCTACCCCTGCCCAGGAGGGAGTAGTCTCCGCGAGTTCTTCCATGCTGGGCTTGCAGGCGCGAGCGGCGGAGCTGTTTTCTGACCCCGTGCCAGAAGAGCCTGGCGTTGTCAGCCATCTCGCTCTGCGGCTTCGGGGTTTGGCAGCGCTGCTGCGCCGGGTGGGCCGGTGGTGGATGGGGGCTGACTTTCACAGATGCCAGCTGCCCATCCTGGTGCTGGCTTTGGGTGCATGGGCCGTTACCGCAAGATCAGCCTGGCAAAGCGAGGAGTCGGCGACACCTTACCTGCGGGAGAGCATTTCCCGCATCCGCGAGGAACG
Organism: Terriglobales bacterium; assembly: GCA_035935775.1. Taxonomy (GTDB): domain Bacteria; phylum Acidobacteriota; class Terriglobia; order Terriglobales; family Acidobacteriaceae; genus JAICWP01. The sequence goes on from DASYWT010000439.1 coordinate 7,042, forward strand.
AGCCCGTGCCGCGGCGGGGAGTTCGGGTGCCATCGCGGCTCGGAACGCCTCCAGCCCAACCGTGGGCGCCTCTTCTACGAATAAGGCTCCATTGGCAGTCCCGTCCAGCGTTGCTCCGTCTGGCCGGCTTACGAAGGCGCCGGTCCCGGTAGGGTTGCCCAGCCCTGGCGGGAGCCCAGCCAGTGGCTTGATAGCCTCCATACGGTCTTGGTTTTCTGCAGAGCCGGCTAACCCGGAAAGGGTGAAGGGCAATCCACGTCGCCACGTCTGGGTGGACCTGAAAACCGGCCTCTACTACTGTCCTGGCGCGGACTACTACGGCTACGGCGGCCGCGACCGGGGCAAGGTCATGTCGCAGAGAGATGCGGAGTACGAATACTTCCAGTCGGCCAGCGGCGCGCCCTGTCGGTAGCAGTTTCGAACTTCCAGTTTTTTAGTTTCCCGACATGCCGGCCCAGAAAGGTTTCTGGCAAATGTGGAAGCGTGCGGCTTAAGCCGCACGAGAAACCAGTCCGAGAGAAATTGGGCTTCAGCCCCGGTGTGGCCCAAACGTTTACTATGTTGTCGTGCCTGCGGGAACCCCAGCTCAAGTTGTAGTTAATGCACGCGGTGTGGCGCGGCTGCGCGCCGGGCACGTGTGGGTGTACCGCTCTGACCTGGTTTCAGCCAACGGAATCGCGCCCGGAACACTGGTGCGGGTTCTGGATGAACGCGGCCGCGCCCAGGGGACCGCGCTTTACAGCAGCGCCTCGCAAATTGCCATCCGCATGCTCTCTGGGGGAGCGGTTGAAGATTTCTCTGCCCTCATCCGCGAGCGGCTGTTGGCCGCCATTCGCTATCGCGAGCAGGTAGTCAGAGATACGGACGCTTGCCGCCTGGTTTTCAGCGAAGCTGATTTTCTCCCTGGCCTGATCGTGGACCGCTACGACGGTGTGCTGACCATTCAGGTGCTCACGCAGGCGATGGACAGCGAACCCGCGCGCCATGCGATTGTTTCCACGCTGGTTGAGCAGCTTTCTCCCGCTGGCATTGTGGAACGGGTGGAAGAACGAGTGCGCGAACTGGAGCAACTGCCTCCCCGGACGAACTCCCTGCTGGCGGGCGAGAAGACGACCACCGTGTTTACCATGAACGGGGTGCGATTTCACTATCGGGGTCTCGAAGGGCAGAAGACCGGCGCCTTTCTGGACCAGCGGGAGAACTACGCGGCCGCCGCACGCTACGCTCATGGCGACGCGCTGGATGTTTTCTGCTACCAGGGCGGCTTTGCCCTGCACCTGGCAGGCGCTTGCTCGCAGGTCACCGGCGTGGACAGGGCACGGACCGCTCTGGGGATGGCGGAGCAGAATGCGGCCTTGAATAAGCCGGAGCGCGAGATCGAATGGATCGAGGGCAACGCCTTCGACTTGCTCAAGGATTACTCTGAAGTGGGCCGGCGCTACGACACGATTGTGCTCGATCCGCCCGCCTTTGCCCGCTCCCGCCGCAACCTGGAGACCGCCCTGCGCGGCTATAAAGAGCTCAATCTGCGGGCCCTCAAGATGCTGCGACCTGAGGGAATCCTCGTGACCTGTTCCTGCTCTTATCACGTCAGCGAGGGGGATTTCCTGGAGGTTGTGGCGGCCGCCGCATTGGATGCCCGCCGCACCCTGCGCCTGATCGAAAAGCGCGGCCAGGCCCGGGACCATCCGGTGCTCATGGGGGTTCCGGAGACTGCCTATCTGAAATGCCTCATCGCCCAGGTGTCCGGGAAGTCTCTGGGATAACCCTTCACTTAAGCCGCCACCACTGCTCCCATCGCTTCCAAGCTGTTGTAGCTTAGGTATTTATACTAAGCGACCGGCTCGAAAATCTGTGTTGATAATAATAAGCTCATATTTTATGCTTATTAATGACTAAATACTGCATCTAAGGGGAATAGATCGCAGGGGCAGAGCCTGCGAACGAAATCTTTGGAGGAAAAGACCATGACAATTTTGACCCGTTGGGATCCCTTCCGTGAGCTGGCGACCGTACAGGACCGCATGAATCACCTCTTACGGGACAGCTTTGGTGTGGACCGCGAAGAGGGGCTAAGCACCGCTGCCTTCGCGCCAGCCGTGGACATTTACGAGGACGAGCACAACATAACCCTCAAGGTGGAAGTTCCCGGGATTGAGGAGAAGGATATTGACGTCCGCCTGGAGAACAACACCCTGACCATCCGGGGCGAGCGCAAGTTCGAAAAGGAAGAGAAGGAAGAGAACTACCGCCGCGTGGAGCGTCAGTACGGCAGTTTCTCGCGCTCGTTCAGCCTGCCTGATGTGGTGGACACGGAAAACGTTCATGCCGGCTACGACAAGGGCGTGCTGGAGGTCCGCCTGGGCAAGAAGGCTGAAGCCAAACCCAAGCAGATCAAGGTGAACGTAAGCGGCGAGAAGAAGCTGGAAGCCAAGGGCGCCGGGAAGGCCGCGTAAGACGCCGAGCTTCGCTCGCCCGGACCGCCGAGGGCGGCTGTCCCCACGTGATTCACTGTGAGGGCGGCTGTCCCCACGTGATTCACTTGGCAGACGGGAGGCGGGCACGATTCCGTCTCCCGTTTTTTGCATCAACATAAGCAGTCAGCACTCAGCAGTCAGCCAAGGAGCGGATCGTGCAACGTTTCATGGTCTGAGGGCTGATAGCTGATAGCTGAAGGCTGAGGTTTGTTATGCCAATTCGTTGGGACAAATTTACGGTGAAAGCGCAGGAGGCGGTGCAGCGCGCCAGCGAGCTTGCCTCGGAGTACGCCAATGCAGAAGTGTTGCCGCTGCACGTTCTAGCCGCCTTGCTCGAGGATCGCCAAGGCATTGTGCCGCCGGTTCTGGAGAAGATCGGAGCGGGGCCGCAGGCGGTGCTGGCGGAGGCGCAGCGCGAATTGCAGCGCGTGCCCAAGGTGTCGGGCGGGGGAGCGATGCAGGCGACCATCTCGGCGGCGCTGAACCAGGCGCTCGACCAGGCCTTCAAGGAAGCCGACAATTTCAAGGACGAATATGTTTCCACCGAGCACCTGCTGCTGGCCATGACCAAGGAGCCGAGCGGCTCGGATTACGAACGCGCCGCGGCCAGAATTCTTGCGCGCCATGGCGCCACTCACGATGCCATTCTCAAGGCGCTCACCGCCGTGCGCGGCTCGCAGAAAGTTACCGACCAGAATCCCGAGGCCAAATATCAGGCGCTGGAGCGCTACGCCCGCGACCTGACCGAACTGGCCCGCCGGGGCAAGCTCGATCCCGTAATCGGCCGTGATGAGGAGATCCGCCGTGTGGTGCAGGTTCTCTCCCGCCGTACCAAGAACAATCCGGTGCTGATTGGCGAACCAGGAGTTGGCAAGACGGCCATCGTGGAAAGCCTGGCACAGCGCATTGTTTCCGGCGACGTGCCCGAAGTGCTCAAGAACAAGCGGGTAGTGGCTCTGGACCTGGGCGCCATGCTGGCCGGGGCCAAGTATCGTGGCGAATTCGAAGACCGGCTTAAGGCGGTGCTCAAGGAGATTGAGGATTCGCAGGGCCAGGTCATCCTCTTCATTGACGAGCTGCACACACTGGTGGGCGCGGGTGCGGCGGAAGGCGCCATTGACGCCTCCAACATGCTGAAGCCGGCGCTGGCCCGGGGCGAGCTGCGCGCCATCGGCGCCACCACGCTGAACGAATACCGCAAATACATCGAGAAGGACGCCGCCCTCGAACGGCGCTTCCAGATCGTCTACGTGGGCGAGCCCAACGTAGAGGACACGATTGCCATCCTGCGCGGCCTGAAGGAACGCTACGAGGTGCACCACGGCGTACGCATCAAGGATTCCGCCATCGTGGCCGCGGCCACGCTCTCGCACCGCTACATTTCCGACCGTTTTCTGCCCGACAAGGCCATTGACCTGATTGACGAAGCGGCAGCCTCGCTGCGCATCCAGATTGATTCCATGCCCACCGAGATTGACCAGCTGGAGCGCCGCGCCACACAGCTGGAAATCGAGAAGCAGGCGCTGATGAGGGAAGACGATCCCAACTCTCGGGAGCGCCTGTCGGTCGTGGAGAAGGAACTGGCGCAGATTCGCGAGCAGTCCAATGCGCTCAAAGCGCGCTGGAAGCAGGAGAAGGAATCCATCAACCGGGCGCGTACGCTGAAAGAAAAGATCGAGCAGCTCAAGCTCGACGTGCAGGCCGCCACCCGCAAAGGGGACTATAACCGCGCTTCCGAAATTCAGTACGGCGAGCTGCCACGAATGCAGGCTGAGCTGGACAAGCTCAACGCCCAGATGGACGGAAAGTCCGCGGGCGAGGGCAACCCCAGCCCAGAACGCGCAAAAGCGGCGCGTTCCGGGGACCCCGGCGCCCCCGCCACAAGGATGCTGAAAGAAGAAGTGGACGAGGAGGACGTTGCCCGCATTGTTTCCAAGTGGACGGGCATTCCCGTCTCCAAGATGCTGGAAGGGGAAGTCAAAAAGCTGGTGACCATGGAAGAGCGGCTGCGCGGCCGCGTGGTTGGCCAGGATGCCGCGCTGGAGCGGGTTTCCAATGCCATCCGCCGTTCGCGCGCGGGGCTGAGCGATCCGCGCCGGCCCATCGGCTCGTTCATCTTCCTAGGTCCCACAGGCGTAGGTAAAACCGAGCTGGCGCGCGCTCTGGCCGAATTCCTCTTCGACGACGAGCACGCCATGGTGCGCATTGACATGTCGGAATATATGGAACGACACGCGGTGGCGCGGCTGATCGGCGCGCCTCCCGGCTACGTCGGCTACGAAGAAGGCGGGCAGCTTACCGAGCAGGTGCGGCGGCGCCCGTATGCGGTGATCCTGTTCGACGAGATCGAGAAGGCGCACCCGGAAGTGTTCAACATTCTGCTGCAAATCATGGATGATGGCCGGCTGACAGATGGCAAAGGCCGCACGGTGGACTTCCGCAACACGGTCATCATCATGACCTCCAACATCGGTTCGGTGTACCTGACGCCGGAAGCGCTGCGCACTCCCGAGGACTTCGAGCGTGCCCGCAAGGAGGTAATGAACGCGTTACAGGCGCACTTCAAGCCCGAGTTCCTGAACCGCGTGGATGACATCATCATCTTCAACCCGCTGGGCAAGGAGCAACTGGCCCGCATCATTGACCTGCGGCTGGAGGATTTGCGGCGGCTCTTGGCGGAGCGCAAGATCAGTCTGGAGCTGACCGAAGCGGCCAAGGAACTGCTGTTCACCGAGGGCTACGACGTCAACTATGGGGCGCGGCCGCTGAAGCGCGCCATCCAGCGCCTGATTCAGGATCCGCTGGCGCTGAAGATCCTGGATGGCGAGGTGCTGCACGGCGACCATGTAGAGGTGGACGCCCGCGAGCACAAGATGACGTTCAAGGTGTCGCGGCGGGTGGGTGAGAGCAAGCCTAAGGCCGCGCCACCCAAGCAGCCGACGGGTTCGCGGCGGTAACTTCTTTTTCGCCGCAGTGAAGTCGTTCGTAGCCGATTGACACGAATCTCCGCGATGTTTAGATTCATCGCACATCGCTCATGCCTGTCATATTGAGCGAGGGCGCATGCCCGAGTCGAAATACCCCTACACTGTGGCGAAAGTGGAAAATTGTCTGAGGAGCTTTCAGCGAATTCCCTTCAGCGAAATAGGGGAGCCGGGCAACGCGGGGTCCTTCGGCTCCGCGAACCGGCTCGCAAGCGAACCAGGTTCGCTGCGCTCAGGATGACAGTCCAAACACTGAGCAGCAAGAATAAAATTCATCGCCGCGAGTCACAATTCGTCAATCTTCAATCATCAATTACTCCGTCGGCCGTTCAGCCATCACGGCCTGGGGCTTGCGTGGATCTGGGGGACGCGCCGCCGACGCCTCCGCGGCCTTGGCCTCGGCCCGCACCGTTCCCCGCTCATCGAACTTGCCGAAAATCATCTTGCCCGCCGTGGTCTGCAGCACGGAAGTGACGGAAATGTCCACGTTTTTGCCGATCATCTTGCGCGCGTTGTCCACCACCACCATGGTGCCGTCGTCCAGGTAGGCCACGCCCTGGTTGTACTCCTTGCCTTCCTTCAAGATGAACACGCGCATAATCTCGCCGGGCAGCACGATGGGCTTGAGCGAGTTGGCTAGCTCGTTGATGTTGAGCACTTCCACGCCCTGCAGCTGCGCCACCTTGTTGAGGTTGAAGTCGTTGGTGATGATCTTGCCCTCGTAAACCTTGGCCAGCTCGATCAACTTCATGTCCACTTCGCGAACGGCGGGGAAATCGTCTTCCACGATCTGGATGTTGAGGGAGGCCACCTTCTGCAGGCGTTGCAGGATGTCGAGGCCGCGACGGCCGCGGTTGCGCTTGAGCGAGTCGGCGGAGTCAGCCACCAGCTGCAGCTCGCGCAGGACAAACTGGGGGATAACGATGATGCCATCAAGGAAACCGGTTTCGGCGATATCGGCGATGCGTCCGTCAATAATGACGCTGGTGTCGAGAATCTTGTAAGCCTTGCGCCCCTGTTTTTCGCCACCGAAGATGCCGCCCAGCGCCGCCAGGTTCAGCAGGTCGCCCTTGTTGGCCCCCACAATCAGGCCGATATATGCCATCAGCAGCATGACCAGGAGCTGCAGGAAACTTTGCGTGCTGCCGCTATGAATGCTGTTGCGGATAACCAGGCTGAACAGGTAAGCGCCCAGGATGCCCAGCACGCTGCCAATGGCGGCGCCGATCAGCCGTTTCAGGCTGACCTTGTGCAGGCGCATTTCGAAGAGGATGACGCCAATGCCGATGGTGGCGCCCACAGCCCCATCTACGGGAGCGCTCAAGCCGAAGGGTTCAAGAACGTAACAGGCAGCAGCAACAACCAGGATGAAAATGACACGAACAAGTATGAGATCCAAGGAGAAACCTCCTCGGGGCGAATCCGGTCCCAAGCCGCGGTAACCAGGCCGGGGAGAGGGTGGTCAACCGAAGCCCAAGTGGCGTCCCGTACTGCTAAAGTCCAGCCGCTAGTCCGCCGGCCGGAGGGATTTATGGCGAAGCGTATAACTAATGAATAAGCTTCACCTGGCGGCACCATGACAACATGCCGACACGCGGGAAGTATATACCAGAGTTCCTTTCCTGAGGCCGGGAAAACTCCTTTGGCCTGCACCCGCGTTCCCATATCAGATGAGCCGGAACGGGCGAGGGTAGCTCCGCGAAGGGGAAAGATGGTTTCATTTGGAGGCGGTCGAACTTCTACAATCTTAGCCTGGGAGACGCCATGAAGGGGATTGTGATCCAGCGCTTCGGTGGTCCGGAAGTGCTGAAGTTGCAGGAGGTTGCCGACCCAAAGCCGAAACCGGACGAGGTGCTGGTGCGGGTGCAGGCGGCGGGCGTGAACTTCGCCGATGTGATGATGGCCCAGGGCGGTTATCCGGGTACCCCGCCACCGCCGGTGATCGCCGGACGTGAATTCGCGGGCGTGGTGGAGGGCACAGGGGAGCGGGTGATGGGGTATACGCAAATGGGCGGCTTTGCGGAGAAAATCGCGGCTTCCCGCAACCTGCTATGGCCCCAGCCTCTGGGCTGGAGCGCGGCGGAGGCCGCAGCGTTTCCGGTGAATTATTTCACGGCCTACCTGGCCTACTTTGAGGCGGGGTTGCTGGAACCGGCGGCGGACGGGCGACGCCCGCGAGTGCTCATTCACGCCGTGGCCGGCGGCGTGGGCACCGCGGCGGTGGAGATCGGAAAAATTCTCCAGGTCGAGACCTATGGGACTTCTTCCTCCGACCAAAAGCTGGCGCGGGCGAAGGAACTGGGACTGGATCACGGCATCAACTACAAGCAGACGGATTACGAAACGGAGATTGCCCAGCTGACCGGCGGCGAAGGCGTGGACGCGGTGTTTGAAATGCTGGGCGGAGAGCATACGGCCAAGAGCCTGCGCTGCTTGCGTGATTTCGGGAGAGTGATCCTGTACGGCACAGCCACCGGGCAGCAGCCCAAATTCGATACACGTTCCATGTACGCCAAGGCCTCCAGTGTGCACGGGTTGTGGCTGAGCAAACTGTCCCTGAAAAAGAACATCATGCATCCGGCGTGGGAGCGGCTGTCGCAATGGATCAAAGAAGGCAAACTGCGGCCCGTGGTGGGTCATGTTCTGCCTTTGGCGCAGGCAGGGGACGCGTTTCGCCTCATGCTGGAGCGCAAGAATTACGGCAAGATCGTGCTGACCCTGAGCTGAGTCAGACGGCCGCGATTTTCTCAGCGGTTGAATGAGAACGTGCGTGGCCGGCGCGCACCGCAGGTGTGCCTTGATTAGGAATCCCGTCACCTTGGCAGGCAAAAAGAGATTTCTGAAAACAAACTGCCGCAGCTTGTTTTTTCTTTCGCCGGGAATATCGGCATCACTCGATATACACAACACCACCGGTTTGTTGCGAATCAGGTTGCGCAATGGCACAACTTTAGCTGCTACCAGCGCGCCACGGAGAACGTCAAATGAGAAAGCGCGATTGAGCAGAAGAAATTTCCTGAAGGGAACTTTCAAGGCGGTCGCGACGTAGTTCGATTTCAGTAACGGAATTTGCAGCAGAAATTGCCAACAGTCGAAAGGGGCTAAACGAGGATTGTTCTCACCCGCGGTTTGGCGGCCCAGGTGAGGAGAATCGGAGGGGACGCGTCCTTGAGCGGCCGGGTCCTTGTGCGTTTAACCCCGTCACATTGTAGGCCATCGGCAGGAAGAAAACACCTATGCCGGGCCGCTAGGGCCGCCCAACATTACCCAAACGGGAGAAGGAAGAGAGGCAATATGAAATGCTCTAAGATTACCGGCGGCCTGGTCCTGACGTTCGCACTGCTGCTTTGCACTAGCGCTTTTGCGGGCAGCAAGCCTGGCTCCCTGGTTCTGAACGATGTGGCGCAGATCAATGGCAAGCAGCTTTCCGCCGGGAACTATCAACTAAAGTGGGAAGGCAATGGGCCGGCGGTGCAGGTACAGTTCCTGCAGGGTAAGAAGGTAGTGGCCACTGCTGCTGCCAAAGTGGAGCAAACGTCCACCAAGGCTTTCCAGGATGCAGCCGTCATCGAGACTGCGGGCGGTTCGCGCAGCCTGGTGGAGGCCCGCTTCGCAGGCAAAAACTACAAACTGGTGTTTACCAACCCGGAGTCGCAGGCGCAAAACGCGCATAGCGGCAGTTCCGGGCAGAACAACCGCTAAACGGCGGTTCGCACCCAACGAGAGGGAGCACGCGTGTGCTCCCTTTTTTTGGTGCGCGTGGCCAAGAGACCCTGCAGAACAACTCCTGCCTGCCCACGGTTCGCATTACAGAAACAGGCCAAGTCTCAAAGAGACCTGGCCTGTACCGGGTGCCTGCTGCTTCGCTTACTGCACAGTCAAGCTGGTGGAGTTCGTGATCCCTCCCGAGTTGGCGCCGATGGTGGTATTCCCCACACCGGCAGTGGTCGCCAGACCCGCCGTACTGGGCGCGTTGGCGATGGTGGCCACGGACGCATGCGATGAACTCCAGTGAACATTCAGGGTTATGTCCTGAGTGGTACTGTCACTGAACGTTCCGGTGGCCGTGAACTGCTGCGTGCTGCCGTTCGACACAGTGGAGTTCGCCGGGGTGATGGCGACCGACACCAGTGTGCCGTTGCTCACCGTCAGCGTGGTGGTTCCCTTCAGGCCGGAGGCGGTGGCAGTGATGGTAGCGCTGCCGGTTTTCTTGCCAAAGGCCGTCCCGGAACTGCGCATCGAGGCGACCTTGGGCGTGGAAGATTTCCACGACACTCCCGCCAGGTTGCTGCCCGTGCTGCCATCGCTAAAGGTGCCGACAGCGGTGAACTTCACAAAGGTGCGGGCCTCAATGCGAGGGTTGCTCGGCAGAATGGCGATGCCGACCAGCTTGACGGTAGTGACCGTCAGGCTGGTAGTACCGCTCACCGAGCCGAGAACGGCGCTGATGGTGCTGCTGCCGGTGGCCACGCTGCTTACCAGACCCTGGTTGTTGATGCTGGCGACTCCAGGTTCGGAGGAGCCCCACAGCACCGAGGCGGTCACATCCTCAGAGCTGCCGTCACTGAAGCCGGCGGTTGCCGTGAACTGCTTGGTGGTGCCTACCGGCATGTTGGAGTTGGCCGGCGTCACTGTGATGGAAGTCACGGTGGCGGCGGTGACTGTAAGCGCGGCTGTGCCGCTCACCGAACCCGACGTGGCGGTGATGGTGGCCGTTCCCGCGCCGACCGCAGTTGCCAGGCCGGCGGAGTTGATGGTTGCAACCGACGAGGAAGATGAAGACCAGGTCACTGAAGTCAGCAGCTGTGTGCTGCCGTCATTAAAGCTGCCGATGGCGCTGAATTGCTGATCTGTACCGGCGGCGATTGAAACCGGAGTCGGAGTGACGGAGATGGAAACGAGGTTGGCGGCGACCACGGTCAGCAGAGTGGTATCGCTGAACGAGCCCACCTTCGCCGTGATGGTGGCAGTCCCCGCGCCGACAGTTGTGGCCAGGCCAGAACCATTGATGGTGGCGACGCCCAGCGCCGATGAGCTCCAGGTCACACCGCTGACTAGATCCTGCGTGGAGCCGTCGCTATAGATTGCTGTGGCCGTGTACTGCTGGCCGATGCCGATGCCGAGGGTCAGGCCATCCGGCGTGACCACGATGGAGTTGATGGTGGGCGCGGTGACGCTCAGGCTGGTTGAGCCTTTGATGCCGCCCAGAGTGGCAGATATTGTTGTCGAGCCCGCCGCCATCCCCGTGGCCAGGCCGGAGGGGTTGATGGTGGCGGTTGCGTTCGAGGAGGAAGCCCAGTTGACCAGGGCCGTAAGGTCGCGGCTGCTGCCGTCCTTATAAGTTCCGGTGGCGGTGAACTGCAGGCTTGTGTTCACGGGAAGAGATGAAGCTGCCGGCGCAACCGCGATCGAGGCAAGATTCGTCGCGGCACTGGTGACTTGCAAAGTGGCGGTCGCGGAAAATTTGCCTGAGGTGGCGGTCACCATTACCGTACCGGCGCCCACCGCGGTGACCTTGCCTCCAGCAACATTGGCAATGTTGGTGTCCGATGTCTTCCACTGTGCCGAAGCAGTCAGATCTTTGCTGCTTCCGTCACTGTATTTGCCCATGGCGGTGAATTGCTGGACCGCGCCCGGAGCAACGCTGGCGGCTCCAGGATCCACCTGCAACGAAGTCAGGGAAGGCGTCACGGGTGGCGGCAGAGTCGTATTGCTGCTGGAGCCACCGCCGGATCCGCAAGCGCCCAGTGCCAGGGTGAGTGTGAGAATGATAAGAACGTTTGATACTTTTGTCATGGTGCTTTCCCCTACGTAGTGCGTAAGAGCATCCTACTTGGGAATTTCCCATTTTCAGCCTCAGCGCCATTACGTCAGTCACACGATACATGACTGTTGTGGTAGAGAATGTATACTCTAGCCGACATATCAGATTTGCTCGAGCACCGTATATCTCGACAAATACAAGGCTTAATTGGTTGCGAAGATTGTGTACCCCAGGCGACCCACTGCTGACAGTAGGCCGTCAGTGGGCGACGTTATGTACCAGGAACGATATTTTTGTAAAGGGATTTGTATCCAAAGTGGGAAGGCGAGGTGATTGGTCATCTCGGCGGCCGAAAGCCGAGAGCCAACGGCCGCCAGCTAACTAACAACGCCGAGCTTCAGTACTTGGGCACCGTGGGATCCACCTTATCTGACCAGGCCAGAATGCCGCCCGCCAGGTTCTTCACCTTGCGGAAGCCGGCCTGCTGCAGGAAGGTGACCGCCTTGGCGCTGCGCACGCCGGAGCGGCAGTGGGCCACGATCTCGCGGCTGGAATCCAGCTCGTGCGCCCGCTTGGGCAGTTCGCCGAGCGGAATCAGGTAACCGTTCAGGTTGCAGATCTGATACTCGTGAGGCTCGCGCACGTCGAGGATGAAGATGTCCTCGCCCGCGTCCAGCCTGGCCTTCAATTCTTCAGGTTGTATTTCCGGAACGTTGGATGCCACCGGCTTCTCCTCACCGCGAATGCCGCAGAATTCGTTGTAGTCAATCAGCTTAGTCACGGTGGGGTGGGTTCCGCAAGCGGGGCAGTCGGGATTCTTGCGCAGCTTGAGCTCGCGGAAGCGCATGCCCAGGGCGTCCACCAGCAGCAGGCGTCCGATGAGCGGCTCTCCCTTGCCCAAAATGAGCTTGATGGCTTCGGTGGCCTGCATCACGCCTACCAGGCCGGGCAGAATGCCCAGCACCCCGCCTTCGGCACAGCTTGGCACCAAGCCCGGCGGTGGCGGCTCGGGATACAGGCAGCGGTAGCAGGGGCCCTCTCTGGTGGCGAACACGCTCACCTGGCCTTCGAAGCGGAAGATGGAGCCATAAACGTTGGGCTTGCCGGTGAGCACGCAGGCATCGTTCACCAGGTAGCGGGTGGGAAAATTATCGGTGCCGTCCACGATGATGTCGAAGTCGCGGAAAAGCTCGAGCGCGTTCTCGCTGGTCAGCTTGGTTTCGAAGGGGCGGAGATCGATGAAGGGATTGATGGCCTTCACCTTTTCCGCCGCCGACTGCAGCTTTTTGCGACCCACATCAGCCGTCGTGTGGATCACCTGCCGTTGCAGGTTGGTGTAGTCCACCACGTCGAAATCCACCACGCCGAGCGTGCCCACGCCCGCGGCCGCCAGGTAGAGGGCCAGGGGCGAGCCCAGGCCGCCGGCGCCGATGCAAAGCACCTTGGCGGCCTTGAGTTTGAGCTGCCCTTCCATGCCCACCTCGGGCATGATCAGGTGGCGCGAGTAGCGCAGGACTTCCTCGTTGCTGAGGTTCGTGGCTTGAACTCCGGGCTGTGTAATGGTTGCCATGGTAATCGGCCTTCCTGTCAACGGAAACTTGATTTTTTCTGGAACGAGCCTTGAGGAAAACAACTAGGCGTTCATTCGACAGGGACAACAACAGGCGCAGGAGCCGCCAGCGATGGAGGGCACGATGGAGAGGCTGTCGTTTTCGTTCACCGGGGTGCTTTCCTTGTGCAAATAGCGGATGTCTTCGTCATTCAGATAGACATTGACGAAAGCCCGCAATTTGCCTTCATCAGTATACAGGTGACGCCGCAAATCCGGGTACGTGGAGGTAAGCGCTGAGAGCGCGTCCCCTACGTTATCGGCCTGCACGTCAATGCTCGACTTCTTACCCGCATACTGTCGTAGCGGAGTGGGTATGTAGATTCTCATGCTGGTTTCAAGTCTCCTCCTGTCGTGTGAAGTTGCCACATATCAGATGTTTAAGCCGGGGTCCTGGTTTCAGGAATGTGCGCCGCCACCTCCACGGGCTCGTCCTGAAAACGCTTTTTTTCTTCCTCGCCGCCCAGCAGAACAAAAGAATTCGTCTCCCGCGCCTGACCCTTTTCCACCCGGGTAATGACGTAGGAGCAGCCTAGCCAATGGGCGTCGGCCAGATCGGTAGACGACCAGCGCGCGGGGTGGTCGGGATGGGAGTGGTAGAAGCCCACAATATCCAAGCCTCGCTCCCGCGCACGCCGCTGAATGGCGATCAGCTCCCGGGGGTCAATATTGTACCTGTTTTGCGGCGAATCGGTACGGGTATTGTCAGCCCGTGCAACGGACGTGACCAGGCGCTGGTCATCGTCTTCCAAGCGCCCCAAAAGCACGCCACAGCACTCGTGAGGATAGGTTTCCTCGCCGTGGCGGCGAAGCTGCTCGTAGCAGGTTTGGTCTATCTTCAACATAAGAACCTATTCACCACAGAGACACAGAGGCACAGAGAATATTTGATAATTGGTGATTGAAGATTTTCGATGGGCGAATTAAATCCCAGTATTGCCCAAGCCAATGCGGACCATCGAAGCTTTCCAAATCGTCAATCAAAAAATCTTAAATCGTCAATCCCTCTGTGTCTCTGTGACTCTGTGGTGAATTTACTCTTCTTCCCAGAAACGTTCGCTCAAGTACTTGTCGCCGGAATCGGGCAACACGGTGACAATTACGCCCGGCTGCTTGCGCTCCACCAGTCGGCGTGCCACCTGCAGACAGCCCACGATTGCGGCGCCAGCGGAAATACCCACCAGGAGGCCCTCTTCGCGAGCTAAGCGCCGCACCATAGCATAAGAGGTCTCAGTGGAAATGCCCAAATCGTCGTCCGCGAGGGCAGGATCATAAATTTTGGGCACGATGGCCGTGGCCATGTGCTTGGCGCCTTCGATTCCGTGAAAGGACGAATCCGGCTGCAGAGAAATGCACTGAATGTGTGGATTGAATTCCTTCAGGCGGCGCGCCGTGCCCATGAACGTCCCGCTGGTGCCCAGCATGGCGACAAAATGCGTGATGCGGCCTTCGGTCTGGCGCCAGATCTCGGCCGCGGTCCCGTGATAGTGTGCCCGCCAGTTGGCGTCGTTCGAATACTGGTCAGCGTAGAAGTAGCGCTGCGGCTCGGCGGCGTACATCTCCCGCGCCTTGCGAATGGAGCCATCGGAGCCTTCGGCGGGATCCGTGTAAACAATGTTGGCACCATAGGCGCGCAGAATGTGCTTGCGCTCCAGCGAAACATTGGAAGGCATGCACAAGGTGACCTGAAAGCCTTCCGCCGCGCCCAGCATGGCGTAGGCAATGCCGGTGTTGCCGCTGGTGGAATCAAGCAGCACCTTGCCGGGAGCGAACTGCCCGGTGCGTCGCGCCTCGGTAACGATCGCCGAGGCGGCTCGATCTTTTACCGAACCTCCAGGATTGAACCACTCGGCTTTGCCCAGCAACTCAATGCCGGGCAAATCGCTAGCAATGCGCCCAAGCCGAAGCAATGGCGTATTCCCAATGCGCCCGAGCAAGCTCTCGCCCAGGCGCGTGGGCGACCGGGTTGGCATCGGAGCTGCGCTCTCGGCATTCACGCCATGTGTCTCATTCGCGACGATTTGCGACATGGTGCGACTCAGGCCATGACTCTCGTAATGTGGTTATTAGATGAATTCCGGCATCTAAAAGAATGCGATAGTTTATAAAGGTGTCTTGTAGTGGGCAACGCACGGGGGCGGAACGGCCTCGAATCGCTTCCGAAACGCTCAGAAGCTGCATTGGGACCCTCTGCAGGGGCGAGAACAGGATACCACGGAGAAAATGGCCAAAAAGCTGGAAGGACGAACCTACGACGAAGCGGTTAACTGGCTGCGCGAGCACCAGTTTGACGTGCTGGAGGCACCCGGCACCAAGACCAGCCGGGTGTTTGTGAAGAAATACAATTGTTCGGCTGCCATTGAGAAGACGCCGGATGGCGAGGTGAAGGTGTTCGCCTATCCTGGTTACCTGATCGGCAGCGAGATTGCCAAGCTGATCAACAAGGGCTACCAGCAGGTGCTGAAGACTACCAAAACAGAGGTTGCGGCTACCGCGGATCACCTCAAGGCGCTGCACCAGTTTTCGGAAGAGCTCAAGGAAGCCGTGGGCAAGCCCAGCCTGTACAACGAGTCGCTGGGGACGGTGAGCGACGCCTATGCCTACGATCGCGTGGAAGGGCGGGACAAGCCCGACGCAACGCGACCCAAGCGCCCCTGGGAAGAACTGGTTGGCGCAGGCAAGCCGGGCAAGCGCGCGTAAAACCGAAATCCGCCACAGAGACACGGAGACACAGAGGAAAGGCAATTGACGATTTAAGATTTTCGATTGACGATTGGCAACCAGCTCACTTAAATCTTCCAGCTACGCGCACGCTGCCTTGAACCGCGAGAAACTCTGTTCCTGATCGCCTTCTGCAATGCATTCAGCCCGCCTGTATAATCCGCGGCATGAAAGAGTTGCCTGCCGTTTTCTGCGTGCCTTTTCTGCTGTTGTCTTTGGCCGCGGCCGCGCCCAAGCCTTCCCCCGCGAACGCAGAAGCCGCTATCCGGCAGGTTCTGGACAAGCAGGTGGAGGCCTGGAACCGGCAGGATCTCGAGGCTTTCATGCAGGGCTACTGGCATTCCCCGCAGCTCACCTTCTTCTCGGGGGTGGCGGTGTATCGCGGCTGGAACAACGCGCTGGAACGCTATCGCAAGGCCTACCAGTCGGCGGGCCACCAGATGGGCAAGCTGGATTTTTCCGACCTGCAAATTGAGACTCTGAGTCCGGCAGCCGCCTTTGTTCACGGCGTCTTCCATCTGGCCATGCCCGACGGTAAACAGCTGCACGGCATTTTCACGCTCGTGTTCCGTAAGTTTCCCCAGGGCTGGCGCATTATTCACGACCACACCTGTGCCGCGCAATGAGATTTTCGATGCTGCACGCGAGATGCTTCAGGCCGGAAGGTCTTCAGCATGACGCCAGTGCTGAAATGACCGCCTGTTTGTCCACACGCGGCCAGGCCTACTTGCGGCGCAGGCCGAACCAGCTTTCAGAAACCACGATGGAGTTGCCGGGGTTGTGGGGATCGTATTTGACCGAGGTGGGCAGGCCGAGCCGGCAGGAATGCAGGTTCACGTACTGGCGCAGATAGGTGATCTCCTGCGAGGCTTCGTAGGAAACGCCGGCCACGTCGTACTGGTAAATAATGAACTGCGCGGGCCGTGTGCCGTCCATCTCATTCACATCAATGACGGTGCCGTCGGTGATGCGCCCGACCTTACTGATCCAGGCGCGGCGCTCGCGCTCTACTTCCTCCGGGGTCTTGCGACGCCGGCGCAGCAGGTAAGCCAGAATGGCAGCCGTCGCCAGTCCGGCCGCCAGCAGGGGATAAACGTGTTGTGGCACTTCGTTAGTACCCAGTACCTGGTACCCAGCACCCGGACTCCATGCGGGGGCGTGATCCCAGGAATTTAAGAGGTATTTGAATGTGGGTAGTTTAGCAAGGAATAGCGCCGCGCGGAATCACCGAAGTGCTGTGTACTCACTCGCCCCGGAAGGCCGATCTTGAGGGCGGCATGGCAAAAATGTAACCCGTGGCGGGGTTCGGTATCAAAACGGGAAAAATGACCCGGTCGACCGGCTTCGGGAAGTGCCCAGAGGGAAAAAGAGACCACTCGAGCGCTGGGCCAAATTCCGGCGCGAAAGGAAGATGATGCAAGCTCAACATCGCCGCTTTCTGATTGTTGCCTTCGCCCTGACGCTTTGCGTGCTCGCTAACGCGCAACAGCCGCCAGCCATGCCGCCGGAAAAAGTGGCGGAGGTGCAGGGGCAGCACATTCACTATGACGAGGCGGGCCAGGGCCCGGTCCTGATCCTCCTCCACGGGCTGGGCTCGAATGCCGGGATCTGGGTGAACAACATCGCGCCTCTGGCTGCGCACTATCACGTATACGCACCCGACCAGATTGGCTTTGGTCATTCCGACAAGCCCCTTCTCGACTACAAAATTCAAACCTTCGTGGAATTTCTGCAGGGGTTTATGGAATCCCAAAATATCAAGCAGGCGGCCCTGGCGGGGAACTCCCTGGGCGGGTGGATTGCCCTTGATTTTGCCGCACAGCACCCTGATTTGGTAAGCAAGTTGGTGCTGGTCAACTCCGCCGGGCTGCGTTTTGGGCAAGGGCCCGTCCCTGATCTGAATCCCTCATCGCTGACGAGCATGCGCCAACTGCTCGAGCTCATCTTTTACAACAAGCAGATGGTCACGGACGAGTTCGTGCACTACGCCTTTGCCAATCACCTGAAGGACAATGACGGATACACCATCCAGCGGACGTTGGCGGGATTTGCCCAGGATCAGTTCGAGGAATCGAAGCTGGGCTCCATTCACGTGCCCACGTTGATTATCTGGGGACGGAATGACGAACTGATACCCCTGGCCAAGGGGGAACAGTTCCACCAGGGCATTGCCGGTTCGAAGATGGCGGTGATTGACCAGTGTGGTCACTTACCGGAACTGGAGAAGCCGGAGGAGTTCGACCGCGTGCTCACGGAATTTCTGGGCCATTAGCGGCGCCGGCCAAGTCAGCTCTTCACCTTCTCCCAATCCTTCAGGAACTGGTCGAGGCCGCGGTCGGTGAGGGGGTGCTTGAACATGAGGTCGAGCACCTTGAAGGGGATGGTAGAGACGTGGGCGCCGGCCAGCGCCGCTTCCACCACGTGCAGTGGGTGACGCAGGGACGCTGCCAGCACCTGCGTCTTGTAATCATAGTTTTTGTAGATCTGCACCACATCGCGCACCAGGTCCATGCCCACGTGGCTGATGTCATCCAGACGCCCCACGAAGGGGCTCACGTAGGTGGCACCAGCCTTGGCCACCAACAGCGCCTGGTTGGGCGAGAAGCACAGGGTGAGGTTGGTGGGGATGCCGGCGTCAGAGAGGCACTTGCACGCCTTGACTCCGTCGCGCGTGGTGGGCAGTTTGACGACCACGTTTTTGTGCCAGGTGGCGTAATCACGCGCCTGCTGGCACATGCCTCCGGCATCGGTGGCGGTAACTTCCACGCTCACCGGGCCGTCCACCACGTTGCAAATCGCCAGGATGGTTTCCTTGAAGGGTTTGCCTTCCTTGGCGATAAGGGAAGGGTTGGTGGTGACGCCATCGAGGATGCCCAGACTGGCGGCTTCGCGAATTTCGTTGAGATTGGCGGTGTCAATGAAGAATTTCATAACATTCAGTCGTTCAGCCATTGAAACACTCAATCATTGAGCGGCGTGCAGCGAGACTTAATCATTCAATGATTGAATGTCTAATTAATCAATTCAGTCGTTTACCACCGTATTCCGCAGCGTGCCTACTCCTGCCACGCTGACCTCAACCACGTCGCCCGCCTGCAGCGGACCCACCCCGGCAGGCGTGCCGGTGGCGATCAAGTCGCCGGGGTACAGCGTCATCACCTGGGAAATGTAGCGGATTATGACGTCCAGGGTAAAGATGAAATCGCGCGTGTTGCCCTGCTGGCGAACGTCTCCATTGACGCGGGTTGCGACCTCCACGCCTGCCCAGGGGTCAAGTTCATTCGAGACCAGAGGGCCGACCGGGCAAAACGTGTCGAAGCCTTTGCCCCGAGTCCACTGGCCATCTTTCTTCTGCAGGTCGCGGGCGGTAACGTCGTTAACGCAGGTATAGCCCAGGATATAAGGACGGACATCCTCGCCTTCGGCAAACTTGTGGCACGGCCGGCTGATGATCAGGCCCAATTCGCCTTCGTAATCCACCCGCTCGGAGAGCGCCGTGGGGCGGTGAATTTCGCCCCCGGGGTTGAGCAGTGACGAGGGCGGCTTGAAGAAAATTAGTGGTTCGGGAGGAACTTCGTTGCCCAGTTCGGTGGCGTGCTCGCGGTAGTTGCGGCCTACACAGACAATTTTTGAGGGCTCGACGGGCGCCACCAGCTCCCCCTGGCTGAGCGGCGCCTGCTGCATGCGGCGGCTGGGCAGTTCGTCGAGATCGCCCTCGCCCAGGTGGGGCGCGGTCAGCAGCAGGCGCGTGATGTACTCTTCCCCGCCCACAGACTCAACCAGCCCGTAGCGGATTTGACCTTCGTGGCGGAAGCGGCAGTATTTCATGAGGTCAGTTCCTCGAACCGTAGTCGGTAGCTGGTAGTTAGTAGTTGGTATGTGGTCCCCGCCAGACACCAACTACCAGCTACCAACTGACGAGGAACCACTATCCTCAGGGCTGCGGGACCAAATGCCAAGAGCTATTTGCTAATGGCGCTGTTTTTCGCGGCATACGCTATTGAGCGCTCGGTATTGTTTCCTCCGTCTCCGGCGAGCGCGTGCTTTCATTACCGTGCACATCCACGGCGGTAACGGCGTAGAAGTAGGTTCGGCCGGCGGCCAGATTGCCGTCGCGGTACGCTGGCGTCGGCACCAGGGTAGAGTTGATGCGGGTCCACTCTGCGTTCTTCTCTCGCCGATAGACGTTGTACCCTGCCAGGTCGGTATCCGTGTTGGGGGCCCAGGTGAGATCCACGAACGGTTGCTGTCCTACGCTGGAAAATACCGCCTGCAGACCGATGGGGACGGCGGGCGGGAAAACATCGTTGGCAACGACAGTGATCGGGGTCGAGTTGTCTCCTTCGACTTCACCTTGCGGCTGGCCTTTGCGCTGAACCAGGGTCACGACGGTGACCCAGTATCGGTAAGTTTTCTGCCACTCAAGGGAGCGGTCCACGAGCTGGGTCTGCGGCGAAGCGCCTTGCGGTGCCTCACCCACCAGAACCGGCGTGGCGCTTCCCTTCTCTTCGCGGTAGACGCGACAGGTGTAGCGCAATTCCGGCGCCGGCGGCTCATGCAGCACACTGGTAAAGCTGAGGACGACGCCATCGGCTGTGACCTGCGCCGCCAAGTCGACAGGCGGCGGCAGGGTGGGGGCCAGCGGCACCTCGACCTGATTGGAAAGGCCGGCGCTGCGTCCCCGGCTGTTCAGGGCTTCGACCGCATAATTGATAAAGCCGGTTGGATTCTGCAGTTCCAGTGATTGCGGCAGAACGTCTTGCGAGCTGGCTAAGACAGGGGCGGGTTTGGCCGGAGTTGACTGTGTCTTCTTGCTGGTTGAGGCGGCAGCCCGCGCCTTGGCTTCCTCGGCAGCTT
Organism: Terriglobales bacterium; assembly: GCA_035935775.1. GTDB lineage: Bacteria > Acidobacteriota > Terriglobia > Terriglobales > Acidobacteriaceae > JAICWP01. The sequence goes on from DASYWT010000439.1 coordinate 27,454, forward strand.
CCGCAGCCGCCAACTTCGCGGCTGTATCCACTTCGCCGACCTGATTCCCACATTGCGTCATGCCGACAGTGACACTACGGCAGACCCGTGTGGGGCCCAGGCGCCGCAGCCGGATCGTGGTGCGATCGGTAGTTTCGCGCGGCACAGTCCAGACCAGGGTGACAGTGTCGCCTTTCCGCGTAGCCCGAAGATCCTGCACAGGTTGTGGCAGGTCCAGGGAAGGCGGCAGAGGCACGCCCGGCGTACCACAGCCGAGCAGGCTTGCCAGAAGCAGCAGACCTGCGATGGAAGCGAATTTCATCCGCGGAGCTGATCAGCGTAACACACCGAATTGAGCGACTCGCGCCGCCCCAGCTTCGGCCAAGTCCAGCGGTTAACGCCGAGAGTCAGTTGCACGGTTTCGCGCTGCGCCTCTTGGCTTGTTGCCGCGGCCTCCTACAGCCATAAGTACCAAGGTCCAGTTACCTGCGTTACTTGTTGGGGCGGTACTGCCGACCTAAATTGAATTTTGCCATGGCTTTTAAGTCGCTGCTTCTCTCCAAGGACACCGATCTTGTCCAAACCGTCGCCCGGTTGCTGAAGGACCTGGACATTGCGGTGGAGCCCTGCAGCGAACCGTTTGCTGCCGCTAAACGATTGATGGACCAGCACTTCGACGCCATCCTGGTGGACTGCGAAGATGAACAGGGCGCTGGCTGGGTGCTGCAGAGCGCGCGCATGGCTACGGCCAGCAAGAAATCGGTGACTATTGCCATAGTGGGCCCGCAAAGCGCCAGTCGGGGTGGTCCCCGGGCGGGCGAGAACTTCGTTATCCAGAAGCCGATCGTGCTCAAACAAGTGGAGAGCACGCTGCGAGCGGCACGCAGCCTGATGGGAGATGGAATCGGGCTGCGCAGCGAAGCGCCGGCAGCCGCGAGCAGCATGCCCGCGGACAAGCCGACGAGCCCTGCTCCTGTCGCTCCGGCTCACGTTGCGCCTGGTGGGCAAGGGCGCCCACCGGCTGAGCTGTTTGATGAATTAACCGCGGCCCTGGACCGATTGGGTCCACAGAGCGCCCCCGCAAAGCCGGCGGCGGTGGCATCTGCACCGTCCGGCAGCGCTGCGGCGGCCGCACCCGCTTTTGAAAAACCAATACCGGCTACCCCAGCTTTTGAAAAACCAGTGCCGGCTGCGCCTGCTTTTGAAAAGCCTGTACCCCTTGCTCCGGCTTGGGAGAAGCCGGCGGCCA
>DASYWT010000440.1:0-4411 GCA_035935775.1 Terriglobales bacterium
GGCAGCGGAGTTGCTGTCTCGGATCGAGGAAGCGATCCGGATAACTTGTGAGGACTTGGACGTCAACCGCTCGGGCTGTTTTCTGAGCGGCGGTACCGACAGCAGCACTCTGGTGGGCTTGTTCAGCCGCATCCACAACCATTCCGCCAGTGCCTTTTCCATCGGCTTCGCTGAAGGCCGTTTTGATGAGCTCAGTTACGCCAGGCTGGCAGCCAGCCATTTTCAGGCGTCTCACACCACCGCCATTCTCACTCCCGCAGATGCGTACCAGGTAATTCCAAAAATCGTCGCAGCCTATGACGAGCCCTACGCCAACTCCTCGGCAATCCCAACTTACTGGTGCGCTCGAATGGCAAAGGAGCACGGGATAGCGGTCATGCTGGCGGGAGACGGCGGCGACGAGCTGTTCGGCGGCAATGAGCGTTACCGCACCGACAAAGTATTTCAGCTCTATCACCGGGTTCCTAAAGCTCTGCGCCGGCTGCTGGAGCCGGCGGTGTTTGCCAGTCCGGCGCGTGTGCCGCTTTTCCGCAAAGCGCAGCGCTATATTCGCTTTTCGAATACGCCCAACCCAGAGCGCTATTGTGCATGGCGCCTGCTCCAGGTCTTTCCTGCCCAGCAGGTACTGGGCGCAGCGATGCCGAACCTTAACGGCGACGTGCTGGGCGCGATGCGCCGGCACTACGAGAAAGCCCCTGCGCAATCGGAGCTAAATCGCCTGCTCTACGTGGATGTCAAGATGACCCTGGGAGATGATGATCTGCCCAAAGTCGTGCGCATGGCGGAACTGGCGGGGGTCGGCGTGCGCTTTCCATATCTGGATCATCCCCTGGCGGAATTCTCCGGGACGTTGCCCGCCTCCTTGAAAGTCCGCGGGTTGGAGAAGCGCTATTTGTTCAAGCAGGCCACCCGATTTCTGCTGCCACAGGCAATTTTGAACAAGAAGAAGCATGGTTTTGGGCTGCCTATCGGCATGTGGTTGAAAACCGATCCCCAATTGCGGAGGATGAGCCACGACATCCTGCTTGATTCCCGCACCTATCAGCGTGGCTATTTTCAGCGGCCGTTCATCGAGCATCTGTTTACGGAATTGGAGCGGGACAACACTCCCTATTTTGGCGACCTGCTCTGGACGTTCCTGATGCTGGAAATGTGGCACCGCCAGCATGTGGAGGGGACAGCTATATGAGGGTGCTTCTTTACCAGAGCTGGGACGAACTGCTGCCGCTGGCCGGCTGCTGGAACCAGGTCCTCGCCGCCAGCGGCAGCGACAGCATTTTTCTGACCTGGGAGTGGTGTGAGGCGTGGTGGAAGAATTATGGAGCCGGGCGTCCTCTGTTTGTATTGGCGGCCTGGGAGGGCAGCGAACTGCAGGGCGTGCTCCCGCTTTACGTGGATAAGGCGCGGCACTGGGGCGCGGGCTGGGAGGTTCTACGGGTTGTAGGCGACGGATCCCGCGATTCTGATTATCTCGATGGCTTCATCCGTATCGGTTTTGAGCGCGAGATAGCGCGCGGTTTCGTGGACTTTCTCGCCGGGCACCGCCAACAGTGGGACTGGCTGCAGATAGAAGGCGCCGCACAAGGCTCTCCCTGCGTGGTGTCGCTAAGCGAATGTGCGCGGGAGCGGGGCTGGAACTTGGCCTCGGAGACGATTCCTTGCGCCACCCTCTCACTGCCCAAGAGCTGGAACGACTACTTGCGGGTCCTGCAGCCGCGCATGCGCAGCAAGGTCCGTTCGTCGCTGGCACGAATCGAGGGACAGTTTGGGACCGCTCCCAGCGAGTGCGTAAGCCCAGCAAATATCGAAGAATGGCTGCCGGAGTTGTTCGACCTCCACGCTCGCCGGTGGCAGCAAAGTTACAAGCCTGGAGTTTTTGGTGATCCGGCAAAGCGTAACTTTTACAGAGATATCAGCCACAGGGCCCTGGCCAAAGGCTGGCTCGCGTTTCATCGGCTGGCTTGGAGCGAGCGCGCGCTGGCCCTGCAGTACGGATTCCGTTACCGCAACCGTTTCTACCTGCTGCAGGAAGGGTACGACCCGGCCTTCGAGGATCTTCGTCCCGGCGTCGTGCTGCGTGCCTGGCTCATGCGTCACTGGATCGAAGAGGGTCTGGAGCAATATGACTTCCTGGCCGGAGCCGCTCCCCACAAGCTGGCCTGGGGAGCTGAGCAGAAACTCAGCTCGCGTACTCTGTTGGCTGCCGGAGCCACCGGGGCCTGGGTAGCGGTTTCCGGACCGCGGCTCTATGCCAACTTCAGAGGCAACATCCGCCAGATGGTTCCGCGGCGGCTGCTCTCCGGACGCAGCAAGCTGCTTGCCTGGAAGACCCAGCGCCGCTGGACGGCCTCAAGCCAGGCGGCTGCTCCACTCTCGAAACGACTGATGCGCTGGTCGGTTTCCCGTCTCTACGCTCGTACCTCGCTGGGTGCGGCGGCGCGGCACTTGGCGACCCACTACACCTGGCAGCCCACGGTAGCGGGAAACGGGTCCTCACGCCTGCAGCGGCGCACCTCGCCGGTTTGCACCATTTTCGTTTACCACCGGGTGAATGATGAGCGGGATCCATTCTTCTACGCCATGCCGGTTTCGCGGTTTCGCGCGGAAATGGAGTACCTGGCAAAGAATTTCCGCATCCTGAGCCTCGATCAACTGGCCAACGGACAGGTGCCGTCGAATGGGAATAAATATTGCGTGGCTGTCACCTTCGACGACGGATATCGCGACAATTTTTTGCATGCTTTCCCTATCCTGCAGAAGCTGGGCATTCCCGCCAACATCTTTCTCACCACCGGCTATATCGAGTCCGGTCAGCTGCCCTGGTACGACCAGGTGCGGCTGGCGTTCAAGCTGACCAAGCAGCCTCGCATTGCGCTAGGTGAGATTGGCGGGCCCGACTCAACCCTGGACCAGGACTGCCCGCGTCTGAAGGCGCTCGCCCACACCCTCAACTGGCTGCGTCAAACCGACGAAGCCAGCCGCTCAAAATTGCTGGAAGAACTGTTCCGTGCCCTGCGGGTCTCCGGGCCCCTGAACATGCCGAACACTTTGCTGGCCTGGGACGAAATCCGCCAGATGAGCCGCCAGGGCATCAGTTTTGGCGCCCACACGGTGACCCATCCGGTCTTGGCCACTCTGCCTGTTTCCCGGCTGCAAGAAGAGATTGTGGGCTCCAAGAAAACGGTGGAGAAGAACTTACAGCGTTCCATTCAACACTTTGCGTATCCATTTGGTAAAAAAGCGGATTTCAGCTCAGACGCCAAGCAGGTGGTGCGTGCGGCGGGATTTCTAACTGCGGTCACAACGATTTCCGGAGTCAACGAACCGGAGCAGGACCGTTATGAACTGAAGAGATTTTGCCTTCGCGAGCCCGACATGGGAATGTTCGGGCTCAAGCTCGACTGGTACAGGATGTCCGGAAGGGCAACCAATCAATGAATCACGGGGAGGCTCGCAGAGTATGACGCAACCTAATTCGCAGGGCGGCGCCAGTGTTGAATCGCTCACCCAGCGCCATTTGGTGGAAGAGACCTTCCATGACGAAAAAGCCTATCAAGGCGCTCCGCCCGCCCGCACTGACTTCTATCCCGAATGGATGGCGGACGAGCATATGGAAATGCTGCTGCGCGCCGCCGGGCCTCTGACGGGCAAGCGAGTACTCGACTTTGGTTGCGGCAGGGGAGAGAGTGGCCGCATCTACGCTGCGCATGGCGCTTCCCGGGTGGAAGGGTTTGACATTTCCGGGGAGAACATCGCCATCGCAAACAAGAACGCCAAGCGCGATGGTCTGGAACAGCGCGTCTCTTTCCGGCGCCTGGCCGCGGAAGAGATTGATTATCCCAGTGGTTCCTTCGACGTCGTCATTGGCAAGGCAATCCTTCATCACACCGACCTGGAGAAAACTGCCTGGCAACTGGAGCGAGTGCTGGTACCCGGGGGAGTTGCGGTCTTCTTGGAACCCTTGGCACACAACCCGTTTCTGAACTTGTTTCGTCGTCTGACTCCGTCGCGCCGCACGCCCACAGAAAAACCGCTCTCCCTGGACGATCTTAAGGTGTTTCGCCGCCATTTTGGTTGCGTCACTTATCGGGGTTTTTATCTGTTTACCTTGCTGTCCCACTTCCTGCTGTTCGTCACGGGGTCGCGCGCTCTGTTCGCCAGGAGCCGCGCGCTCATGCGGCGCTGGGAAGAGCCCGTGCTGGTCCGCCTTCCCCGGCTGCAGCGCTATTGCTGGTCTGCGGTGGTGATGTTTCGCAAGTCCCAAGAGGCGCCTCTAACGGGAGACTGGCCTGCTGGTCAGATTCGAGTGGAGCTGAGCTAGCTGCATGGATAACGTCGCCATTGCCGTGGAAAGGGAGACTCGTGCCGCCGCCGGTCCGGGTTCGGCCCCGCCGGTCCTGATCCTGAACCT
>DASYWT010000441.1:0-3355 GCA_035935775.1 Terriglobales bacterium
AACGCCACCTAGGCCATCGAGGGTGGGCACGCCCAGGGCGGCGGTGAAGTTGCCGTCGGACGCGCCGCCGGTGCTGGCCTCCTGCAGGTTCCAGTTGATCCGGGCGGCCACTTCGCGGGCTTTGCCGTAAAGCGCGGCCACGCCCTTGGTGCGCTCCATGGGCAAGCGGTTGATGGCGCCCGTTAGCTGCAGGCGGCACTTCCGGTTGGAGGGACGCAAGGCATGGAGCTTCTTGTCTATGTAGGCGGCGTCACGCACGCGGGCAATGCGCACATCTATCAGTGCCGAGGCCTCGGCTGCCACCACGTTGCTGCGCGTGCCGCCTTCGATTACCCCGGCATTGACGGAAATGCCCCGCTTCAAATCCACAAACCCGGAAACCTTCACGATCTGGTGGGCCAATTCGACCACCGCGCTGGCGCCTTCCTGGGGAGAAATGCCGGCGTGCGCCGGAACACCGGTTATCGTCAGGCAGTACTCACCCACTCCTTTGCGTGCCGTTTTAACCGAGCCCTTCAGACCGGCGGATGGTTCCATGATCAGCACGGCGGCGGACTCGCGCGCCAGGCGCTCGATGATGGCTCGCGACGTGTGACTGCCAACTTCTTCGTCAGTGTTCAGCAGCACGGTGACCGGGCGCGAAAGCTTGCCGCGTACCTCGCGCAGCGCGGTTAGCGCGTGCAGCATGAGGGTGATGCCCGACTTCATGTCGTAGCTGCCAGGGCCCCAGCCGCGGCCCTTCTCCACCCGCCAGGGCATGTTGGCCAGGGTGCCCAGCGCCCACACCGTATCGAAATGTCCCAGCAGCATGACCGGACGCTGAGAATTCGCTCCCGCAAAATCCACCTGCAGGTGGTTCCCGCGTTCGCTCTGGCGGTGGAACTTAGGCTGCCCGCCGGCCGCCGCAAACTGCTGCGCCAGAAATTCACCCAGGTGGTCTACGGCCGCCTTGTTGTCGCTGGGCGACTCCAGTTCCACCATCTGGCGGAGGGTTTCGACCATGGCCTCGCGCCGCTGCTGCAGGAAACCGAGTAGAGCGCCGGCCTCAGCCTTCGTTTGCTTGCTCGCCATCTCTCTCCTTAGCGATTGAAGAATGACGATTGGCGATTGAAAACCCCGACTGCGACCAGCTTCTCCGCCGCAGCTTTTACAGAACAACCCTAACAATTCATCAATCGAAAATCGTCAATCGTCAATCCCGCTTTGCCCCTGCAGTATAATCTTCGCTTTCGGCGAGAATAGAGCATGACGCAAACGGCACCCGCAAGCGAGGTGAAAGCGCCGGAGCGCACCACCCTGGACATTGCCGCCATTCAGCGGATCCTGCCCCACCGCTATCCTTTCTTGCTGATAGACCGGGTGGTGGACCTGACGCGCAAGCAGCGCATTGTGGCCCTCAAAAATGTCAGCGCCAATGAGCCGTTTTTCGCCGGCCATTTTCCCGGATTTCCCATCATGCCGGGGGTGCTGATCGTGGAAGCCATGGCCCAGGCGGGAGGCGCGCTGCTGCTCACCGAGATCGCCGACCGCGAGAACAAGCTGATGGTTTTTACCGGCATCGAGCGCGCCCGCTTTCGCCGCCCGGTCGTGCCCGGCGACCAGTTGCGCATCGAAGTGGAGGTCCTGGCCTGGCGCCAGACCGCGGTACGTATGCAAGGCAAAGCTTATGTAGGAGAGAAAATGGCGGCTGAGGCCGTGGTCACCTGCCAGCTCGTGGATCGGTCTCGTGCCCAGGGCAAGTCGCAGGCGGAAGCGCCGGAGGAGAGCAACGGGGAATAGACGTGCCAACCAAAACTACTGACGAAGTTATTATCAAGCGCCAGCCGCGTGCGCTGCGGCCGATGATCCATCCCACCGCGCTGGTACATCCGGATGCCCGCATCCCCGCTTCCTGCCACATTGGGCCGTATTGCGTGGTGGGCGCCGAGGTGGAAATGGGCGAGCACTGCGAACTGCTGGCCCACGTGGTGCTCGAAGGCCCCACCCGGCTGGGCTCGCACAATCGCGTATTCCCCTTCACTTCGGTTGGCCAGCCGCCGCAGGACCTGAAGTTCGCCGGTGAGAAAACTCGTCTTGAGATTGGCGACCACAACCAGATCCGTGAATTTGCCACCCTGCACCGGGGGACCACCGGCGGTGGGGGCGTGACCCGCATCGGGAGCCACACCCTCATCATGGCCTACGCCCACGTGGCTCATGATTGCGTCATTGGCGACCACGTTATTTTGGCTAACGCCGCCACCCTGGCCGGGCACGTCACCGTGGAGGACTGGGCCACTGTGGGCGCTCTCTGCCCGGTTCACCAGTACGTGCGCATCGGCACCTATTCCTTCATCGGCGGCGGCACCACCATCACCAAGGACGTCCTGCCCTTCTCCAAAACCGTCGCTGCCCGCGACTCCCACGCCTACGGCCTGAACGCCATCGGACTGGAACGCCATGGCTTCACCCGCGACCGCATCCGCAAACTGCATCACGCCTTCAAGCTGCTGCTGGCCTCCAAACTCAACACCTCGCAAGCCCTGGAAAAGCTCAGGTCGGAAGGGGGCTTAGGGGAAGATGTGGAGCTGCTGGTGAGCTTCATCGAGGGCTCGGAGAGAGGAATTATCAAATAGTTGTCAGTTGCTTGGAAGGCTCTCTGTAGCGCCGGCCTCTGGCCGGCTGTCTGGCGGGCGTCTCGCCCGCCCTTTGGGGCCGCCAGGACGGCGGCGCTACACTGCCACTGACCACTGGTATGGAGAAAATCGGCCTCATCGCCGGCAACGGCAAGTTTCCCATGCTCGTGCTTGACGCCGCACGGGCGCGCGGCGCCGAGGTGGTGGTGGCCGCCATCAAGGAAGAAACTTTCCCCGAAATCGAATCGCACGGAGCGGCCGCAGTCTACTGGATGTCGCTGGGCGAACTGGGCCGGCTGATTGACACTTTCAAGCGCGAAGGTGTGCGCCGCGCCATCATGGCCGGGCAGGTCAAGCACAAGCAGATTTTCTCCAGCATCCGCCCTGACTGGCGTCTGGCCAAGCTATTGCTTTCGCTCGGAACTCGCAACACCAATTCGCTGCTGGGCGGAGTGGCCAAGGTGCTGGCCGATGAAGGCATCACGCTGGAAGATTCCACGAGCTTCCTGCAGCCTTTGCTCGCCCGCGCCGGAGTGCTCACCCGCCGGCCGCCCACGGAAGCGGAGCAGAAAGACATCGCCTATGGCCGGCAAGTGGCCCGCCACCTGGCGCAATTCGATATCGGGCAGACGGTGGTGGTCGCCGAGGCGGCCTGCGTGGCCGTGGAAGCGATGGAAGGCACCGATTCGACCATCGAACGCGCCGGGCGCATCATGGCCGCGCTGGAAGGCGAGTCCTCT
>DASYWT010000442.1:0-16134 GCA_035935775.1 Terriglobales bacterium
TGCGCACCCTTTGGGAGCGATGGAAGTACAGGGCCCAGGCCGTACAGACTGCGAGCGCCCCAGCAAAGTACTTGACCGATTCGCCCAACAGCGCGGCCAGCAACCAGAATAGCGCCTGTACCGCCAGGTAGGTGTACGCCAGCTTTACAGCCATCCTGCGATGCAGGCATAGCGCCGTGAGCACCGCCATTGTAAAAATAACCAGGGCGATCCCAATATAGCCGCCGATAGTGCCGCCTTCGGTCTTTTCTTTGAAAGCAACCAGAGCGCCGCCCAGGCTGAAAAGACCCGCCATCAGCAGCGCGAAACAGAACAGCGCCAGCCAACCACCTACACCGTGAGGTTCTTTCTTTACCTGCTTCCCCATGAAGCGAGTGTGCGGCGACCCTAATTCCGGTTCAAATTACTGGGGTAACAATTGGGAAGGTGCGGCTCCAGCGCCAGGTTCGCCGGCGAAACCCGCGCGCCGTAAGGGTGTTGCCCAAAAGCAGGTCCTTCACCTCGCGCTTACCTCGCAAGCTCGGCCCGCGCTCGGTTCAGGATGACAAAAGATAATGCCTGCGTTGATCCGCGTACACCTGCGGCGAGGAAGTGAGTCCCTGGCGGACAAGAAGGAGCGCGGAGTTGTATACTGCTCTGCCCACGGGAATACAGGCGGCGCGCGCCGCCTAAGTGTCAACGCTACCGCAACCAAAACAACCTTCATCCCCGGCGGCGTGAGCCGCCAGTTGCAGTCCGCTAGCGGAGACCAGCAATGGCTGACGACAACGAAAAAACTCCTTCCGGTGTTTCACGAAGAGAATTCCTAAAAATTTCCGGCATTGCCGCGGCGGTGCCGCTAGTCGTGCCGCAAGTAGTGGAGGCGGCGGGCGCGAAAGTGCCGGTCTACGGTCCCGGCAAGGTGCCGATGAGCTTCACCATCAACGGCAAAAAGTACAGCGCCCAATTGGAGCCCCGAGTGACCCTGCTGGACGCGCTGCGCGACAACTTCGACCTGACCGGCTCCAAGCGCGTGTGCGACCGAGCCGAATGCGGCGCCTGCACCGTGCTGCTCAACAACAAGCCGGTGTATGCCTGCACCGTGCTGGCCATCGAGGCGCAGCACCAGCCCATCACCACCATCGAGTCGCTTTCCGCGGGCGGCAGGCTGCACCCCATTCAGGCCGCGTTTGTGGAACACGACGGCCAGCAGTGCGGCTTCTGCACCCCCGGATTCGTGATGGCGTGCAAGGCGTTCCTGGACAAGTACCCGCACCCCACGGCGGAGCAAATCCGCTACCACCTGAACGGCAACTTGTGCCGCTGCGGCACCTACAAGGGCATCCGCGAAGTAGTCGCGCAGATGTCCGGGACGAAGGGAGCGTAACGTCATGGCGGAATACAAATGGCCGGCGCCGGCGGAACGCACGCTGATCGGCAAGCGCATTGCGCGCGTGGACGGCCCCGCGAAGGCTTCCGGGCGCGCCAAGTACAGCTACGACTACAACCCCAAGGGGCTGCTCTTCGGCAAGGTCCTGCGGTGCCCCTACGCCCATGCCCGCCTAACCAGCATTGACACCAGTGCGGCGGAAAAAATGCCGGGAGTGAAAGCGGTTCAGGTGGTGCAGAAGGCGGGAACCGAAATTCTGTGGGCGGGCGACGACGTGGTTGCCGTCGCCGCCGTGGACGAATCCACGGCCGAGGATGCCATCCGGGCCATCCAGGTGAAGTATGAGGTGCTGCCGCACAACGTTTCGGATGCGGAACCACCTCCGGGCGCCGGCGAGGGGCCTCCCGGACCGATGACCGAGGACGACCTCGACGACGCGCTCAGCAACCAGGTGCCGGAGGCGCAAGTCATCAGCCGGTTGCAAAAAGACGGCGTGACCTTCCAAGTCACCGATGACATGACCAAAGAGCTGAAAGGTTACGGCGTGCCTGATGCCGTGATCAACGCCCTAAAAGCTGCCCCGTATCATCCTGAGGCAGCCAATCAGCAGCGCCCACCGTATCAGAAGATGGCGGCGCAGACCCAGGGCGATGCGGATAAGGCGTTCGCCTCCGCGGACGTGGTTTCTGAGGGTGTGTATGGCGCGTCGGTAATCACCCACTGCTGCCTGGAGACGCACGGCTCGGCGGCGGAATGGCCGACCTCCGATCACCTGTTTGTGCACTGCTCCACGCAGGGCGTCTCCGGCCTGCCGGGGCAGTACGCGCAGGCGCTCAACATTCCCGCCGGCAATGTGCGCGCGCACCAGGACCATGTTGGCGGCGGATTCGGCAGCAAGTTTTCGCCCGACCGCTGGGGCATCGCCACCGCGCAACTTTCGAAGAGCGCGGGCGGCAAGCCGGTGAAGTACATGCTGGAGCGTGATTCCGAGCTCATGACGGCAGGATCACGGCCTTCGGCGTTCGCGCGCGTCAAACTGGGCGCCAAGAGCGACGGCACCTTGGTGGCCTGGCAGTCGAATTCCTGGGGCACAGGCGGTCCCGCGGGCGCGGGTTCGCCGCCTATACCCTACGTGTTCGAGATTCCCAACCAGCGCAAGCAGCACACGGCGGTGCATACCAATCAGGGACCGGCGCGCGCCTGGCGGGCTCCCAACCACCCGCAGGCGGCGGTCATCACCATGAGCGCGCTTGACGACCTGGCGCACATGCTCAACATGGACCCGCTGGAATTCTTCACCAAGAACCTGGAGATAGCGGGCCCGCGCGCGCCCATCTACAAGGAAGAGTTCCCCATCGCAGCCGAACTGATGGGCTGGAAACAGAAATGGCACCCACGCGGAGACAAAGCCGCCGGCCCGGTTAAGCGCGGGGTGGGGCTTTCGATGCACACCTGGGGAGGCCGCGGTCACGCCGGCGATTGCATGCTGACCATCCACCCCGATGGCTCGGTGGGCATCAAGCTGGGCACGCAGGACCTGGGTACGGGCACGCGGACCGCCATCCTGATTGTGGCCGCGGACTCGCTGGGCATCCCCATGAACGCCATCACCCTGGACATTGGGGACACCATGTATCCACCGGACGGCGGTTCCGGCGGCAGCACCACGATTGGCGGCGTCAGTTCCTCCACGCGGCGCGCGTCGCTGATGGCGCTTGACCAGTTATTCGCCAAGGTGGCGCCCGCGCTCGGCGCTCAACCCGCCAACCTGGAAGCCAAAGAGGGCAAGGTGCGGGTGAAGAGTGACCACAGCAAGTCGCTGAGCTGGAAGCAGGCCTGCGCCAAGCTGGGCGCCATGCCATTGAGCGTGACCGGCAAGAATCCCGGCCCGGGCAATTTGATCAACAGCGGCGTGGGCGGAGTGCAGATGGCCGACGTCTCCGTGGATACCGAGACCGGCATCGTCAAGGTAAACAAGATGGTGGCGGTGCAGGACTGCGGTCTGATTATCAATGTGAAGCTGGCGGAGAGCCAGTGCTACGGCGCCCTCATCATGGGCATCAGCTATGCGCTTTACGAGGAGAAGATACTCGACCCGGTGACCGGGCGCATGCTGAACCCCAACATGGAGTTCTACCGCCTGGCCGGTCTGCGCGACATCCCCGAACTGGTGGTGCACATGATGACCGACCCGATGAACGACAACCGCGGAGTGATTGGGCTGGGTGAGCCGCCGGTGGTTTCTCCTGGCGCGGCCATCTCCAATGCCGTGGCCAACGCCATCGGCGTGCGTGTGCCCTTCCTGCCGCTCACGCCTGACCGCGTGCTGGCGGCCCTGGAACAGCAACAGAAGGCAGGTGCCTGATGCGAGCTTTCGAATACACCAGTCCGACAACGCGCCAGCAGGCGGTGGAGTTGCTTTCCGGCGAGGCCGCCATCCTCGCCGGCGGCACTGACCTGCTCAGTCTGATGAAAGACGATGTGGTGACGCCCAGGCGCGTGATCAACATCAAGGAGATTCGCGAGCTGAACGGCGTGCACTACGGGCCACGCGGAATGCAGATCGGCGCGCTCGCTTCATTAGGCGATTTGGCCGACAACGCGCTGGTGAAGCAGCACTATCCCGCCTTCGCCGACGCGCTGGTGGAGGCGGCCAGCCAGCAGATTCGCAACATGGCCACCATCGGGGGCAATATCTGCCAGCGCCCGCGCTGCTGGTATTTCCGCTCCGGTTTTGGCCTGATGCCCAAAACGCCCGACGGCAAGTCCCTGGTGGAAGCGGGCGACAACCGCTATCACGCGATTCTGGGCAACGATGGCCCGGCGCTGTTCGTCAGCCCCTCGAGCATTGTGCCGGCCATGATCGCTTACGGGGCGCATCTCCGGATTACCGGGCCCAAGGGCGCACGCGAAGTGGCGCTGGAGAAGTTCTTCAAGACTCCCCAAGCGGAGGGTGAACGCGAGCACGACCTGCAGGCCAACGAACTTGTGACCGACATTTTTCTGCCGCCGCCGGCCGGGGGCAGGTACGCGCACTACGAGGTGCGGCAGAAAGAGTCGTTCGACTGGCCCCTGGCGCTGGCCGCCGTCGCGCTGCACATGAGCGGCGGCACAGTGCGCTCCGCCCGGGTGGTGATGGGATACGTGGCGCCGGTGCCGTGGGTTTCTGAAGCAGCGGCACAGGTGCTGGTGGGTAAGAGCGTGACCGAAGAGACGGCCAAAGCAGCCGGGCAGGCCGCGGTCAGTCAGGCCAAGCCTCTGAGCCATAACGGCTACAAGGTCCAACTGGCGCGGGTGGCGGTAAAGCGTGCCATCCTGCAGGCGGCACGGGGCAAGGCAGAGGGAGGCGAGGCATGATCAGCGAGCAGGAACGCTTCAACACCGAAAATCCCAACCTGTGCCCGGGGCTGCGCTGGAAGCGCCAGTTCTACGATTCCGAGCCGGATCCCACCGTGCAGCGCTCCAACGATGGCAACTACTGGTGCGTTTATACCCAGACCTGCATTGGGCCCGATGGCAAGGTTGCTGAGCCTCGGGCGTGCTCGTTTCCGCTGCGCAAGTGCCACGGCAGCGGGCAGTGCGGGTAGAAGCAGGTCTCGGTTCTCACTTCTCGGTTCTCAGTTCTCGGTTTCCGGCAGCCCCGCGGATGTCATCCTGAGCGAGCGCGACCGAGCTTGCCAGGAAGCGCGAGTCGAAGGACCTTGCGGTTGCTAAACAAGCAGTTCGTCTCCCCCGTCTCTCCGTTCCTGACAACACTCTGTCGCCTGCTGCTCGTTACTCTCAATTTTAAGAGTTGCCTTTGATTCAGCCGAAATCTGTCCAGGCGTGACACCGGATGTTGTGGATGGGCGTTATTTCTTTCCCGCTCGGACGCGGCTTTTCAGTGGCTTACAGATTTCATTCAGTGTATTGGCGTCCGTAGGGACAGCGCCCGAGCTTGAGCCACCCAATCGCGCCGGAGTATCCTGCTCATCTTCGCCGGAGGAAGATGTGCGCAAACGTACCCTCGCCCTTGCTGCTCTGTTCTTATGCCTCACACCTTTGCTGTTCGCTGCCCCTGCGGGCAAGGTCGAACCCATCGGCGCGCTTACTGATCCGGCTGCGTCGGATGCGTTGAAAAAGGCTCTGGAGCCGGCCGGCTACCGTGTTCTTCTGGACGACGGCAGTGAGTGGTGCAAAATCTGGCTGGCCGCCAGCGTCCCGGTAAGCGGCAAAACCGACGTAGAGGGCGCTCTTTTCCCGCAACTGGCTGAATCCACCTTGATTGGCGTCATTTCCTTCACCAAGTCTGCAACCGACTATCGTGGCCAAGCAGTTCAGCCCGGTCTCTACACCTTGCGTTATGAGCTGCTCCCCAACGACGGCAACCACCTGGGAGTGGCCGATAACCGCGATTTCGCCCTGCTCGTCCGAGTGGCTGACGATCCCAACCCCGCGGCCGAATTCGACTTTAAGCAACTGGTGGCGCTAAGCCGCAAGGCTACGGGCACCGGCCACCCGGGACCAATTAATCTGGTCCAGCCCGCCTCTGATACCGCGCCCGCCGTCAGCAACGATGGCCAGGAGCATTGGGTGTTTGCCGGCAAACTGAAGATGCAGAGCGGTGGGCCGCTGCTGATCGGGATTGTGGTGAAGGGCAAAGCCGCGGAATAGCCCCACGGGGAGCGTCTTATCTTTCGGAAGGGCATGGCTTTCAGCCATGCCGCCTCGAGTTATCGAATACGAGGGCTTCAGCCCCTGAGGCTTGTTTCTTTCGTCGGCGCGCTTGATCCCGCTTAGTTGCATTCTTCATCAACCGCCGTTGCAAATCTCAACATGCCTGACTGAGGTTTCTAAGTCGCGACTGCCTCGAGACTTAGGCATGTATTTCCCCAAATGTTTGGAACTGCTCTAGTTGGACGGATGCGAATCGCAACAAATCCCTGTTGCCTTTTGCCGCTCCAAGAATGAAACATTTCCAAAAACAATACCCGATCCTTCTCCGAATCAATGAGATGCAACCAGCCATATGGGTAACCCGCACTTCGGCACTGCGATTGCCTTTAGGAAAGGTGACGAGCGGCAGCAAAAAAGCAGCCGCCGCCAACTAGGCCCAGCGCGCGAGCGCTGAGGAGGTGCGCAATGACAGTCCTACTGGTAATTCTGACCTTCGCGGCATTACTGCTGATTGATCATTTCTATAGCCGCAAGGGCTTGACAGTTCGTCCCGCCCTGGAAGTCGCTCCTCCGCAGCGCGAAGTGCTTGTGCCCGCCCGTTTGCAGCCCAGCCTGGTAGGCGGTTTCCAGGTGCCGGAGAACCTGCGCTTCCATCCTGGCCATACCTGGGCACTGAATGAGAGCCCGACGCTGGTACGGGTCGGCCTGGACGACTTCGCCTCCAAGCTGGCGGGCAAGATCGAGCGCATCACCCTGCCGCAGCGCGGGCAATGGATTCGCCAGGGACAGAAGATTTGGACCCTGCACCGCGACGGCAGCGCCGTGGACATGGTTTCGCCCATCGAGGGCAGCGTGGCCGAACTCAACCCAGCAGTGGTACAGAATCCCGAACTGGCAGCCCGTGATCCCTACGGCGAAGGCTGGGTGGTGACCGTGCAATCGCCCGATGCCAAAACCAATTTCCGCAACTTGATGGGCGGTGCGCTGGCGCGCTGGTGGACGGAGGAATCCGCATCTCGCCTGCAGCGGCGCATGCCCCAAGCCGTGGGCGCGCTGGCCCAGGACGGCGGCGTGGCCATGACCGACCTGACCAGCCATATGCCCGACCAGGAATGGGTGAAGGTGGCCCGCGAGTTCTTTCTCACCTAGCCCGATAGAGGTGCAGACTTCAGCCGCGCCGGGGCGCCGTGTTCAGGAAACCTCCAGGCCAGGACACGGAACGCCAGGCGCGGCTGAGTTTTTGCCTTCTCATACTTAAGATTGCGATCTGCCTCAGAGCCGGGCAAAATTTGTAAAGTGCATGAAGGGCTGTTCACGTCAACCATCCGCAAGGTGGCTTATACTCTCGCGAGGATGCATCCCATTGTGGTGATGAGATACGCGGCTGCGACTATGTTGCTGATCACCGTCGTTGCTCTCGGTCAGCAGCGCGGCGAGAAGGAAGCCGTGCTCTCTGAGATGACGAAATCCTTCGGCAGCCCAGTTCGCGTTGAGCCTCCCCTCTATGGGTTCGGGGACGCCTACACTGTAGCACCTGTGTTTTCGCCAGGCGGAGCAGTTGAACGAATATGCGTCGAACCCAAGGACTACGGTTCCAGTTCTTACCTGTACCAGAGCGAGTACGATGAACTGCTTCGTTTGCTGAGTCTTGTGAAACCACTCGGTGGGCACAAGGAGGACTTGGGTGTCGAATTTATGCACGGCGGCAGGGCTTGGACGCAGCAGCGGTTTGAGAATGCCTACATCTCCGTAGGCAGACTTGTTGGTTCTATCGGAACCGAACGCAGGATAGATGCCGTATGCATGTATTACCTGCGTCCGGTTGCTGGCATTGTTCATTTTCGTGCGTCGGCAATTCCGTCATCATTTGGGCTAATCTGCATTAACAACCAGGCATACATAGCGCCCATAGAAGAGCAGGCAAAGCTCAGGCGCTCAGACGAAGCGCAGACGGTTACAGTGGCTGGGCCAACCGGAGACGACTGCCGAAACGTCGCCAGTCAAAACGATGAGCGATGATAAATCGGCGTATCACTCTTTAGGATCTGCATCGCAGAAGGTGCAGATTCTCAAAGTACGTGAAGCCCCGTTTACATCACAAAGTGAACTTTGAACTCGCGGACTAGGCGGTTTTCCCGGCTGGCGCCGTGCAACTGGGACGCCGAAGGCCGACCACCAAACGCCGGCAGCTCTTGACCAGCGTGACTCCAGTCACCCCTTCTCGTGATGTTTATCACCGTCTTTCCCTCCCCCTAAGCTCGAAACTGAAAGCGTGGGAGTTGCTGGAGGCCTGCTATGTTGCTCGCTTATCGCCTGGTTCGCCTGATCGAAGCACACTCCGATCAACTTGCCCGCAACCTGTTGGAACGAGTACGAGATAGCGGTAAAACCCCGGCTTACATTACCCACGTCCCACAGGACGAACTTCGGTTACGGGTGAGTGAGGTCTACAAGAACCTGGGGGAATGGCTGCTGGGCAAGACCGAATCTGAGGTGCAGCACCGCTATGAGGAGATTGGCGCCCGCCGCGCTGCCCAGCATGTGCCCCTCACGCAACTTATTGCCGCCCTTGTTCTCACCAAGGACACACTGTGGGAATTTCTGTTGCGGGAGGCGGTGGTGGAGCGCCCGGTGGAGGTTTTCGGCGAACTGGAACTGCTGCAGCTTCTCGACCAGTTCTTTGACCGTGCGATTTATTACGCCTCTGTCGGCCACGAACAAGCCGGGGCGTCGCAGGCGATCGGCGCGCGCCACGGAGCGGCCTGAAGTTGGAGAACGTGCATGGATTGGGTAACTGAGTACAAACGGAAATTGCGCACGGCGGAGGAGGCGCTGCAAGCCGTGCGCTCCGACATGCGGGTGTACATCCATCCCGGCTGCGCCGAACCGGAGGTGCTGGTCAAAGCGCTCATTCAGCGTGCTCCTGGGGTAGAGGACGTTGAAATCGTTCATCTGCTGACCCTGGGCGAAGCCGGTTATATCGCGCCGGAAATGTCGGGCCACTTTCGCCACAATGCCATGTTTATCGGCGGCAATGTGCGTGAGGCGGTGAACGACGGCCGCGCCGACTACACCCCCGTATTTCTCAGCGAAGTGGAGAACCTGTTCGAATCCGGCCAGATGCCCATTGATGTCGCTCTCATCCAGGTGTCGCCTCCGGACGCCCACGGCTTCTGCAGCTTCGGCGTAGGCGTGGATACCACACTGACCGCGGCCCGCTGCGCCAGCCACGTGATCGCCCAGGTGAACGACCAGATGCCGCGCACCTATGGCGATAGCTTCATCCACGTCAGCCAGATTGACGCCTTTGTCGAGGTCTCCTGCGGGCTGTGCGAGTTGCCCAAGCCAGTGATTACCGACATGCATCGCGCCATCGCCCGCAATGTGGCCAGTCTGATTGACGACGGCGCCGTGCTGCAGACAGGAATCGGCGGCATCCCGGACGCCGTGCTGCCCTACCTGATGGACCGGCGCGACCTGGGCATCCACACCGAACTGGTTTCCGACAATGTGATTCCTCTGATCGAGGCAGGTGTGATCAGCGGCGAGCGCAAGAGCCTCAGGCCCCGGAAAATTATTGTCGGCTTTGTTCTGGGCACTCGTGAACTCTTTGATTTCGTAGACAACAACCCGATTTTCGAGTTCCATCCTTCCGCCTACACCAACGATCCCTACCGCATCGCGCTGAACGACAACATGGTGGCGATCAATTCGGCGCTGCAGATTGACCTGACCGGACAGGTCTGCTCCGATTCCATCGGGCAATATTTTTATAGCGGCATTGGCGGACAGGTGGATTTCCTGCGCGGGGCTTCGCGGGCAAAGAACGGAAAAGCCATTATCGCGCTCTCCTCTACCGCGAAAGATGACACCCTCTCCCGCATTGTCCCCATGCTCAATCCCGGCGCCGGGGTGGTGACCTCGCGGGGGCTCATCCGCTACGTGGTCACGGAGTATGGCACCGCTTATCTGCACGGCAAATCCATTCGCGAGCGGGCCAAGGCGCTGATCGAAATCGCCCACCCCAAGTTCCGCGCCGAGCTTTACGAGTATTGCGAGCGCACCAAGTGGTTGCAGCGCCCGGCCGCGATGGCGGCAACGAGGTGAACATGGCAGCGCGTGGCAAGGTCACGATTGACGTTGAGGAATGCAAAGGCTGCGGCTTGTGCGTGGATTCCTGCCCGCCCAAGTGCCTGGAACTGGCGCCGGAGCTGAGCGCCTACGGCGTGCACCCGGCGCGCTACACCGGCAATGGCTGCACCGGCTGCGGCATCTGCTTCTACTGCTGCCCCGAGCCCGGCGCCATCACCGTGTACCGGCAGCCAGCAGCCAAGAAGGCGGCAGCGACGCCGGCAATCCAATCGGGAGGCTCGCATGCGCCAGCTCTCTAAAGGCAACGTGGCCATCATCCAGGGCGCCATCCTGGCCGGCTGCCGCGCCTATTACGGTTATCCCATCACCCCGGCCAGCGAGGTCGCGGAAGCCGCGGCGCTTTACCTGCCCCAGGTGGGCGGCACGTTTCTGCAGGCAGAGAGCGAAGTCGCCGCCATCAACATGGTGTATGGCGCTGCCTCTGCCGGACAGCGCGTCATGACCGCTTCGTCCGGGCCCGGCTTGAGCTTGATGCAGGAAGGCATCTCCTACATTGCGGGGGCCGAGCTGCCTTGCGTGATTGTGGACGTGGTGCGTGGCGGCCCGGGGCTGGGCAACATCGCCCCCGAGCAGAGCGACTACTTCGCGATGGTGAAGGGCGGCGGCCACGGCAACTATCGCAACCTGGTGCTGGCGCCGGCTTCGGTGCAGGAGATGGCCGACTTCACCGTGCTGGCCTTCGAGCTGGCGGACAAGTATCGCAATCCCGCGGTGGTGCTCACCGACGGCTTCGTCGGCCAGATGATGGAGCCGCTGGAACTGGAGCTGAAGACTGTACAGGAGCCAGAGAAGCCCTGGGCGGTGAAGGGTACGCCGGAAACCCGCCCCAACCTGGTGACCTCGATTTACCTGGAGCCGGACGATCTGGAAGCCCATCAGCGCAAGCTGGAAGCGAAGTACAAGCGGGCGGCGCAGTTGGAGCCGCGCTATGAAACTTACATGGCCGAAGATGCGGAGGTCCTGCTGGTCGGCTACGGAATTGTGTCCCGGGTGCTGCGCACCGCCGTGGAGCAAGCCCGCCAGCAGGGGCTCCGGGTCGGCCTGTTCCGTCCCATCACGCTGTGGCCCTTCCCCTCCAAAGCGCTGGCCGAAGCCGGAGCGCGCTGCGCTGCGCTGCTCGACGTCGAACTGAGCAATGGCCAGATGCTCGAAGACGTGCGCCTGGCGGTGAACGGCAAAGTCCCGGTGGAGTTTTATAACCGCGTGGGAGGCAACGTGCCGGCGGCGGAGGAGATTTACGAAGAGCTGCTGTCGCGCCTCGCGGCGCTGGCGTGAGGAAAGCTGATTAGCTAGTCGGCTTGGGAGAACACCCATGGCGGAAGACGAAAAGGCGGTTTTGGCCGAACCCGAATACGAGCTGCTCCATTCCCGCTCGGAGGTGTTTTACGACCACTTCGCGCGCAAATCGGAGCTGCAGCACCAGACGCATTACTGCCCAGGCTGCGGCCACGGCGTGGCGCACAAACTGGTGGCGGAGGCAATCGAGGAGCTGGGCCTGCAGGACCGCACCATTTTCGTCAGCCCGGTGGGTTGTTCCGTATTCGCCTACTACTACTTCGATCTGGGCAACGTACAAGTGGCGCACGGCCGTGCCCCGGCCTCAGCCACCGGGCTGAAGCGAGCCTGCCCCGACAAGATCGTGGTCGCATACCAGGGCGACGGCGACCTGGCCGCCATCGGCACGGCGGAAATCATCCACGCCGCCAACCGCGGCGAGCACATCGCGGTCTTTTTCGTCAACAACGCGATTTACGGCATGACCGGCGGGCAGATGGCGCCCACCACGCTGGTCGGCCAGACCAGCACCACCAGCCCCTGGGGGCGGCGACCGGTGAACGAAGGCTTCCCCCTGCACATGTCGGAGCTGCTGGCCACGCTGGAAGCGCCTGCCTACATCGAGCGCGTCGCGCTCTCCGACAACAAGCACATCATGGGCGCGCGCCGGGCTGTGCGCCGGGCTCTCGAACTGCAGCGAGACGGCGCTGGCTTCACCTTTGTAGAGATTCTTTCTCCATGTCCGACCATCTGGAACATGCAGCCGGTGGATGCGCGGCGCTGGGTAGCGGAGAAGATGATTCCTATCTTCCCGCTCAACGTATTTCGCGACCGCAAGCCCACGATTCCGGAGGGTAAAAATCCGCCGCAGCGGTCGGTGGCCGAGGTTCTGGGCATCAAAGCGGCCGGTGAAAAGACCGCCGCGGGCGTGCCGGCCGCAGCCAGGCGGCAACACCGCTTGAAAAAGCTCTCCATCAAGATCGCCGGCTTCGGCGGCCAGGGCGTGCTGCTGCTGGGCCAGTTGTTGGCGGAGATGGGCATGCGCGAAGGTTTGGAGGTTAGCTGGCTGCCCTCTTACGGCCCGGAGATGCGCAGCGGCAGCGCTCACTGCCACGTCTGCCTGGCGCAGGAGCGCATTGGTTCGCCCCTGATTTCGCATCCTGATGTGCTCATCGCCATGAACGAACTTTCGCTGCGCAAGTTCGCGCCCCAGGTGGCGGAGAACGGTCTGATTTTCTACAACCGCGAGCGATTGCCGGAAGATTTTGCCGCGCCGCAAGCGCGCGTGTTCTGCCTGCCTGCCACCGAAATCGCCGACCGCCTGGGCGCGGGCAAAGTCGCCAACGTGGTGCTGCTGGGCGCGCTGTTGGAGGAGACGGAGTGTCTTTCTTCTGAAACGGCACTAGCAGTACTGGAAGCCAAGGTGCGCAACCCGCAACTGCTCGAATTGGACCGGCAGGCGCTGGCCGCCGGCCGCCAGTTCGTTGACAAAGACGCGCGCAACGAAGCCATCAGCCAGCCCGACGGGTTTGCCTACTAAAATCGTCACATATTTCCAGTTTGTGGGGCAGCTCTCGTTTATGTCTATCAGAATCATCCTCATCGCCAGTTTCTTCTCCCTCGCTTTGTCGTGGGCCCAGAATGTGCGCGACATTGATCTAACGGGTGTCCCGGAAAAGAGCGATCCACGAGTTTGGTCAACGTACGGCAAGTACATGATCTGTGGCACGGAGGAGGCCAAGAACTCACATCGAGCGGTCCGCGTATCACTCGAATCGCTGAGTCCGACAACGATTCGTCCCTTGGATACGCTGTCTGTGCGGCTGAAAGTGGAAAATGACGGTAAATTGGCCGTCGTGTTACCCGCAAGCCCTCGCATTACGGACTTCCAGGCTGAGCGCGATTTTCCTAGGTACACTGCTATCTTGCCGATCGGCGCGGGCCTTCCCAGCGGAGGAACGACAATGGGATGGCTGGAGCTCTATGGGTCGCCGTCTGAGCCGAATACGACCGTGACCCTCAGGCCCGGAGAATGGATTACCGTGCGCGGTGAGATTCGAGTACGTCACTGGTTTGCACCCGAAGAGCCAGCCAAGGCAAGCTTTGAGCTTCAGCTCTTTGAATTGTCGCCCAGAGGATCAGAAGCGACGGCCGAAACGTGCGTCAAGCAGGTTTCGGGCGGCTCGATTCCCATTCAATTCCAGCTTGGTTCCCGCAATTGATTCCATGGTGTACGGGCAACGGAGCCAGCCCCGCCGGGGCGGTAACAGGAAAGATTCGTTTCCTGCCGTCCCGCCGGGACTCGTGTTGCATTATCGCAACTAACCCAGGACTTCCGTCCTGGGCTTTACTATCCCGCCCCCTGCGGGGCTGATGGCACTCGTCAGCGGTGATGATGGTGATGCAACTCCTGAGGTGTGCCGGCGGATCTTAGTTTCCCCGCGTGGTCGCCTTTTCCGCCTTGAGTTGGCGCGTGAGGATGCGCACGATCATGCCGTCGAACTGGGTGCCGCTCAAAGTTTCCAGTTCGGCCATGGCGGCTTCCGGTGTGCGCTGGCCGGCAAAGGGTCGGTCCGTGGTCATGTTGACGTAGGCATCGGCCACGTGCAGGATGCGCGCGCCCAGCGGAATCTCCTCCCCGCGCAACCCTCCCGGATAGCCGGTGCCGTCGAAATTTTCGTGGTGGTGCTCCACCCACTCCCGCAGGCGGCGGCTGCCGGGAATGGTGGCCAGGATTTCTCCGCCCACCTTGGGATGCATCTTCACCAGGTAGTACTCGTCCTCAGTGAGGCCGCCGGGCTTGTTGAGAATTTTCTCCGGCAGAAAAATCTTGCCCACATCGTGCACCCGCCCGGCATAAACCAGGTCAGCCAGTTCGTCGGCTTCCATTCCCAGGGCGCGCCCGATGGTGCGCGCGTATTTGGCCACGGACTCGCCGTGGCTGGCGGCATGCACTTCGCGGGTTTCGGCGGCGCGGCAGAGGACCTCGATCGCCTCCTTCAGGACTTCCGGATGGCACTCGCCCTCCGGCCCGCAGAATTTCTTCAGCGTAACCACCAGTTCCTCGGCGTATTCCGGGCCTGTGTGCTCGCGCTGCAGGAAGCCTTCGATGTAGCCGGCGATCAACTGACGCTGCACGGCCAGAGTTTCGCCCTCGGCGTATTCCTCGGCCGTAGACACACGGTTGCCGCCCGCATGCTTGGAAACGTACATGCCGGCATCGGCCACGCGCAGGCAATCTTCCGCCGTGGAGCCATGCAGGGGAAAACTCGCCACGCCGAAGCTGCCCGTAATCTGGCGCTCGCTAAGCATGGGGTCGGTGGCAATCCACAGCCGCAGGCGCTCAGAAAGGATCTGCGCCTGCTCCACGCCGGTTTCGGGCATAAGGATGACAAACTCGTCGCCGCCGTAACGCGCCACCACGTTCGACTGCCGGCATTTCTGCTCCAGCAGTCGCCCCACCCGCGCCAGCACCAGGTCGCCTTCCAGGTGACCCATAGTGTCGTTCACGTCCTTAAACTTATCGAGGTCAATCATGACCACGGAAAAGGGGCGGCCGGAGCGCGAGGCGCGCCGCCACTCGCCTGTCAGCGCCTCCCAGAAGAACCGCCGCGTCTTAATGCCAGTCAAACCGTCAGTGATAGACTGCTGCTGCAGCTTCTGAAATACGAACGCGTTGTGCAGCGCCGTGGCCAGCAGGTCGGCCAGCGTGTTCATGATGAGCACGTCCTGCGGGCTGAATGCATTTTCCCGCTGGCTCTCCACGTTGAGCACGCCCAGCATGCTGTCGCCGTAGGTGATGGGCAGGCAGAGCACGGAGCGCGATTCGCGCAGAATGCCCAGCAGGCGCCCTTCGTCGGTGTTCTGCACCAGCGCCATTTCGTTGGTACGCGCCACGCGGCCTACAATTCCCACACCCAACGGAATGCGTTTGCCCAGCGCCTTGGCCGTGGTGCCGGCCTCGGCTTTGATCTCGATGTCCTTGGTGGCGTAATCCAGGATGCCGATGCCGATATGGTCGTACTGGAAGTTCTTCTGGATTTCACCCACGATTTCGGCCAGCATCTGCTGCGCGTCCTCGCTGGAGATGGCGGTTTTGGAAACGTTGTTCAAGAATGAGAGATGCCGGGCGCGCTCCTGCTGGTCGGCGAACAGGCGGGCATTTTCCACCGCCACCGCAACCTGCCCCGCCACCGTGCGCAGCAGTTCCAGGTCGCGCTGCTCGTAGACGAACTCGCGCTCCACGTTCATGGCCGCCATCGCCCCTGCCGGCTTGCCGTTCAGCAGGATGGGCACTCCGGCAAAGCACTTCGCCGGCCGGCCGGGCACAAAGCGCGCTCCAATGCGCTCCCGGGTCTTGTCCATTTCCGAGCGCACCAGCAAGGGCTGCCCGCTGCGGATGATGTATTCGGTGATGCCGTTTGCTACCTTGCGCGAACGCTTGTGCTGCAGGCCGCCATCGCTGAATTCCAGCTCAAAATGGATCTCGTCGCCTTCCTGAAACGCAATGTAGAAATGGCTGGTATCGAACAACTGGCCCAGTTCTTTGTGCACGGTGAGCAGAATTTCATCTTTGTCCAGGCGCGAGCTGATGGCCTTGCCGATCTCGGTGAGCAGCTCGTATTCCTTGCTGCGCCGGTGCGCTTCGTGCATGACCACGTAGTTCTCCAGGGTCATTCCGA
>DASYWT010000443.1:0-31811 GCA_035935775.1 Terriglobales bacterium
AGCCGGGAATCCCTGCAGTCCGTAGTGGATTCCGCCATCGCGGCGGCCGAGGAAAAGGTGGAGAGCGGGGCGGCCAAGATTATTAAGCAGGTAGGCCGCCAGTCTGAGGAGCAGCTCAAGCGGCTGGAGGAGCAGGTCAGCGCCCAGGAGAAGAAACTGGATGGCATCAGCCAGCAGCGGCAACAGGAAATGCAGGCGGCGCTGGACACCCACATGGCTGCGTTGCGCAGCTCCTCGGAAAGCATGATGCGCAAGGTGAGCGAGGAACTGCGGGGGTCGCTGAACGGCCATCTGAAAGAGGAATTTGCCAGCCAGCGCCACATCTGGGAAAAGCAGCGAGAAGCCAGCCAGGCGGAGAAGGCCTGGGTGGAAACGCGGGCCAACGAATTGGCCGGCCGGTGGGAAGCGCGGCTGCAGGGCTACATTGAGCGGGCTACGGGCGAGGCGGTGAATAAGCTGCGCACCGACGTGGAGAAGGCGGCAGCCGACATCATCCGGGAGCAGATGGAAGCAGTCGAGAAGCGACTGAGCGGATCGCTGGAACCTCTGGTGGCGCGCGCCGAAAACAACAGCCGCGGGCTGGAAAAACTGCTCACGTCAGTGCAGGAGGAAACCAAGCGGGCCGAGGCGCGAACCGCGGCTTTCCAACGGCAGAGCGACGACGCGCAGGGGTGGATGGAAAAGCAGATGGAGCGGCTGCGGCAGGCCGTGCACGACGCCGTGGTGGAGACCAGCGGAGAAATCAAGGGACGAATCCACATGGCGGTCGAAATGGCGCGGGAGCCCATCGAACAGCGCAGCCGCGAAGCCCAACGCCAGGTAGAGGAAGCCGCGGAACGCAAGTCGCGGGAGATGACCGAACGTCTGGCCGAATTCGAGAAGGCAATGGCGCCGCGGCTGCAGGCGCAGGTGGCGGGAGTCATCGAAAAATTCCAGAAGGATACGGACGAACTGGCTCAGAAGTCGGTTCGCCGCTGCCAGGACGATCTGGCGGAAACGCTGGATTCCATGCTGCACACGGTGCGCGGGAAACGCGAAGGGAAGTCGAAGTAAGGCCTACTCGGTTATCACCAGCTCGCCGTTTTCCACCCGCAGATCCTTCACGAATTCCGGCAGCTTCATTTTCTCGCGGTTCTCCGGGTCGGCCAGCTTGCGCTGCAGGACGGGATTGACCATGGAGACAGGCACGCTCAGGTCGCCCACTTTAAATTCTGTAGGCTTGAAAGTCACATAGCCGTCGCGGTTGCCCAGGCGGCCAGCCACTGTGATGTACACATCCTTGCCGTAGACCTCGGTAAGAAACTGCCCCCTAACCACGTCGTCTTGAAAGCTGACTTGGGTGGATTTGATGGGAACCTGCTCGGCGGCAGGTTGCGGCGCGGGTTGCGATGCCGGGCCGGGAACCACGGAGGCGGACTGTGGGGCGGTTGCCTGCGTGATGGCGGCGTTAACTTCGGGGGCGTTGAAGTGAACTTCTGTCCCGGTCTCGCCCAGCGACTGCGCGTTGGCAAGCTCGGTAAGCTTCTGCTGAAAGGATTCAGCGTTCTGCTTGACCAGAGCCGGGTCGAGCTCCTGAGCAACCGGAGCGGGGCTCTTCAACACCAGGAATATGCTGATCACCATGCCCGCCAGCATGAGCCAGCGTACTGCGCGGTAGAGTTTCTTGATTTGCTCCATCTTGAGTACGCTAACCCAACCGGGGGCAGGGTCAAGTGACCGGAGGGCTAATCCACAGGGTACAATCGCGGCCATGGCTGCAGGCGAATTGAGGGGCAAAACGGCGCTGGTGACGGGAGGGGGGCTGCGGATCGGGCGGGAAATCGCCCTGGCCCTGGCTGCCGCCGGCGCCGATGTGGCCGTTACCTACTTGCGGTCGCAGCGTGAGGCACGGCAGACCGCTGCGGAGATTCGCCGGCTTGGAGTCCGGACCCTGGCCCTGGGCTGCGATGTACGCGAAGAAAAGAGTGTGCGCAACGCGGTTAAGAAAGTCATAGCTGAATTTGGCGGGCTGGACTTGCTGGTCAACAATGCCGCAGTTTACGAAACCGTTGCCTTTGAGAACATCACCGTGCGGCAATGGGATGAAATGTTTGCCACCAATACCAGGGGTCCCTTCCTGATGTCGCGGGCGGCGCTGAAGGCTTTGCGCAAACGCCGTGGGCGGATCATTAACCTGGGCTCTCTGGGCGGGTTGCGGCCGTGGGCGACACATGCCCATTACAGCGCTTCCAAGGCGGCGCTGACCATGCTCACTCAGGTGATGGCCAAAGCGTGGGCCCCGGAGATTGCCGTCAATTGCGTGGCGCCCGGCATGATTGATCTGAGGGACGGAGACGGCAGGGATGCAGCTTTCCTCCACCACATTGCGGCGAAGACGCCGATGAAGCGCAACGGGAGTGCTCATGAAGTGGTCCACGCTGTGATGTTTTTTGCGACCGCACCGCAATTTATTACCGGACAGGTGTTGGCCGTGGACGGCGGACTGGGGCTGGAGTAAGAGCGACGACAGTACTTTCTTATAATCCGCCGTTATTACGGTGGTGAGCTGAATCGGTTGTGGTGAAGCCTTCTGGTTCGGTGCGGCGCGGGTGTCACCGGACCAAGACGGACATGGCGACGAGGAAATTTACCCTGCCTGACGTTTCTTTTCGGATTGAGTTTTGAGACACTTACATCGTCAATCGGCGCCTGAAGTTCCTGGGTACGGGCAGCAAAGGCAGGGTGTTAACAGCATGCTGGAGCCAGTCACAGAAGGAGACAGTCTAAAGGGGGGAAGTTGGGTTGCGGCGACCCTGGTAGTGCTGGCAGCGGCCCTGCTGGCCGGGTGCAGCCAAGCCAACGTTGCCGCTTCTATGCCGGCGCCGCCGGCGCAGGTAAAGGTTTTAGCAGTGGAATTGCGCACGGTGGAGGACACCAGCGAGTACGTGGCCACCATTAAGTCGCGGAACTCGGCCACCATCCAGCCCCAGGTGGAAGGCCAAATCACCAAGATTTATGTACGGTCGGGCGAGAAGGTGGGGGCCGGCGCGCCTCTGCTCGAAATTGACCCGCTCAAGCAGCGGGCCACCATGAACAGTTCGGAAGCCACGGCGCGCCAGAAGCAGGCCAACCTGGAATGGGCCCGCACGCAATTGGAGCGCACCAAGAAGCTCTATGCCGCGAGGGTGGTCAGCAAGCAGGACCTGGACCAGGCGCAGACCGGCTATGACGCCGCTCAGGCCGACCTGGCGTCGCTGAATGCGCAGGTCAAAGAGCAGCAGGTACAACTGCAATATTACGAGGTGGTGGCCCCGAGCGCGGGCATAGTGGGCGACATTCCAGTTCACATCGGCGACCGAGTGACGACCTCGACCATGCTGACGACAGTGGACCGCAATACCGACCTGGAGGCTTACATCCAGGTTCCGCTGGAGCGGGCGACACAACTGCGGCTGGGCTTGCCGGTGGATATTGTTAGCGATACCGGAGCAGTGCTGGCGCGCTCCCGTATTACCTTCATTTCGCCGCAGGTGGATATGGGCATGCAGTCGGTGCTGGTGAAAGCGCTGATCAGCAATCCGCGGCGTGAGATTCGCTCCGCGCAGTTTGTGCGCGCCCGGGTGGTGTGGAGCTCACACCCGGGGCTGATGATTCCAGTGACAGCCGTAGCGCGCATCAGCGGGCAGTACTTCGCATTTGTGGCCGAGCAGGGGCCTAAGGGAACCGTGGCTCGGCAGACGCCGGTGCAGGTGGGCGACATCACGGGCAGCAGCTATACGGTGCTGGCCGGAATCAAGCCGGGCGATCAGGTGATTGTTTCCGGTACGCAGAACCTGGCGGACGGAGCGCCGGTGGCGGTGGTGAAGTAAGAACGCCGGCGGCGGCCGGTTCACGGTCGGGGCGACGGGGCGTGTTCGTAGATTTCTTCATAAGACGGCCGGTATTTGCCACGGTGTGCTCGCTGTTCATCGTGATAGCGGGCGCGGTGTGCATTCCGCTGCTTCCCATTGCCCAGTACCCGCAACTGGCGCCACCCCAAGTCACCGTAACCAGTGTTTACACCGGGGCCAATGCGCAGACGGTGGAATCAGCGGTGACCACGCCGCTGGAGCAGGCGATCAACGGGGTCGAGGGTATGCGGTACATAACCTCGGCCAGCACTAATGATGGAGTGAGCCAGATCACGGTCACCTTCGACCTGTCGCGCAATCTGGACGTGGCCGCGGTGGATGTGCAGAACCGCATTTCGACCGTAACCGGCCGGCTGCCTACGGAAGTGAACACCAGCGGCATCACGATCACTAAGAATTCCAGCGCCTTCGTGATGGCGGCGGGCTTCTACTCCGACGATAACCGCTACAACAACAATTTCATCAGCAACTACATTGATGTTTACGTCAAGGACGCGCTCAAGCGGATTCCGGGCGTCGGAGACGTAATGATTTTTGGGGAGCGCAAGTATTCCATGCGCATCTGGCTGGACCCGGTGCGGCTGGCGGCGCGCGGGCTGACGGCCAGCGACGTGGTGAATGCGCTACGTGAGCAGAACGTGGAAATTGCCGCCGGGCAGGTAGGAGCTGAGCCGGCGCCAGCCAATCAGCTCTATCAGATCAGCGTGCGGGCGGTGGGACGGCTGAGCGAGGCCTCCCAGTTCAATAACATCATCCTGAAGACCGGCAGCGACGGCAGTTTGATCCGTCTGCGCGATGTGGGCCGGGCGGAGCTCGGAGCGGAAGCCTACAACAGCAACCTGGCCTATAACGGCTATCAGTCAATCGGCATTGGCGTGATGCAATTGCCCACGGCCAATGCGATTGACGTTGACCGCGCCGCGCGGGAAGAGCTGGCGCGGCTCTCGAAGTTCTTTCCCCCCGGATTAAAGTACGCGATCGCGTTCGACACCACCACCGTGGTGGGCGAATCCATCCGTGAAGTGCTCTACACCTTGCTGCTGGCCATCGCGCTGGTGGTGCTGGTGATGTTCTTCTTCCTGCAGGACTGGCGAAGCACGCTGATTCCGGCGGTTACCATCCCGGTTTCCCTGGTGGGGACGTTCGCCTTCATCAAGCTGCTGGGATTCTCCATCAACACCCTGACCCTGTTCGGCATCACGTTGGCCACGGGCCTGGTGGTGGACGACGCCATCGTGGTAATCGAGAACGTCAAGCGGCACATGGGTGAGGAGCACATCAACTCGCATGTAGCGGCATCGGAGGCCATGGGCGAGGTGACGGGGGCGGTGATTGCTACGTCGCTGGTGCTGGTGTCGGTGTTCGTGCCGGTGGCGTTTTTCCCCGGAACCACCGGACTCCTCTACAAGCAGTTTTCGCTGACTATTGCATTCTCCATCGTCATTTCGGCATTCAACTCGCTGACTTTCACGCCCGCGTTGTCGGCGCTGATTCTGCGCGGCGAGACAGGGAAGGGCCGTTTCTTCTCATCGGTTGAGACCGCCATCCATGGCGTAACTGTCACCTACCGGAATACGGCGCGCCGGGCGCTGCGCTTCCGCTGGGTGCTGCTGGTGCTGTTCTTTGTGGGCCTGGGCTTGACCTACTGGGTATTCCAGAAAGTCCCCACGGGGTTCGTGCCCGACGAAGACCAGGGTTACTTCATGGTGACCGTGCAATCTCCCGAGGGCGCATCGCTGGGCTACACCACCAAGATCATGGACCAGGTGCAAGAGGTGCTGGCGCGCAACCAGAACATCCAGGGAGTATTCAGCGTGGCCGGGTTCAGCTTTGCCGGAGCCAGCCCCAACAGCGGCATCGCTTTTGTCAACCTGGCCCCCATCAGCGAGCGCAAGCAGAAGGAACAGTCGTCGGAGGCAATTATCGGCAGCCTGCGCGGGCCACTGGGCGCGATTTCCGGGGCCATGGTGGTGCCGTTTGCGCCGCCGCCCATCGAGGGCTTGAGCAATTTTGGCGGCTTTCAGTTCGAGATTCAGGACGAAGGCGGTACTACGCCCAACGCCCTCTATGACGCCACCCAGAGAATGGTACGAGAGGGCAATGCGCGCAAGGATCTGAGCGGGCTGTTCAGTTCCTTCACGGCCAACGACCCGCAGTTCGTGGTCAACATTGACCGGGAAAAGGCTAAGAGCCTGGACGTGCCGCTCAGCCAGATCAGCGATGCGCTGCAGGTTTACATGGGCTCGGAGTACGTCAACGACTTCGATTTCAACAATCGCAGCTATCGGGTGTACGTCCAGGCCGACAAGCAGTTCCGCTCCCAGCCGCGCGACATTCACCAGTACTACGTGCGCTCCGATAAGGGCATGATGATGCCACTGGAAAGCCTGGTGAGCGTGCGCGAAACCACCGCGCCGCAGATCATCAGTCACTACAATCTGTTCCGCTCGGCCGAAATTGACGGCTCTCCGGCTCCCGGCTACAGCTCGGGTGAAGCCATCAACGCCATGGAAGACCTGGCGAAAAAAGTGCTGCCGCTGGGCATGGGCTATTCGTGGACCGGCCTGTCGCTGGAAGAGATTAAATCGGGTGGGCAATCCATCCGCCTGTTCGGGTTGGGCCTGCTCTTCGTCTACCTGACGTTGGCGGCACAATACGAAAGCTTCACCCTGCCCTTCATTATTCTTCTGGGCGTGCCCATGGCGCTTCTGGGGGCGCTGGGTGCCCAGGCCATGCGCGGTCTGCTGAATGACGTGTATTGCCAGATCGGATTGGTCATGCTGATCGGCCTGGCGAGCAAGAACGGCATTCTGATTGTGGAATTCGCCGAACAGCTGCGAAGGCGCGGGCTCTCCATTTCTGAAGCGGCGGTGGAGGCGGCGAGAATTCGCCTGCGGCCTATCCTGATGACCTCCTTCGCCTTCATTCTGGGCGTGTTGCCGCTGGTGTTTGCCTCCGGCGCCGGTCAGGCCAGCCGCCACTCCGTGGGCACAACGGTGGTGGGCGGCATGATTGTTTCCACCATTCTCAATCTGTTGTTTATTCCCGTTCTGTATGTGATTGTGAAGAGCCTGACTACGCGCAAGGCGAAGGGCATAGGCGCGATCCGGGAAATATCGGAGCCCGAGATCGCCGCGCACACGGCGGACTAAGGAGTGTTTCCAGTCAGCATTCGGAAGAACGGGTGCCCCACTGCCCGCATACGCCAACGCTTCCGCCATGACGGGGCGGGCAAAAGTGGGTGAGTTCCCGATCGTTCCCGATTGTGCGCCGCTCAGCCGCTAACTCCGCGGTCTCCGTTACACATCTGTCGAAATTGCGCAGTGAGAAAGAATCCCCCTATTTGGCCCCGAGATTCGTTATGACCATCAACGTCGGTCGAGGCGGCCAAATGCGGGGTCCCCGACTCATTCACCTTAGTCGGTGATTACAATGGGTGGTCGTCCTATGGAGGAATGTATGGCGGAAGTGCGGCGGTACACTGTTAATGCGGCTTCGACAGAGACGTTTGGACGTGTGCTGTGCAGCGCCCGCAATCACCATCTGGTGGTGGATGGGCCGGAGCAGAACGGGTGCCCAGGGGAGGAGATCACGCCGGTAGAGGCTTTCCTGGCGGCGGTGGCCGCGTGCGGGGTGGAGTTGGTGCAGGTAATTGCGAAAAGCGAGAAGCTGCCGCTGAAGAAGGTGGAGGTGGAAATTTCCAGCATGCAGGACCGTTCGCGACCGGTGCGGCCGGACGTGAGCCTGCTCAACTCCGTACATCTGAAATTCCGTTTGGAGGGGGTGAGCCGGCAGGAGGGTGAGCGCCTGATCGGCGGGTTCAAGGGGCGTTGACCGCTCTATGGCACGGTCGCAGTTGCGACCCCGGAAGTGAAGGTGGAAGTGGAGGCAGAGCGGTAGCCAGTAGCCAAGAACGGAATCCCGCAGCCACTTCGAGCCGCGGACCGCTGCTCAGCCCCGGCCGAATGTTTTGGAGAACAGCAGCGCGAAAATCGCCCACACCCCAACGACGGTTACGCGTTCTGGGCTCCCCGCCATAAGACAGGCAATTACCACTCCTAAGGCAAATAGCACTCCCACGGTCATGGAAAGCGGGGTGCTCACAAACTCGCCGCAATGCCTGCATTTCTTGGCTGCGGCAAGGATTTCTTCGGCGCAAAAAGCGCATTTCCGGTGGCTGGCGCCGACAATCGCTGAGGCAGTGGATGACATGGTCTTTCTCTCCTCCAAAACTCGGTCTCAGCACGCCAGTCTAGAGCTTAAGTTTGAGCGAAGGAAGATGACTAAAGGCCAACCATCTATTAGAGCGGACAAGCCGGCCAGGCAGGCCATCACGCCCAGGCGGGCATGATGGCTGGCGCCACGCTCCTGCTAGGCAGCCTTCGCCTCTGGTTTGAATTCCACCTGCGAACGTGCCCGACGGCTGAGCAGTCGGTCGAGTGACAAAGCGCCGCCGCCGCGAGCCATGATCAGGAAAGTAATGGCCAGGACGAGCAGGTGATACTCGAATCCTTCACCTTTCTGCTGACCCGTCCAGTTCATGAATAGCCCGAAGCGGTGGTGAAGGGTGGCGATGGCCACCAGCATGTTGCAGGTAATGCCGAAAGCCGCGACGCGGCTGAGCAGGCCAAGCAGCAGACCGATACCGCCAAAAAATTCCGCAGTAATGGCCAGGAAGGCAAAGACCGCGGGGATTCCGCTGTGCTCGAAAAATCCCATGGTGCCGCTGAAGCCATAGCCTCCAAACCAGCCCAGCATCTTCTGCGCGCCGTGGGCAAAAAAGACTACACCCAGCACGAGGCGGACGATTGTGAGTACTGGGTCGTTATTCGTCTGAAACAGCTTGCGTAACATACTGCTCTCCTCTATCAAGTGCCGTTGGTCGTGGGCTGGCGGTGATCGGCTCTCGGCCATTTGGATTGACCGAAAGTTGACGGCTGACAACCCTGACAGATAGTGAAGGCGGCCGTCAGCCGTCAACCGTCGACGGTTTCACGCCAGGTCAAACAGCAGGAATTCCGAGCTGTGCGCTTGGCCGGTGATTTCCAATGCGGCCTCGCGTTCCACGGCGGCGCCGTCCCCAGCTTTCAAGGTCGTGCCATTGAGCGAGACCTCGCCGCGCGCCACCTGCACCCAGGCATAGCGGCCTTGGCCCAGTTCATGGCGCACGCTTTTGCCCTGTTCCAGAACGGAAGCGTAAAGGCGCGCGTCCTGATGGATGGTGACGGAGCCTTCTTCGCCGTCTGGCGAGGCGACCAGGCGCAGACGGTTGAGCTTGCCCTCGCGGGGGAATTCCTTCTGCTCATAGCCGGGCTCAATACCCTTGCGTTCCGGCAGAATCCAGATTTGCAGCAGGTGGACCTCCTCGGAAGGCGAGTGGTTGAACTCGCTGTGCAGCACGCCGGTGCCGGCGCTCATGCGCTGCACTTCGCCGGGACGAATGGTAGAACCCGTGCCCATGCTGTCCTTGTGGGCGAGGGCCCCTTCCAGGACGTAGGTAATGATTTCCATGTCGCGATGAGGGTGGGTACCAAAGTCGTGGCCAGGTTCTACGTGGTCCTCGTTAATCACGCGCAGACTACGGAAATGCACGTGTTCGGGGTCGTAGTAATCGGCGAAAGAAAACGTATATCGGGTATGCAGCCAGCCGTAATCGGCCTGGCCGCGTTTATCGGCCGGACGCAGGGTGATCATGGGCGGCCTCCTTTCAAGAACAATAGATGCTTTAACATTAAAATAGTTTCAACAAACCGGTAGCTGGTAGCTGGCGCTTTGGACAACAGCAGAACTAAGCGGAAGGCCACTTGCCGCCAACCTCCCACTACCAGTGCCAAATTAGAGGTTTTTGCCCAGCCGGAGGCAGAGGCGCGCAAATTCCTCCTGCTCAGCCGGGCTGAGGCGGTTCATCAACTCCACAATGCGCTCCAGGTGGACAGGGAAGACACGGGCCATGAGCTTGCGGCCCTTGTCGGTGATGGCCAAGCTGACGAAGCGGCGGTCCTCGGCTGATTGCTGGCGGACCACCAGGCCGCGCTTCTCCAAATTGCCGGCTACCATGGTGAGATTGCCGCTGGTTTTGAGGATTTTATGGGCCAGTTCGCTCAGGCACATGGGGCCAACATGGTAAAGCGCCTCGAGGACGGCGAACTGGCTGGGGGAAAGGCCTTGCCCGGCGAAGGTTCGGCCGGCTTCGGCGCGAACGCTTTCGCTGGCACGCAGCAGCTTGACGTAGGCGGAGAGAGCGCGTTCCTGGCGCGGAGTGCCGTGGAAGTGGCGGGGCATGCGGGTAAATAATAGTTTAACATTAAAGCGTCTTGAGCATCCGGCAAGCAGCGTTCGGCCTGGGGCAGTTGCCACAAGTTGACGGAATTCAGGCGGCCATGTAATCGTGCCTGTCCGAATAGAAACACCCGGTAGTTGGAGATGAATTTTCTCGGCATTGACGTGGGCACCGGAGGCACGCGCGCCGTGGTGGTAAGCGAGCGCGGGCAAGTGCTCGCGGCAGCCGGCGCAGAGCACGCCCACTTCACTTCGCGGCAAACCGGCTGGGCGGAGCAGGACCCGCGCGACTGGTGGCGGGTCGCGCAGGAGGCGGTGCGGGCCGTGCTGACCCGGGGCGTGGCCGCGGAAAGCATCGCTGCCGTCGGCTTTTCCGGGCAGATGCATGGCGCGGTGCTGCTGGATGAGAGCGGCGAGGTCTTACGTCCGGCTATCATCTGGTGCGACCAGCGCACCGCGCCCCAGTGCTGGGAGATTACGGAAAAGATCGGCGCCAAGCGGCTGATTGAGCTCACAGCCAATCCGGCGCTCACCGGGTTCACGCTGCCCAAGCTGTTGTGGGTTCGCGAACATGAACCGGAGTTGTGGGCGCGGGTGCGCACCGTGCTGCTGCCCAAGGACTATGTGCGCTTTCGTCTGACCGGCGAACGGGGCATGGACGTGGCTGACGCTTCCGGCACGCTGCTGTTCGACGTGGCTCACCGGCGCTGGTCGGCAGAAGTGGCGCAGGCCGTGGAGGTGGATGAGCGGCTGCTACCGCCGGTGGTGGAGTCGCCAGACGTGGTGGGAGGGATCTCCGCCGAGGCTGCCCAAGCCACTGGGCTGAAAGCAGGCACGCTCGCGGTGGCGGGCGCGGGCGACCAGGCCGCGGGCGCGGTTGGGCTGGGAGTGGTGCGTCCGGGCGCGGTGAGCGCGACCATCGGCACCTCTGGCGTAATGTTTGCGGCCACCGACCGGCCGGCGCTCGATCGGCTGGGACGGGTGCACACTTTCTGCCATGCGGTTCCGGAGTGCTGGCACGTCATGGGCGTAACCCAGGGAGCCGGGCTTTCGTTGCGCTGGTTTCGCGACCAGTTCGGCGCAGGCGCGGACGATGGCCGCGATCCGTATGAACGTCTGTGCGCAGAGGCGGCTAATGTGCCTGCTGGGGCGGCAGGCCTGCTGTGGGCGCCCTACCTCATGGGCGAGCGCACACCGCATCTGGATCCCGCGGCGCGGGCGGCGCTGGTTGGGCTGACCGCCAGCCACACGCGAGCCCACGTGGTGCGCGCCATCCTGGAGGGCGTGACCTTCAGCCTGCGTGATACTCTGACAATTTTTGCGGAGATGAAGGTACCCGTCGAAAGCATCCGCCTGGGAGGTGGAGGAGCGCGTTCGCCGGTGTGGAGGCAGATTCAGGCGGAAATCTACGGCCGGGCAGTGGAGATAGCTGCCGTGGAGGAGGGCGCGGCCTATGGGGCGGCGGTGCTGGCGGGTGTGGGTGCGGGCGCATGGCCCTCTGTGGATGCCGCCTGCGAAGCGGTGATTCGGATTGCGTCGCGGGTTGAGCCGGAATCCCCCGCTGTGAAGCACATGGACGCGCGTTATCGCGAGTACCGCAAGCTTTATCCGGCGATGAAAGGAATTGGGTTCGAATAGAGTAGATGGTACCCAGTACCTGGTACCCAGTTGGATCGGTCGCGACGGCGCCCCGCGCCACAAATAATATGGGTAGAGACGTAACTTGTTACGTCTTGAGACGCTGCAAATCACGTCTCTACCGAAAAGCATTGCCGCTCCAGGGTTGCACGGCAGGAGAAGAAATGGGAAGGCCGGTTTGTTTATTTACGGGACAGTGGGCGGATCTTTCCTTGGAGAAGCTGGCGGCCAAAGCACAGCACTGGGGTTTCGACGGTTTGGAATTGGCCTGCTGGGGCGACCACTTCGAAGTGGAAAAGGCGCTGGCGGATTCCGGTTACTGCCAATCGCGGTGGGAAATTCTCAACCGTCACAAGCTGAAGTGCTTCGCCATCTCGGCGCACCTGGTTGGCCAGGCGGTTTGCGACCTGAATATTGACGAGCGGCACCAGGGCATTCTGCCGCCGGAAGTCTGGGGCGACGGCAAAGCGGAGGGAGTGCGCCAGCGGGCAGCGCAGCGCATGATGGACACCGCGCGGGCGGCCGCCAAGCTTGGCGTCAAGGTGGTGAATGGCTTCACCGGTTCCAAAATCTGGCACGCGCTGGCCATGTTTCCTCCGGTACCGCCGTCCATGATTGAAGCTGGATACCAGGATTTTGCGGCGCGCTGGAAGCCGATCCTCGATGTGTTCGGCCAGGTGGGAGTGAAATTCGCGCTGGAAGTGCATCCCGGCGAGATCGCGTACGACTACTGGACGACCGACCGCGCGCTGCAAGCGATCGGCCGGCGGCCGGAGTTCGGAATCAATTTCGATCCCAGCCACCTGCACTGGCAGATGGTGGATCCGGTGGCGTTCGTGCACCGCTTCGGCGACCGCATCTACAACATGCACGTGAAAGAATCGGTACGGGTGTTGGACGGACGCAACGGAATTCTCTCCTCTCACCTTTTCTTCGGCGATCACCGGCGGGGATGGGATTTTGTCTCACCAGGACGAGGAGGGGTCCCCTTCGAGCGCGTGTTCCGCGCGCTGAACGATGTGGGTTATGGCGGGCCGCTGAGCATCGAGTGGGAAGACAACGGCATGGACCGCGAGCAGGGGGCGCCCCAGGCGCTGGCGCTGGTGCGGCGACTGGAGCTGACACCCTCGAACGTGGCGTTCGACGCGGCGTTCAAGCACGAGTAAGAACGAGCTTTCAGCTCTCAGCAATCAGCACTCAGTCCGGAAAGGGAGGTCCGCGGTAGAGATGTAACTTGTTACGTCTCGGCCTTACGCGCTATGGAGACATTGCAAGCAACGTCTGTACCGCAGCACAAGTGGCGAGAGCCGCAATCAAGTAAAATCTTTCAATTCTTATGGCAAAGAACGGATCCAGGAAGTCGCAGGCGACCATTACCAGCGCGCCGGTAGCCACTAAGACGAAGCGTCCGAGGCTGAAAGCTGCCGTCGGAAGCGTGCCAGGCCAAACCACAGGAGGGTCGGCAGGGTTTTCAGGCAGCGAAGTTCAGGGCAAGCGCCTGGTCAGCGAAAAGGCGGAGCGCTTCACGGAATCCGTAATCCGGGAGATGACCCGGCAGGCGCAGCTCTACGGGGCCATGAACCTGGCCCAGGGGTTTCCTGATTTTCCTGCCCCAGCGGAACTGAAACGGGCAGCGCAGCAGGCCATCGAGAACGACGTCAACCAGTACGCCATCACCTGGGGCGCGAAGAGCCTGCGCCAGGCAATTGCCCGGCAGGCCAAGGTGTGGCAGGGAATGGAGGTTGATCCGGAGAAGAACATCACGGTGTGCTGCGGCTCGACGGAGGCGATGATTGCCTCGCTCATGGCGGTGACCAATCCCGGCGACGAGATTGTCAGCTTCGAGCCGTACTACGAGAACTACGGCCCGGACGCAGTTCTCTCCGGGGCCCGGCCGCGGTTCGTAAGTCTGCGTCCACCCGCTGACCCCGCTGGGGAATGGACCTTCGATGAAGGCGAACTGCGGCGCGCCTTCAACCGCCATACCAAGGCCATCATTGTGAACACGCCCAACAATCCCACGGGCAAGGTGTTCACGCGGGAAGAATTGCAGTTAATAGCGGAGCTTTGTCAGCAGCACAACGCCCTGGCCATCACCGACGAAATCTACGAGCACATTCTCTATGACGGGGCAGAGCACATATCCATGGCAAGCCTGAAGGGCATGGACGAGCGCACAATTACCATCAATGGAATTTCGAAGACTTACAGTGTGACCGGCTGGCGGGTAGGGTGGGCGATTGCACCCGCGGTTGTGTGTGATGCTATCCGCAAGGTGCATGATTTTCTCACTGTGGGAGCACCGGCTCCTTTGCAGGAAGCGGCGGCCGTGGGCCTGTCCCTTCCCCAGAGCTACTACGCGGAGCTGGCCCGCGGCTATCAAAGGCGCCGGGACCGGTTGCACGCCACCCTGAGTGGAGCCGGATTCAAGGCCTACAGGCCGCGCGGCGCCTATTACATGATGACGGACATCAGGGGTTTTGGGTTCGCCGACGACCTGGCGTTCACACGCCACCTGGTCAAAGAGGAGGGAATCGCCGCGGTGCCCGGATCAAGCTTCTACAGCCAGCCGGCGCAAGGGGCGCAGCAGGTGCGGTTTGCGTTCTGCAAGAAGGATGCGACGCTGGAGGAGGCCGCGCGCCGGCTGCAGCGATTGAAGAAACACAATTAACGAGAGACAATCGGAGCAATTCACGGGTGCGGGGCTGCGGAAATTGTCGAAGATCCGGCCAACGCCCACATATGACCGGGCATCTTCCCAAGCGCGCGGCAGATTAGATCATTTCCCTCCCGGTAGTTGAACAATGTCTGGTAAGAATTGCTTGACGGTGGTGGTGCTGCTCGGACTCGGCCTCCCGCAGCTTGTAGGAGCACGTGCCGCAGCGCAGGAGGTGGTCCCGGCGAACACTCCGGGCGTAGCTTCGGAGGCTCTGGACTCACCGGGACAACTCCCGAGCGTGGACAGCAACGGGAGCTGGGTATTTCGGCGGCAGGTGAACGAAGTGACCGTGATGTTCACCGCAACCCAGAAAGGCAAGTATGTGGCCGGTTTGCGGCGGCAAGATGTGCAGGTGCGGGACGATAAAAGGCCGCCGGCTGAGGTCATGGACTTCCGCAACGAGCAGGGTTTGCCCCTGCGCTTGGGTCTGCTGGTGGACACCAGCGGCTCGGTCAGCGACCGCTTTCGCTTCGAAACCCAGGCTGCAAGCCAGTTCGTAAAAGAAGTGGCGGACCAGGAGCACGACCTGGTGTTCGTAGCCGGCTTCTCGCACGGGCTTCGCATGATGCAGGACCCTACCAATCAGCCAAAAGAGATAGGCAAAGCCCTGCATCATCTGCACGATGACCAGGGCGACACGGCGGTATTCGATGCGGTGAGCAGCGCGTGCAAAAAGCTGGCTGAGAGCGGGGACCAACAGCCGGTAGCGCGGGTGTTGGTGCTGATCAGCGATGGCGACGATAATGCCAGCCAACATTCGCTCAAAGATGCCGCCCAGATAGCGCAGTGGGATGAGGTGACCATCTATGCCATCAGCAGCAATCCGCGGGGCTTGAATCTGATTGGCGACGAGGCGCTGAAGAACCTGGCTGAGCAAAGCGGCGGGCAAGCCCTGTTTCCCAACTCGAAAAAGCAGGTGACCAGAGCGTTTGCCCGCATTCGCGATGAGCTGCGAAACCGCTACGCGGTATCGTACCGGCCGGCGGAATTCAGGCCGGACGGCCATTTTCGCGGCATCCGTATTGTGGCGCGGCATTTCGGCAAAAAGCTGCACGTACACGCGCGCAAGGGGTATTACGCGCGACCGATCCTGGCGGACGTGATCACCTCGCCGCGACCTTGAACCGGTCGAGCGCAGGACGCTTCTCCCCACCTGCTCCCGCAAGGTCCAGCATTTCGCGGTGGTCAGTCCAGAGGTCATTCCTGTCATTGACGCTCCCGCAGGTGTGTGGAATAGTAGCCGTGTCCGCCTAGAGCCTGACCAAGGAGCTCATACCACCTGCATGGTGCGGTTTATCCCGAAGGAAACGAAGTTCTTCGAGATGTTTGCCGAGGTTTCCAATAACCTCACCAACGCGGCGCGCCTGCTGCAACGCATGCTCAGCAACCACAGTGAGATTCCGAAGGCGGTGGAGCAGTTTCGGGAACTCGAGCACCGCGGCGACGACATGACCCACGCCATCATCACCAAGCTGAATCAGACGTTCATCACTCCTTTTGACCGCGAGGATATACACCGCCTGGCTTCCTCCCTGGACGACGTGCTGGACTTCATGAACTCGGCGGCCGTGCGGCTGGTCATGTACAAAATCAGCGCGCCTCCGCCGCCCGCGGCCGAACTGGCGGGCATCATCGTGCAGCAGAGCGAGGAACTGGCAACGGCGGTGTCTAACCTGGAGAAGAACCAGCACGTGCTGGAACACTGCGTGGAAATCAATCGCCTGGAAAACGAGGCTGACCTGGTCAGCCGCAAGGCTATCGCCCGCCTGTTCGAGCAGGAAAAGGATCCCATCTCGCTCATCAAAATGAAGGAGCTCTACGAAGTCCTGGAAACTGCCACGGACAAGGCGGAAGACGCTGCCAATGTGCTGGAAGCAGTAGTGCTGAAGAGCGCCTGAATGGTTCTGAATTCTCTTAACCCCAACATGGCGAGGCAGAGAAGGTGAACTCGGGACTGGTGCTGGTCATCGTCACGGTCAGCATTGCCTTTGTTTTCGATTTCCTGAATGGCTTCCACGACGCGGCCAACAGCATTGCCACGGTCGTGTCCACGCGCGTGCTCTCGCCCACCCTGGCGGTCTTCTGGGCCGCCTTCTTCAACTTTATTGCCGCGTTTTTTCTGGGCACTGCCGTGGCCCACACCATCGGAAAAGGCATGATCAACCTGGATTATGTGACCCAGTTTGTAGTGCTTTCGGCCTTGCTTGGGGCGATCGTGTGGGATGTTCTAACCTGGTGGTGGGGGCTGCCTACCTCGTCTTCGCACGCTCTGATCGGCGGCTACGCCGGCGCCGCAATGACCAAGGCCGCGCTGCAGGAGGGCGTGGGCCGGGCGCTGTTTGGGGTGATCATTCCTTCGGGCTGGACCAAGACCCTCGTATTCATCGTGTTGGCGCCGGTCATCGGGCTGGTGCTGGCGCTGTTCTTCATGATCACCGTGCTGTGGCTGTTTAA
Source organism: Terriglobales bacterium (assembly GCA_035935775.1). Classification (GTDB taxonomy): domain Bacteria; phylum Acidobacteriota; class Terriglobia; order Terriglobales; family Acidobacteriaceae; genus JAICWP01. The sequence continues at coordinate 16,981 of DASYWT010000443.1, forward strand.
GGACAAATCTCCGCGGCAGGTGGATAGCTGGTTTCGGAAGCTGCAGCTGCTGTCGGCGGCGGGCTACAGCCTGGGCCACGGAGGCAACGACGCACAGAAGACTATGGGCATTGTGGCCGGGGCCCTCTATGCTGCCGGCTACATGAACAAAGCGCAGCTTTCCGGCAGCTGGGGCCACTGGCACTGGCCGATTATTCTGTTGGCTCATACGGCCATGGGGCTGGGCACTTACTTCGGGGGCTGGCGCATCGTGCGCACCATGGGACAGAAGATCACTAAGCTGAAGCCGTTTGGCGGTTTTTGCGCCGAGGCAGCGGGCTCCATCACGCTGTTTGGCACGGCTCTGGCCGGCATTCCGGTGAGCACCACGCATACCATTACCGGCGCCATTGTGGGGGTAGGAGCGGTCAACCGGCTGTCAGCAGTGCGCTGGGGCGTCGCGGGAAAAATTGTGTGGGCATGGATTCTGACCATCCCCGCCGCCGGCATCGTGGCAGCCCTCACTTACTGCCTGATCCACCTGGTGCATCCGGGCGCATAGGTAATTCGGCATTCTGTAAACCCTCCGCCATTGAGGTGCAAGAGCAGTGGCTAAACGCATTCTTCTTTCCTGGAGCAGCGGCAAAGACAGCGCCTGGACGCTGCATGTGCTGAAGCACCGCCGCGAATATGAGGTGGCTGGGCTTCTCACCACATTCAACCAGGCGGCGAATCGGGTAGCTATGCACGCAGTGCGCCGCGAGTTAGTGCAAGCTCAGGCGGAGGCGGCGGGGATTCCACTGTGGCCGGTGGAGCTGCCCTGGCCCTGCTCGAATGCGGACTACGAAGCTGCCATGCGCTCCGCTTGCAACCGAGCCCTTGCTCAGGGGATTGAGGCCGTAGCCTTTGGCGATTTGTTCCTCGAAGATGTGCGCGCCTATCGCGAAAACCAGATGCGGGACACAGGACTGCAGCCATTGTTTCCAATCTGGGGGCTTCCGACGGCAGACTTGGCGCGGCAGATGATTTCCCACGGACTGCGCGCCAAGCTGACCTGCGTTGACCCCAGAGTGCTGGATGCGGGCTTCGCCGGGCGGGAGTTTGACGAACGTCTGCTGGAGGACCTGCCGTCCGGGGTTGATCCCTGCGGGGAGCGGGGAGAGTTCCACTCATTTGCCTATGCCGGACCGATGTTCCAGCGCCCGATACCGGTTGCCGCCGGCGAAGTGGTTACGCGGGATGGATTCGTTTTCGCAGACATGATCCCGAGCGAAGCGCGAGCACCGGTCGAGACCTGACTTGTTACCACGATTTTTTCCGGTAGAGACGTAACTTGTTACGTCTCAAATCGCGCCCTAAAATTGTCATGCTGAGTGCAGCGAAGCACCTGCTTTTCTATACACGCGAGGCGTTGCCAGCAACTTCTCTACCATCGTTTGTTGCTGGCGTCATCCCGAGGGCCTTCAGGCCCGAGGGATCTCGCGTGCACTGCCGACCAATCTTGCTGGTGCACGCGAGATGCTTCGGCGCTAAAGCATCTCAGCATGACGCCTGCTTTCGCCATTTACCATTTGCCACCGCTTCGGTAGAGACGTAACTTGTTACGTCTCAAATTCCCCCTGATGTTGTCATGCTGAGCGCAGCGAAGCACCTGCTTTTCGATCAACGCGAGACGTCGCAAGCAACGTCTGGATATGGGAAAAACAGCCGGTAGAGACGTAACTTGTTACGTCTTGGACCCGGCCTTACTTGCAGGTGTTGGAGCGGATCTTCAGGTGGCCGATTTCCAATAATTGATTGGGATTGTCCACCACGCCATTCTTGTTTTGTTCATTGGGTGTTTCAGCATTCGAGCGGGGCTGCCAGGTCCCGCTCGCGGTCACCTCATGGCCGACCTGTGAGGCCAGATCCAGGGTGCTGGTCACGTTGGCGACCTTCCCGCCTCTTTCCCGCAGAATGTACTGGCCGTTTTGCCTTTCCAGGCAGCCGGTGATGTGCTGCGTCTGCTTGGAGCTGCTGGAGACGAACCGACTCCCGGTCATGGTCTGCTCAGCGGTTTTCTTCGAAGTGGAGCTCTGGCTGGAGTTGGACTGTTGCGCCAGGCCGCTCATGGAAAAGGCAAGCAGGGAAAAGGAAAGCAGAAGCAGTCGGCTCATAAAGAGACCTCCAGCTCGGGTAGATGCGAGCAGGGAAGAAGGCCGTTGGCTTCCGGCCCAAGTCCGGTGAATCAGTCCATAAAGATGTCGCTCTTGAGTGGGGCACCGGGGTTGACCGCATAGCGGGAAAAATCGCTTACGGCCGCTGCCAGCACTTCGTCGTCAATGAAGAAATTGCCCGTGGTGCTTCTGCTGTCGCGCGTGAGGATATGCCAGGCGGCGTCGGCCACAATTTCCGGCGTGCGCCCGCGCTGCGGCTCCGCCCCGGGAATCACCTGCAGCGCGGCGGTGGCGATAATGGTGCGCGGCCACAGCGCGTTTACCGCGATGCCCTGCTTGCGGAATTCCTCCGCCATGCCCAGCACGCACATGCTCATGCCAAATTTCGACATGGTGTAGGCCAGCGTGGGGGCGAACCACTTGGGGCGCATGTCCAGCGGCGGCGCCAAATTCAGGATGTGCGGATTGGCGGCTTTGGCCAGGTGCGGCAGGCAGGCCTGCGAGCACAAATACGTGCCGCGCACGTTGATGCCCATCATCAAGTCGTAGCGCTTCATCGGCGTTTGCAACGTACCCGTCAGGCTGATGGCGCTGGCGTTGTTGACCAGAATGTCTATGCCGCCAAATTGCCGCACTGCCTGCTCGACCGCGGCGTGCACCTGCTCGTCGAAGCGAATATCCATGGCGATGGGCAGGGGCTTTCCGCCGGCGGCCTCGATTTCTTTAGCTGCGCTGTGGATGGTGCCGGGCAGCTTGGGATGCGGCTCCGTGGTTTTGCCCGTGACCACGATATTCGCGCCGTCGCGTGCCGCGCGCAGCGCAAGGGCCAGCCCGATGCCGCGGCTGCAGCCGGTGATGAATAGCGTCTTACCCGCCAGAGTTGCCATGGGCGCATTGTATCGTGCTCCTATCCCTGGCCGCTGATGCATGGTTGTGTGGCGGACAGCAATATTCCGTCAACGAACGATGGACTCGATGCGTTAGAGCGATTCCATCCGGGAGAACCACAAGGTGCTTCGACTCGGACACGCATTTGTATGGCGCGTCCTCACTCAGCATGACAGCGCAGGAAATCTCAGGCGATCAGCACTAACGACTAACCAGATCGGTGTTGTCGCCAGGCATGTTCGGTCAGCTAAGGATAGCCTTGAAGCGATGGGCTCACGGCCGCCATCGGCGCGAGTTTAGGTTGCGCGAGAGCATCAATTTGAGTGTGATTTTGTCAGACGCCGGCGTCAAACCGAAGCCAATGCCGGCTTCGACATTAATCCCGAGTGATTTACTGCTGGCGTGATCCATGACGGCCCAGAGCTCGTGAAACTGCTGATCGTATGGGACAAAGTGATGCAGCGTGCCGTAACCGGAATATTCTTCCAGCGCCAGCGCCCAGTTGTCATTCAGGTTGTACGCGACCCGGCCGGCGGGATTGTACTGTAGGCCGCCAAAGCCTCCCCGATAGTCCGTGTCGAGGATAGGGTTGTAAATCAAATCCACGGGATGCAAGTGTACGCCTACGATTGGCCTGATCTCGGAAGTGATGGTGCTGTCTTCCCAGTAATTGGCATTGACGCTGAACTCAAAATTGGCTCCGTAAAAGAATTTGTGATCGTGGGCGTGGGGCCGGACAAACAGTTCGCGAAGTTTGAAACCGTTGAGCGTCGTCCCGTGGTTCGTCGAGTAAAAGCTGTATACCGGGAGGTAAAGCCCCTGCTCAAACCACGGGGTAACGCCGTAGGCCCATTCGGCCGTTCCATTGAGCGATTCATCGGCGATGATAGCCCCAGGGAAGGATGGGGTCGTCCGTCCGAGGGGCGTGAAGTTGGTGTGGACCATCAGATTGAAGATGCCCGGTGGTTCGATTTCCGCATCGTAGACCTGAATTTCGTCGGTTTGCGCAACCGCCGTTGCGGGCATTGCGACCCAACCCAGCAGTATCAGCAGGCCGCAAATTGAAATTCCGTGAAACAGGTTCAATCGAGTTGATTCGGATATCACGTGTTTTGAGCAAGCTCTTTGTCGGGCAGGCCATTGTAATAAATGCAACGGCGATTTCCACGCCACCCTCGGTCGCTGCCTCGGCGCGGAAGCGCCTCAGCGTGACTCCTGCTTTCGCCGTTTACCGTCGGCCAGCGCTTCGGTAGAGACGCAACTCGTTACGTCTCGGATTTTGTCACGACGTGACAATGGGTACTGCCGAGCCGCCGTTCCCGGTTTCTAAGCCCGCTTCCTTCCGCGCGCCATGGCTTCGCGCGCCTCGCGGTCCGCCGTGCGGCGTCGTTCGGTTTCCCGCTTATCCCACATCTGCTTACCTCGGGCTAACGCAAGTTCTACCTTAACCCGCGCGTTTTTGAAGTACAGGCGGGTGGGAATCAGGGTAAGGCCGCGCTGCTGAGTTTTTCCTATAAGCTTTCGCAGTTCGTCCTTGTGCATCAACAACTTACGGGTACGAAGAGGCTCGTGGTTGAAGATATTTCCGTGCTCGTAAGGGCCGATGTGGGCGTTTAAAAGCCACAATTCGCCGTCCTTGATCAGTCCGTAAGCGTCTTTCAGGTTAGCGCGGCCGGCGCGAACCGACTTGACTTCGGTGCCGGTGAGGGCGATTCCAGCCTCAAATTTCTCCAGAAGGAAGTAATTGTGCGCGGCCGCCCGGTTCACAGAGGCGTCACGCTGGCCGGCAGCGGTGGGATCGCGCCGGGGATTCTTCTCCGGCTGGGAACGCGTCGGATGTGCAGGCTGGCGAGGCATTTAGCACCATCGGCATAGTACCAAAAGCCGCACCCGTCCCCCACTCGGTAATTGCCGGACCCGCCTTTTTTGAATGCTATAATGCGATTTCCTCATGCAAAAAAGCGCTTTCCATCCGTTCTTTCTACCAGGAGAGGCTTGTCGCATGTGCGCCACAGGTCGAATCTGCTTGGGAGCATCTTGATGCACAAATTGACCCGGTGGTCCGGGATATTGCTGCTGATTGCAGCGGTCAGCATCCCCGCCGTCGCCGATAAGGCTAAATCCCTTTACAACCAAGGCAAAGAGGCAGAAGCGCGGCAGGATTACGTTCAGGCCTACCAGGACTACCGCGAAGCCTACAACTTGAAGCCTGACAACCTCTACTACCGGACTTCATTTGAGCGCCTGCGTTTTCTGGCTGGGGCCACCAAGGTGCACCAGGGACAACTGCTGCGTCAGTCGGGCCAGTTGCAAGTAGCACTGAAGATGTTTGAGGAAGCCGTTGCCATAGACCCCTCCAGCTTTATTGCCACCCAGGAGATCAAGCGAACCCAGGACATGATCAAGCAGGCGCAAGCGGCCGGGAAAGAGGTGCCGCCGCAAGCCCCTGCGGGTCCGCTGGGGAAGATGCTGGAGCAAGCGGGCGGGCCGGTGGAACTGGCGCCCATCTCTAATACGCCCATCACTCTCAAGATGACGGAGGACAGCAAGGTCGCCTACGAGACCATCGGCAAGCTGGCCGGCATCAACGTGCTGTTCGATCCCGACTACACCTCGCGGCGCATCCACATCGAGTTGAATGGGGTGACGTTGCAGCAGGCACTGGAGATTGTGGCCCTGGAATCGAAAACCTTCTGGCGGCCGGTGACGCCCAATACGATTTTTGTGGCCGCCGACAATCCGGCCAAGCGCAAGGAACTGGAACAGAGCGTCATTAAGACTTTTTATCTTTCCAACCTCTCGGCTCCGACTGAGCTCCAGGACGTGGTGAATGCCATGCGCACCATCCTGGAAGTCAGCCGGATCCAGCAGTTGCCTTCGCAGAACGCCATCGTGGTCAGGGGCACACCCGACCAGGTGGCACTGGCGGAAAAGCTGATTGACGATATTGATAAGGCCAAGCCGGAAGTGCTGGTGGACATCGCTGTGATGCAGGTGAACCGAGAAAAAGTCCACACCCTGGGCATCAATCCGCCCACCAGCGCCACGGTTTCGCTGCAGCCTAACTTGACCACCAATACCACCAATAACACGGGTACGAACACAGGCACCAATACCGGCACGGGTACGGGTACGGGCACGCCGGGCAGCATCAGCCTGAACGCACTGGCTAATCTGACCGCTACCGATTTCCAGGTGAACATCAGTTCGGCAACTGCGACCGCGCTCTACAGCGATAACGACAGCCGCATCCTGCAGGAGCCGCAGATTCGTGCGGTGGACGGGCAGAAAGCGTCCCTGAAAATCGGCGAGCGCGTACCGGTGGCCACGGGCTCGTTCCAGCCGGGCATCGGCGGAGTGGGCATTAACCCGCTGGTCAATACCCAGTTCCAGTATCTGGACGTGGGCGTGAATATTGACATCACGCCGCATGTGCACTCCGACGGCTCGGTAACCTTGAAGGTGATGATGGACGTCTCCAACGTGGCCGGAAACACCAACATCGGTGGCATCCAGCAGCCCATCATCGGGCAGCGCAAGATCGAACACGAAATCCGGCTCAAGGAAGGCGAGGTCAACCTGCTGGGCGGGATGTTCGAACACGACGACGTGCGCAGCCTCTCGGGATATCCCTGGTTGGCGCAGATTCCGCTGCTGCACTATCTGTTCGCGCAAAGCAGCACCGACCGGCGCAACAGCGAGATCGTATTCGTGCTGACGCCGCACATTGTGCGCGGCCAGTTCGTGACGGCCATGAATGACCGCGTGATTGACGTGGGCACGGCCAACGCCATTGACCTGCGGCAGGCAAGCGTCACCATGCCGGCAGGACCGGGTGCTCCCGCCGCACCGGCTCCGGCGGCCACTCCCGCTCCTGCTGCAGCACCGCCGAATCCCAGTCCGCAGGCGTCGGGCACGGCCACTCTGAGTTTTGATCCGGCTACCATCACGCAGTCGGTGGGCAAAACCTTCGCGGTGAACGTAACGCTCAGCCAGGTGCAGAACCTGTATTCGGTGCCGGTGCAGATTACCTACAACCCGAACATGCTGGAAGTGGTGAACGTTTCCGACGGCAACCTGCTTTCGCGCGACGGGCAGCCGGTGGCGCTGGTGCACCGCGATGATCCCTCCAGCGGAACCCTGCAGGTAACGGCGACGCGTCCGCCCAATTCCGGCGGCGTTTCCGGCGAAGGACAGGTGTTCACCATTACCTTCCTGGCCAAGGGGCAGGGGACTTCAACGCTCAACATCGCGCGCGACGGGCTGCGCGACAGCTCCATGCAACCCATCCAGGCCAGCGGCGCGCAGGCGACCGTGACGGTGCAATAATGCCGGCGGCGGAGCGATTTAATTACTGAAGGAAGTTGATGCTGATCAGGTTTTCCAAAACGGGGCGCTTTTCCCCGTTGGCGCGGCCCGGAACCGCTGTGCGTAGCCGATTCCGCCGGGTCGCCGGCGGCTTCACCCTCGTCGAGATGATCGTGGCCATCAGTATCCTGGCCATTCTTACCGGCATGGCTGTTCCCCTGGTGCGGGTGAAAATCCAACGCGAGCGTGAGGTGGAACTGCGGCGCGACTTGTGGGAGATGCGCGACGCCATTGACCGCTACAAAAATGACGCCGACCGCGGCGCCTTTCAGATCAAGGCGGGCACCGATGGCTATCCACCCGATCTGGACACGCTGGTCAACGGCGTGGATGTGGGCGGCAAAAAGGTGCGCTACCTGCGCCGCATTCCGATTGATCCCATGACCGGCAAAAACGAGTGGGGAATGCGTTCTACTCAGGACGATCCTGACTCGGATTCCTGGGGCGGGCAAAACGTGTTTGACGTGTTCAGCAAGTCACAAGGCAGCGCCCTGGACGGCAGCAAGTACGATCAATGGTGAGGAGACACTCAACCCGGAAGCGGCGCGGCTTTACCCTGATCGAGCTGATGATGGTTATCAGCATCATCCTGATCCTGGTGTCGGTGGCCGCCCCCATTTACAAGACTGCCATCCTGCACGCGCACGAGGCGGTACTGCACGATGACCTGTTCACCTTGCGCTCGCTCATCCAGCAGTACACGCTGGACAAGCAGAAGGCCCCACAGTCGCTGGATGACCTGGTAAGCGCCGGCTACATCAAGCAGATTCCCAAAGACCCCTTCACCGGCTCCGCCGATACCTGGACGACCGATCAGGAGGATGTATTGCTAAGCGTGGACCAGCAGGAGCCCGGCATTGTGGATGTGCACAGCGGTTCCAGCCAGAACAGCTCGGAAGGCACGCCGTACTCCTCCTGGTAGCGGCCTCATCCTTGCATCCTTCAACTCCCAGGTTTCAAAGTTGCAAGGTTTCACAGGTTTCGGAGGCCCTCAGAGTTATTGCGCGGAGTCGTAAGGCAGGTACTGGGATTTCCGCCTTCCCAGGCTGAGCCGCCGTGCAATAAGGGCAACCAGCAGCAAGACGATTCCGAGAGGCCGGCCTGCCTGGCGCTGGTTAGGGCGATGGCGGCCGTGTTGCTTCGAATTTCATCGTCGGCCCCCGCGAGAGAGATCTTGGCCGGATTCGCTGGGTCATAGTGGATGATTTGAGTCGAGCCTTTTTTGTGTTGAGTGGCCCATGCTTGCATGCGCAGAGCGTCTGCCGGCAGTTGCGCCGGATCTCGAAACGAATGATGGTTGCCCAGAGTTTCTGTCATTGATTCGTAGCTGACGCCGTTAACCGAGTAATGGAAACGACACTGAACCGTATAAATGGCTCCTCCGCCCCGGCGCTGAAAGGGATAATGCCGATCAAGATAACAGGCATCCACCGTGCCCGCGACCGGCAACCACTCCTGAAGTTCTACTTGTTCTTTTCGCGTTCGCCCCAGGCCTTCGATTTCCAATTCGGCAGCGAACAGGAGCGCCAGCGCCGAGATAATAAACAGGCCGCCCACCCATAGCGATGGACTGCGTTGGCCGGCGGGTGGAATCATGCGGGCAGAATATAATGACGTTTCATTATCCAGTCAGAATTCTTGCGCGGGTGCGCGGGGAGTTATCACACGTGTGGATAGAGTCGGTTCTTCCGGCCGAACTGGAAGCTAAGCGCAGAAAAATTGCCAAGTCTCATAACCGGCTCATTCTTGCCCTGTTGGGTGTGATGTTCGTGGGACTGCTCGTGCTGGCAGTGGCCGTGCCGCGCGACTCTTCACACAAACCTAAGCTTTCCGGCCTCATAACAGGTGTTGTGATGCTGGTGATGGCGGAAGCCTACGGCGTCTATCGCGTTATTCGCCACGATAACGAACTGTGCCGCGAGATCGGATACACGTGCCCGCTTTGTCACCAGCCGCTTTATGAGCCGCGGGCTTCGACATGGCTGACGGGCTGCTGTCCGAAGTGCAAGAAGAAAATCGTGTAGGCTCGCGCCGGGGCACCTTGGCACCTTGAAACCTTGTAACCTTAGCACCTTGAAACCTTGTAACCTTGAAACCTTGAAACCTTGTATTACGCCTCCTTGACCAAGCTCTCTTCTTGCACCGGCCGCTCGAAGACGCAGCCCCGGGGTGACTTGTCGGTGCGCAACCCCAGATAGACCGGGGCGCGCATCTTCACGCCGCCGCTGTCGGTCTCGTGCGTCCACTCGGTAAATTTGATCTCTGCCACCAGTTCGGGCTTCACCCAGTGCATGCCGCGCGTGCTCTCGACTTTGTTGGCGAAAGGATTCTTATCGCTCTTGAGTTTCTGCAGAAGCCGCCACATCTCTTCATGGGTCTTCTCGCTGAAGCCGCTGCCGGCCTGGCCCACATGCAAAAGGCGGCCTTTCTCGTCGTACAGGCCGAGGATGACCGAACCAAAGTGCTCGCGGCTTCCACGCGGGTCAGTGTAGCCGCCAATTACGCACTCCTGGCTGCGGGTGATTTTCATCTTCAGCCACTCGCGGCTGCGCTTCTGCTCGTAGCAGCTGTTGCGATGCTTGGCCACAATGCCTTCCAGACCCTGCTGCCGGGCGGCTTCATACAGCGCCACGCCTTGTTCGAGATGGTGGTCGGAGTAGCGCACCAGACCGCTCCCGGCAATGATGCCCGCGAGCACCTGCTTGCGCTTTTCGAGGTCAACGCGGGTCAGGTCGTAGCCCTCGAGGTAGAGCAGGTCGAAAACGTAATAGGCAATGGGCACGGTCCGGTCGGCCGCCCTGATGCGACGGCCGTTGCCGCTGATGCCGGTGCGCTGCTGCATCAGGCTGAAGGAGGGGCGCCCGGCGTCGTCCAGGGCTACGATTTCTCCGTCGAGTATGGCGGTGCGGGCGCGCACATGGCCGGGCAGATCGCGTAACTCGGGATACTGGCTGGTCATGTCGTTCTGGTTGCGGGACACGAGGCGAGCTTTGCCGCCGTCCAGAAAGGCAAGAGAGCGGTAGCCGTCCCACTTGATCTCAAACAGCCACTGGGGATTATCGAATGGTTTGTCCACCAGCGTGGCCAGCATAGGATGAATGGTGGCGGGCATGGCGGCCCTCCGTGCCCCACTGGTTTTTTCAAGATTTAACGCAGAGAATGTCGAGGACCCCTTTAGCGCAGAGTTCGCGGTGGCTGCAGCTTTCTTGCGTGAGTTGCTCGCGACGCCGGAAGTCTTCGCCGGAAGCTTCTCATCTCTTTTACCCTTTTGTTTTTTTTCTGCGGCCTCTGCGTTGAGCTTTATTTTTTTTTTATCGGCTCTGGCGATGGCGTCGGCCAGCCAGGCTTTGCCCGGTGACTTGGAAGCCGGGCGGCTGCTCTTCCACTCGCGGGCGCCTTCATCGCCGGCGATCTGGTCGAGGGTGCGGCCGGTGAGGGCGGACTGGTCGTACTGGTCAATATCGTAGCCGGGCACAACGTACTCGTCGCGATGCTTGATGAGCAGCCATTCCGTGCCCTTGCTGCCGGGCCGGCGGGAGCGCAAGTGAGCCAGCACGAAGGAGCCTTTGAGCTTCTCGCCGCGCAACGCAAATTTAAGGTCGCCTTTGGCCAGCATGGCATGGGCATCTCCCTGCGGTTCCCAGGTGCCGACGTCCCACACCATCACCGTGCCCGCGCCGTAGTTGCCGGGCGGGATTATGCCTTCAAAGTCGAAGTAAGAAACGGGGTGGTCTTCCACCTGCATGGCCAGGCGCTTGTCGGCAGGATCGAGCGAAGGCCCTTTGGGCACGGCCCAGGACTTGAGCACGCCCTCCATCTCCAGGCGGAAGTCATAGTGCAGGCGAGTGGCGCGGTGCATTTGCACTACAAAGCGGTTTCCCGCCGTCTTGGCCAGCTTCGGCGGCGGTTCGGGCGTCGCTTCGAAGCGCCGCTTGCGTTTGTACTCTTCAAGCGCCATGTGCAGTCTTAGATGCCAGGCCGAGTAGTCAGGAGTCAGCAGTCAGGAGTCAGAACTCAAGCGGCACCCTGACCAACCGGTGAGAAATCCTATATTAGAAGCGCGTGGAAGTCAGCTTGGAGACGAACAGCGGGGGGCGGAGGGGAACAGGAAACGGGCGCCAGCAGCCTGGGTTGGGCGGTCAAACGATTTTGCTGACTCCCGACTCCTGACTCCTGACGCCCGCTTTTTTACGCCGCTTTGCCGGCAGCAATGCGGTGAATAGTGGATTCTTCCACGTTGTAGGTTTCCACTTTTATCGGGCCCTTGAGGTAGGGCTTGACCATGTCCTGGATTCGAGAGAAGTTCTCCCGGTGATGGCGCTCCGCATCCTCGCGAGTTTTCCAGAAGCTGATGGCCACCATGTGCTCGGGATCGTGATCCGAAACCAGACTGACTTCGTCCACGAATCCGGGTTGCTTCTGCAGAAGAGCAAGCAGTTCGGTACGCAGCCGCTGCTGCATCTCGTCCCTTTTATCCGCTTTCACCGTGGATTCCACGATTCTCGCAAACATAATGTTCTCCTTTCGAGACGTTGAATGGAGTTAGGTAAGGCCCGCCGAAAATTGGCCCACGATCCGCCCGAAACAGCGGGGAAGGGTTGGTTACGTCCGGAATAAATGAAACAGCGACCTAAAAATTATAACGCCGCCAAAAGGCGAAGAGCACTGGATTTTGCAATTCCTGAGTAGCAGCTTCGTGAGTGGGCGCCGAGCAGCGCTTTAGTCTCCACTCACAATCAGATTACAATCGCAGGCATGTTTCGGCGTGAACTGATTGCAGCCTTGGTGCTGGCCACGGCGTTGGCCTGTCCCGCGCTGGCCGGGGGGACGCCTGCGCCGCAGGAATTCAGCAGCGACGTGGCTTCCCGCCTGCTGGAGCAGGTGACGCGGGGTTTTATTACCAATAACCAAAAGCAGGTGCTCTCCTCTTTCGATGTGGCGCGCATGAAGAATTATGCGAAGTTTCGCGCCGGCGTCGTGGCTTTGTTCGCGCAATATGATAGTTTTCGCGCAGGCTTTCATCTGCAGCAATCCTGGCCGCAGGGCGGGCGCGGCGTGGTGATCGCCGAGTTTGAATTGGAGGGAAGCCCGCTGGAGGAAGGCACGAAGCCCCTCCACCGCAGCGCGCAATTGCGCTTCGAATTCGAATACGGACGCGAGGGCTGGAGGATTGTGGACGTGGCGCCCAGGAAATTTTTTTCCTGAAATAGCCTCTGCCGTCAGCAATCCGCATTGACCGCACAATGTTAATGACTGAGTGCAGACTGCTGAATGCTGACTGCTTCTTCATGAAACGCGACTATCCTGACCGGCCGCTGATCGGCGTGGGAGCCGTGATCGTGGCCGACAATCGCGTAGTGGTGGTGCGGCGCGGTCATGAGCCGCTGAAGGGAGAGTGGTCCATTCCCGGCGGCGTGCTGGAAATCGGAGAGACTCTGCGCGCCGGCGCCGCCCGCGAGGCGCTGGAGGAGACCGGCCTTACCGTCGAGGCCGGGGAGGTGTTGGAGGTGCTGGACCGCATCGTGCGCGATGCCCAGGGACGCATTCAGTTCCATTATGTGCTAATTGATTTTTTGTGCCGTCCGACCGAGGGCGAGCTGCGGGCCGGGGGCGACGCCGAAGAGGCGCGCTGGATCAGTGCCGGCGAATTGGACACATTTCCCATCGCGGATTCGGCGGCAGCCGTGCTGCGCAAGGGCCTGGAGCGGGCTCATTGAGTAATTGTGGAATCGGGTAAGTGTGTAAATTGAACGAACGGCGAGATCGCAGGCGCTACAAGAGGTTTCGGAAGGGGTCGGCTTAGCCGAGCCGATGAACGGGAAAATTACCTCGGCCTTCAGGCCCTGAGGGTTGTTCTTTTTGGAGGGCGACTCTCAGCGGCTGAAGCCGCTTCTGACGGCTGCTTACGGCCCAGGTGAAGCTGCGCCCTTCCGAAAACAGGGCATGTCCTGCTGGCTGGAAAAGCCTGGCCGAGAGTCATTTGCGGGGCTTGGTTTCGCGCAGCACGTTCGAGAAGCTCTTGCCGCCAAAGCTGGCGGTCTGCACCAGTTGCCCGGTGACGTTTACATCGTTGCCCTGTCCGGGCACGCCGTAGTTCTCGCTCAGCACCCAGATGGAGCCACTGCCGTCATTTACCTGAAACATGCCCATGCCCAGCACTCCGTAGGAGCTGCTTACCTTGCCGCTTACGGTGATTTCCTTGTTCATGTACTTGCCGGGATCCTTCTGGATGTCGCTGATCCTGGTCGTCGGGCAGCCGGCCAGCAACAGCACGGACGCCAAAAGAGCCGCAAGGGCGGCAGTCGTCTTTTGCATGGTTCGAGCCTCGTGGACTGTGAGTGAGCCAGGCGGAATCGTAGCACAGGAGCAGCACTCCCAGCGCGGCCGGCCAAGCTCGGTTGGCGTGACTAAAGTCATGGGCACGCCTCGTCCCAACGGTTAGCCTCAACGCATTAGGAGGCACGAGCATGAACATTGATTTGAACAAGACGGTGCGCGACCTGGCGGTAGAGAATCCCGCGGCCACCCGCGTATTTGAGAAGTTTGGCATTGATTACTGTTGCGGTGGAGGCAAGTCTCTGGCCGAGGCGTGTAAAGCCGTAGACGTCGCTCCCGAGAGGATCTTGGAATCGCTGCAAACGGCCGGCCAGAGCAAAAGCGCCAACGGCAACAAGGATTGGAAAGCGGAGCCGCTTGCCAACCTGATTGATCATATTGTGGATACGCATCACGCCTATACGCGTGAGGAACTGGATCGTCTGGAGCCGCTGCTGGCCAGGGTCTGCTCTGTCCACGGCCAGCGCCATCCCGAACTGCTGAGTATCCGGAGACTGTTTGGCGGCCTTTCTCAGGAGTTGACGATGCACATGATGAAGGAGGAGCAGGTTCTGTTTCCCTACATCACCCGCATGGAAGAGGCGGTATTGGAGCGGCGTCCCGTCGTGCCGCCCATGTTCGGCACGGTGCAGAACCCGGTGCAGATGATGATCCATGAGCACGACGATGCGGGCCAGGCGCTGCACGAAATGCGCGGGCTGAGCGCCGGCTACACGGTCCCGCAGGACGCCTGCATAAGCTTCCAGACGCTCTACCGCGCCCTCGACGAATTCGAGCGCGACCTGCATCAGCACATCCACCTGGAAAACAACATTCTGTTTCCGCGGGCGGTGGAGATGGAGCGGGAAAATTAGTACCCAGTGCCTGGTTCCTGGCCAAATCCCTCGGGAGCAGGATGACGGTGCTACGGAAAAATGGCAGATCTGGCCACACGCATCGAAGTGCAGCAGGGAAGAGCGCTCACGCCCAACGAGATCTTTGAGATCACACGGGCGCGGGAAAACGCCCTTTCCCGCCTGCTGATGGGCTACATCAGCGCCGGACTGGCGTTCATGCTGCTGCCGGGGACCTTCCTCGGCGTCTGGAACCTGATCTCGATTACCG